>NZ_CP121354.1:683333-1025000 GCF_029674545.1 Mesorhizobium sp. WSM4904 | reverse complement strand
TGCAGCATCGCTTCAACACGCGACAATTGCGGCGATGAAGAAACCCCTAATGTGCCTGATCGCCATACGACGGCATCATGACCCCGGTATGTCGTAGATCGCCCTGACCTCGACGGTGCCGAGCTCGGCCAGCGGAATGCCGTCCGCGATCGCCAGCGCCTCGTCGAGATCCGCAGCCTCCACCATGACGAAGCCGAGAAGCTGCTCTTTCGTCTCGGCGAACGGGCCGTCGGTGACCAGCCGCTTGCCCTTGCGCCGCCTAAGCGACTTCGACTTCTTCACCGTCTGCAGCGCCTGCGCGATGATCAGCTTGCCCTGTTGGTCGAGCAATCTGTCGTAAGCGAGCGAGTCGGCGTCGAGCTTGGCCGATCTCTCTGGCGTGAGCGCGAGAAGGTCTTTCTCCTCGCCATAGACCAGCAGGACATATCTCATTGTCAGTTCCCTTCCTGTGATGAACCATAGGGGGCGACAGCGACGCTGTCAGCCTTGCCTCTGACGGCCGCCGCATGGTCGAGCAGGCATGCCGCCACGCCGATGATGGCCACCGCCGCCACCAGCCGGCCGACGCCGAGTGGCGGCGGTTCCAGCCAGAACTCTTCCAGCTGCTGCGCCCTGTGGCCGGGGCGCCTCCAAAGTGCGAAAAACAGATTGTCCATCCTGAACCTCCATCGGCCGCAAATTCCGTGGCCGCCCGCAGGACGGTCAGGCCCTCTGGAAGTCGACATTTTTGCACGCGCATTTTTTTCGGGAATTTTTTCGCAGGCGCCGCCTGGGCGGATAACATCGCGCCATGGTCTTCCCGCGCGCCCGCGCTATAGTTCAGAAGAACGCCGGCGCCCCGCCGGCGAACCCCGACAAGCCAGGAGGACTTCATGGACCGCACCGCAAACGCCGTCTGGAAAGGCAATCTGAAAGAGGGCCAAGGCACGCTGGACACGCAGAGCGGCACCTTGAAGGGCACGCCCTATTCCTTCAAGGCGCGCTTCGAGGACGAGAGCGGCAAATCCGGCACCAATCCGGAAGAGCTGATCGCCGCCGCCCATGCCGGCTGCTACGCCATGCAGCTCTCGCATTTCCTGGCCGAGAACGGCACGCCGGCCGCCGAGCTCGACGCCAAGGCGGTCGTGACGCTGGTGCCCGGCACCGGCATCACCGGCAGCGCCATCACGCTCATCGGCAAGGTGCCGGGCATCGATGCGGCGAAATTCAAGGAGCTGGCCGAGAAAGCCAAGGCCGAATGCCCGGTCTCGAAGGCGCTCGGCGCGATCAAGGTGTCGCTCGACGCGAAGCTTGGGTGATTGGCATCCTGATCTGGCGTCGGCGCCGCCCCTCACCTGCCTGCCGGCATCCTCTCCCCGTATAGTGACGGGGAGAGGGGCGCTCTCATCGTCGGTTTCGCCAACCATCTGCGTGGCAGAAATGGCGCCAGCGTTGCGGCCAGCTCTTTCTCCCCGTCACTATACGGGGAGAAATGCCCGGCAGGGCAATGAGGGGCAGCGCCGGCTTTGGCAATTATCCCGACCGTGCTGAAACGCTATAGCCCAGCCAGCGCCTCGATCTTCGCCCGCAGCGCCGCAACCTCTTCCTCCAGTGCTTTAACGCGGGCCTCAAGTCCGGAATCCGAAGATGTCGCCGGCGGCTGCCACGGTGCCGCGACCGCCGTCATTTCCACCGGGCCGCTCAGCAGATGCACATAACGCTCCTCGCGCTGTCCGGGGGCGCGTTCGAGCAATTGCACCAGCGGCGGCCGGCGGCCGATCATCAGGTCGAGATTGTCGCGAAGCTCCTCGATCGACCCAAAGCGCGCCATGCGTTCCGAGCGCGCGAGCAGCTCATGCGCGGTCTGCGCGCCGCGCAGGAGCAGCAGGCCGACGATCGCGATCTGCGGCGTGGTCAGCGAGAAGCGCTGCGCCATCAGGTGCTCGTAGCGTTCGACGCGCGAGGCAAACGCCTGCCGCACCAGGCCCTTCTGCTCGAGCGAGCTCAGCGCCCGCCGAACCTCCGTCAGCTCCAGCGCCATCACCGGCTCGCGCGCCGTCTTCTGGTTGGCGGCGGCGTGCGCGCCGTTGAGCGTCAGCGGATAGACGTCCGGCGTCAGCTCCTTCTTCTCGATCAGGCAGCCGAGCACGCGGGCTTCGGCGGGGGAGAGGACGGGGAGATCGGTCATTGGGTTGGGCTATTTCTGTCGGTTCTCTGAACGGCGATTTTGGCAGACATCGAAGCAGTGCTACAAGGCAGAACCTTCGAAAAGTCGGCGGGACAGCGCCCCCCTCTGTCCTGCCGGACATCTCCCCCACTTGGGGGGAGATCGGACGTCACGTCGGCTTTCGCCAATCTCCAATGTTGAAGGACGAGCGCCGCCAGCGAAACAGCCAATCTCCCCCCTTGTGGGGGAGATGTCCGGCAGGACAGAGGGGGGCGCGAAGGATCGCTGCTTACGAAGCTGAGCCGCCAGGCCTCAGACCCTTCTCTCCACCATCATCTTCTTGATCTCCGCGATCGCCTTCGCGGGATTGAGTCCCTTCGGGCAGGTCTGCGCGCAATTCATGATGGTGTGGCAGCGGTAGAGCCGGAACGGGTCTTCGAGATTGTCGAGCCGTTCGCCGGTCGCCTCGTCGCGGCTATCGATCAGCCAGCGATAGGCCTGCAGCAGCGTCGCCGGGCCGAGATAGCGCTCGCCGTTCCACCAGTAGCTCGGGCAGGAGGTCGAGCAGCAGGCGCACAGGATGCATTCATAGAGCCCGTCGAGCTTCTCGCGGTCCTCATGGCTTTGCAGCCATTCCTTGGCCGGCTCGGGCGAGACCGTCTTCAGCCACGGCTCGATCGAGGCATGCTGGGCGTAGAAATTGGTGAGGTCGGGCACCAGATCCTTGACCACCGGCATGTGCGGCAGCGGATAGACCTTGATCGCGCCTGAAATGTCGTCGCAGCCCTTGGTGCAGGCCAGCGTGTTGGAACCGTCGATGTTCATGGCGCAGGAACCGCAAATGCCCTCGCGGCAGGAGCGGCGCAGCGTCAGCGTCGGGTCGATCTTGTTCTTGATCCAGAGCAGGGCGTCGAGCACCATCGGCCCGCAATCGTCCATGTCGACGAAATAGGTGTCCATGCGCGGGTTCTCGCCGTCGTCCGGCGACCAGCGGTAGATCCGGTATTCGCGCAGGTTCGTCGCGCCCTCCGGCTTCGGCCAGGTCTTGCCCTGCTTGATCTGCGAGTTCTTCGGAAGCGTAAGTTCGACCATTACCTGCGGTCCTTTCGGATGACGAGCTTCAGCCCGGACCAGATTTCGTTCACGGCGGCGACCTTGACGTCGACGAGGTCGCGCTTCAGCGCCTCGGCGCGGACAACGTCTTCGGTGACGTCCGTCGCCACTTTCGATGCCTTCTTTGGCCAGGAGACCCAGACCATGCCGTCGCGCTTGATCGCGGTCTCGATATCGCCAAGGCGATCCTCGATCTCGGCGCGCTGGCGAGTGAAGGCGTGCACGGCATCGTATTTCCCGGTGCCGGAGATTGCCGCCCATTCGGGCAATCGATCGACCTTGGCGAAGTCCATGGCCTCGGCAAGCTCGTCGAGCTCCGGCGGCAGGGCGATGAAGGCGGCGACCATGCCGTCCTTCAGGCCGAGCTTGGCCGGAAGGGGCGTGCCGGAATATCCTGCCGCCGCCGATGCCATGGTCAGTACACCCTGGCCTTCGGCGCGATCTTGGCCGGGTTGATGCCGCCGTCTTTTTCCGGCAGCAGCGTGTCGGTATGCACCGGCCGGTAGGTGAGCGTCACCTTGCCGTCCTCGCTGACGCGGGCCAGCGTGTGCTTGCGCCAGTTGGCGTCGTCGCGGCCGGCGAAATCTTCCCGCGCGTGCGCGCCCCGGCTCTCCTTGCGCGCCGCGGCGCCGTGGACCGTGGTGATGGCGTTCGCCATCAAATTCTCCAGCTCCAGCGTCTCGACGAGATCGGAGTTCCAGATCAACGAGCGGTCGAACACCTTGAGATCCTTGAGCTCGCCCCAGATCGCGGAAACGCGCTTGCAGCCATTGTCGAGCGATTCCTGGGTGCGGAACACCGCCGCGTCCTCCTGCATCGCCTTCTGCATCTTTTCTCGCAGTACGGCCGTCGGCGTCGAGCCGTTAGCATGGCGCAGCCGGTCGAAGCGATCCATGATCTTCTCGACCGAAGCCGCGTTGGGCGAAGGGATCGGCGAATTGCGGTCGATCACCTCGCCGGCCCTGATCGCCGCGGCGCGGCCGAAAACGACCAGATCGATCAGCGAGTTCGAGCCCAGCCGGTTGGCGCCGTGCACCGAAGCGCAGGCGGCCTCGCCCACCGCCATCAGCCCGGGCGATACGCGATCCGGGCTCCTTGCCGTCGGATTGAGCACTTCGCCCCAGTAGTTGGTCGGCACGCCGCCCATATTGTAGTGCACCGTCGGCAGCACCGGGATCGGCTCCTTGGTCAGGTCGACGCCGGCGAAGATTTTTGCCGATTCCGAAATGCCCGGAAGCCTTTCGTGCAGGACGGCCGGGTCGAGATGGTCGAGATGCAGGAAGATGTGGTCCTTCTTCGGCCCGACGCCGCGGCCTTCGCGGATCTCCAGCGTCATGCAGCGCGAGACCACGTCGCGCGAGGCAAGATCCTTGGCCGACGGCGCATAGCGCTCCATGAAGCGCTCGCCTTCGGAATTGACGAGATAGCCGCCCTCGCCGCGCGCGCCTTCGGTGATCAGGCAGCCGGCGCCATAGATGCCGGTCGGGTGGAACTGCACGAACTCCATGTCCTGCAGCGCAAGCCCGGCACGTGCGGCCATGCCGCCGCCGTCGCCGGTGCAGGTATGCGCCGAGGTGGCCGAGAAATAGGCGCGCCCATAGCCGCCGGTCGCCAGCACCACCATCTTGGCCGAGAAGCGATGGATGGTGCCGTCGTCGAGGTTCCAGGCAACGACGCCGGTGCAGGTGCCGTCAGGCTCCATGATCAGGTCGAGCGCGAAATACTCGATGAAGAACTGCGCGTTGTTCTTCAGCGACTGGCCATAGAGCGTGTGCAGCATGGCATGGCCGGTACGGTCGGCGGCCGCGCAGGTGCGTTGCACCGGCGGACCTTCGCCGAAATTCATCATCATGCCGCCGAACGGCCGCTGGTAGATCTTGCCCTCTTCCGTGCGCGAGAACGGCACGCCGTAATGCTCCAGCTCGTAGACCGCCGCAGGCGCCTCGCGCACCATGTATTCCTGCGCGTCGATGTCGCCCAGCCAGTCCGATCCCTTGACGGTGTCGAAGAGATGCCACTGCCAATTGTCCGGCCCCATATTGGCGAGCGAGGCGGCGATGCCGCCCTGGGCCGCGACGGTATGCGAGCGCGTCGGGAACACCTTGGTGATGCAGGCGGTGCGCAGTCCCTGCTCGGCCATGCCGAGCGTGGCGCGCAGGCCGGCGCCGCCGGCGCCGACGATCACCACATCGAATTTGTGATCGATAAAGGTATAGGCGGAAGCCGCTTTGGCGGTCGATGCGTCCTTGGCCAAGACTTCAGCCTCCGAATGCCAGTTTGAGCAGGGCGAAGAGCGAGGCGACGCCGACAGCCACTGTGAAGAATGTGTTGAGCGCGATCAGCGCCAGCCTCATGCCCTCGCCATGCACATAGTCCTCGATGATCACCTGCATGCCGAGCCGCATGTGGTAGAGCCCGGAAATGAGCACCAGCGCCAGCACCAGCGCCACGAAGGGATTGGCGAGCGAAGCCCGCACGTCGGCATAGCCGTGGCCGTTGACCGCTATCAGGAAGCCGACGAAGAACAGGATGAGCGGGATGTTGGCGATCGCCGTCAGCCGCTGCCGCCAGAAATGCTGCGTGCCCTCGCGGGCCGAGCCCAGGCCGCGGACCTTGGCCAGCGGCGTGCGCATGTCGGTGTTCTTCGCGCTCATCAGAAAGCTCCCCGCGCCATGTAGCCGGCGATCCAGATCAAGAGCGTGAGCACGATCGAGCCGGCGAGCGTCGCCCAGGCGATCTTCGAGGCGGTGCCTTTTTCGAGGCCCACCCCCGTGTCCCAGACGAGATGGCGCACTCCTCCCAGCATGTGGTGCATGAGCGTCCAGGTGTAGCCGAACAGGACCAGCCGGCCGAGCCAGGAGCCGAAAGCCCAGTCGACCCAGTCGAACGCGGCCTGCGAGCTTGCCGCAGCGATCAGCCATGCCGCCACCAGAAGCGTGCCGAAATAGAGCGCGCCGCCGGTGATGCGATGGATGATCGACATCGTCATCGTGATCGGCGGCCGGTAGATCGTCAGATGCGGCGAAAGCGGCCGCTCATGTCTGGCAATTGCGCGGGTGGCTGGTGATTTGCTCATGGCTCCCCCAGTTCGGCGTTCCGGAGCTGCGACAGGTGCGGCATTTGCCGTCTCCATATATGGCTTCGGATAGGCGGTTTCTAATGCGCTTTTTGCACCGCGTCAAAGCCGGAAAATCGTTTTGGAAACGTCATTTAGTCTGACAAAAAGGGGAAATTTCGCTTCAATCGATTAGCGGGCGGCGCGAAGCCGGCGCAACGTCGCTGCAGTGCGATAGGCTGAGGTTATCTTGCGCAGGTCTGCGGCGTCGACCCCTTCTTCATCACCAGCGCTTCGCGTCCGTCGATCACGATCGCGTCATGCGTCGCCGCTTGGTAGCGGCTGCTCTGGTTGGCGGGCGACGCCGCGAACTCCTCGGTCCCGCCATCCGCCCCAACCACACGCAGCGACGTGCCGAGATTCTGGATGGTGATCATGCCGCCATTGCCGCATTTGTAGGTGGCCGTTCCGACGCCGGATCGCGGCGCGGTCAAGTCGGTGATGATCTTGGTCGTGGGTGTCTTGGGCGTTGCAGCAGTTCCTGCGGCTGGCGCGGCGGGTTGCTGCGTTGGACCAGGCGAGACTGCCGGCGATACCGTGTTCGCCGCCTTCGGCGCGCCGTCCTGCGGCACGCAGGCAGCGACCGCTAAAAGCACCGGAATAACGAGCGACATCCGAACCGCGCGGTCAAACCTCATGCGCTGCCCCTTTCGTGCGCGGCACGCTAGAGCAATTCCAGGAAAAGTGGAAACGGTTTTCCGTCCGGAATTGCGTGAAAACAAAGAGATAGAGCGGGTTACCGTTTCCGGAAAACGGTGAACCGCTCCAGCCACGCGATGCGCCAAGATCAAGCTCGCCTGGAGACGATTGGATTGGCCTGGGGGGGGCGATGCGCAGAGCAGCCGCCGAAATTAACCATGTTCATTAAGTTCCGGCCCTGCAGGGCGTCAGCCCCTTAACAAAGGTTAAGAAAGGGTTAATTTCTGATTCGAACCACGTTTGGGGCGCGATCCAGGGGTCGCGCGCATAAGGGAGAGCGACATGCGTTCGAAATCAGCGCGGGCAAGCTTCGCCGCCGTGACTCTGGCGGCTCTTGCCATCGCGATCGCCACGCCGGCCGAGGCAGGTCTGCGCCATCACGACCGCGTCTATGCCGATTCCTTCGGCAATCTCGTTATCGACAGCGCCGCCGGCTACAAGCGCATCATCGTCGGCCAGGGCAGGCTCGCCAAGCAGCTTTCCGACTACACCGGCGCCGGGCAGCCCGACGTGATCTACGATTCGGACGATGCCGGCGCGCCCGGCTGCTATCAGCCGCCGGTTTTCGTCAAGGGCCGCTCCTATATGTACGGGCTTTCCGACGGCGAGATGCCTAACCTCAGCCCCTGCCGTTGAACAGCACCGGACCTTGCCGCCGGCCTCGCCCGGTCGAGACCCGGACGCAGTCGCGACCGGCATTTTTGGCTGCGTAGAGCGCATCGTCGGCGCGACGAAGAAGATCTGAAAAACTCTCATCCGCGGCAAGCTCGGCAACACCGAAGCTTGCGCTGCAGCGATGATCGACGGGCAGGCCGTCGATCGGCAGAGCGCTGAACGCGCTGCGCGCGCCCTCTGCGAACAGCCGCGCCGCGGCAAGATTGGTGCCGGGCAGGATGATGGCGAATTCCTCGCCGCCGATGCGGCCGGCGACATGGTGCTCGGCCGCTGCCTCGCGCAGGAAGCCCGCAAAGGTCTCGATGACGCGATCGCCGCAGGCATGACCGTAGCTGTCGTTGATGCTCTTGAAGTAGTCGAGGTCGGCAATGAGCAGCGCCACCGGAACGCCTTGGCGCACGGCGTCGCGCATCGCAAGTGCGGCATGCCGCTCGAAGCCGCGACGGTTGAAGAGCCGCGACAGCGCGTCCGTTTCCGACTTCGACGTGGCTTCGGCGAGCACGTCGCGCACCAGTATGGCGAGCGCAAGCAGCGCCACCGCCAAGCCGAACACGGTGCCGAGCGACTGTGACACCAGCGCATAGCTCGTCCCGACATAGGATTGCGGATTGGCACCCCAGCCGCCCAAAGCGCCGGCGATGAAAGGTTTCGAGGCGAACTGCGCGGCGCTCGCCGCGAGCACGAGCATCAATATGTGGTCGAGCCGCCCGAGCCTCTGCCTGGAGGACAGCACGATGCCGAGAGCGGTGAACTGCATGGCGGCATAGGGAAGCTGATAGGCCATCATGCGGGTGAGCGACTGGCGCGGCAGGTCTTGCACCAAATAGACGGCGACCGAGGACACAGCCAGGAAGAACAGCATCGGCGCCCAAGGCGGCGTCACGCCGTATTTGTGGGCAAGCCCGCCGTTGAAGGCGATGGTTGCGCCGAGGAAGACGGCGAAGGCTACGACAACCGGCAGCCGGGCATCGGCAAAGGCGGGGATGCTGAATTCGATGGCGAAATAGGCCATGCCAAGCACATAGCCGAAGGCCAGCCAGCGCGCCGGCACACGCCCGACGTCATAGATGGCGATCGCCATGAAGGCCGCCGCCAGAAGCCCGGCGACGAACAGATTGATCACCAGGATGAAATCAGCGCTGCCCATGTTCCTTGAGTCCCCCGGACAGAAAACCATCGACGAGCGAAAAACACGTTAACGCGGGCTATGGTGCGGAACCGCAGGCCTTGGCGATTAGCTGCAAGGCCCGTTCGGTCGTCATTCTAGGGCGGAGCAAGGAGCGGAGCGACGCGCGCAGACCCTAGAATCCATTCCGTTACTTTGGAGCGCCGCAACGGTGCAGAATCTGATGGGCCGCATTCTAAGGCAGTCGACACGGCATGGATCCTCGGGTCAAGCCCTGGGTCAAGCCCGAGGATGACGAAGTCGCGGGGGGTCAGCCCGCCTCAGCCGACGCTGACCGCTTCAGCCACGAAGACGGTTTCGGGGCGCTCGTAGGAGAGGCGGACGCTGTCGCGACCGTTCCTCTTGGCCTTGTAGAGCGCCTCGTCGGCGCGCCGCATCAGCGGCGCCAGGCCTTCATTCCCGGTGCGGGCGGCGACGCCGAAGCTCGCGGTCACCCTGACGCCGGAAGGAAGCCCGTCGATCGCGCCAGCCGAATAGTAGCTGCGGATCGCTTCGGCAAACAGGCGCGCCGAGGCGAGATCGCTGAGCGGCAGAAGGACGGCGAACTCCTCGCCGCCGATGCGGCCGGCAGCGCCCCGCGTGCCCGTGGCGAAACGCAGCTTGGCGGCGAAATCGGCAATCACCCTGTCGCCCGCCTCATGCCCGTGCCGGTCGTTCAGCGCCTTGAAATGATCGAGGTCGGCAAGCACGAGCGCAACGGGAGATCCCGCCTTGGCGCATCGATCGAGCAGAAACGCTGCCCGATCCTCGAAGCCGCGGCGATTGAGGAGCCCCGACAGCGGGTCGGTCTGGGTCTCGGCCTTCAGCGCCTTCATCACGTCGAGCGCCGCCGCCGTGAACAGGCAGAGCGCGATCAGGAGCGACAAAAGCGCGTGCGACAGCAGCGCCGTCGTCCAGTAAGACGAACCGTAGAAACCGTCATAGCTCGGGAACGGCCCATGCGCGATGACGACGATCAGGGTCCGAGCGGTGAAGTTCAGCGCCGAAAGCAATGACAACACGAACAGGATCTTTTCGGTCGGCCCATTGTTGCGCACCGGCCTGAGCTCGGCCGCGACGAGGAGGCTCAAGCCGCCGAAGCCGAAATTCATGCTGAGCACGCGCCAGGTGAGATCCGGCTGGACGAACATGAACCATGCGAAGGCGGCGAGCCCGCCGCCGGTCATGATGCCGATGCCGATATAGGGCACACGCCGGCCGTAGCGGACGACGATCGCGCTGGAAAGACAGCAGGCGGCGATCGTGAAGCATATGTTGGAGATCAGCTTGGTCGCCACGACGCCGACCGGAAGCGTGAAATATTGCAGCAGGAAGCCCGCGGCCGACAGGCAATAGCTCGCCGCCAGCGCCGCCAGATACGGGCGGTGGCGCTGATGAAACCACAGCACGAGGAACGCAGCGCCGAGCGCCAGCGCTATCGTGGGATTGAGCAGCGCTATGAGCAGACCGGTGTCCAAACGACTGCGACTTTCCCCAACTTTACCCAGGGGGAGATGCTAGTACGCAAGCGCAAACAAGCCGTTAAGCCAGGCTACGGAACGGCTCCGCAAGGCCGGCGTTTCCAACGAAAAGGAGAACGCCGATGGCCGGTACGATCACCCTGACCGATCACGATGCGATCCGTTCCTGGGCGGCGGCGCGCGCCGGATTTCCGGCCGTCGTCGACGTGTCGCCCGAGGCCGGAACTCAACCCATGCTGCGCCTGGTTTTTGGCCAGACCGCCTATGAAGACAACGACCGCCCGGAGCGGCCGTTCAACGCCGGCGGCTACGAATTGGTCGAATGGGACGAATGGTTCAGGATTTTCGACGAGCAGAAACTGGCGCTGGTGGTCGCCACGGACGAGCCCGGCCGACGCGAGGAGTTCCATCACATCATCCGAAGGGGAGAGAGATAAGTTCCTGTCGGAGTATGTTTGCGTTGGCAGGTCGCACGCCTTGGTGATTAGCCGGAACGCCCATCGCGATCGTCATCCTCGGGCGAAGCAAGGAGCGAAGCGACGCGGCGGCGCAGACCCGAGGATCCATTCCGTGAAATACGAGCGATGCAACGGTGCAGAATTCTGCTCCGCTGCACCCTTCGATCAAGGTTACGGCAGGATCCTATGGTCTCCGCGACGGAGCTTACGCTCCTGCTTCGCCCTGGGATGACGAGGTTGGGGCGGCTTCAATTCTCCAGCGCCTGCGCTGATTTCCTGTATTCCAGGCTGGCCGTTACTTCCAGTCGCGGATGTCGACGAAGTGGCCGGCGATCGCGGCGGCTGCCGCCATGGCCGGCGACACCAGATGGGTGCGGCCCTTGAAACCTTGCCGGCCCTCGAAATTGCGGTTCGAGGTCGAGGCGCAGCGCTCATGCGGCTTCAGCCGGTCGTCGTTCATGGCCAGGCACATCGAGCAGCCAGGCTCGCGCCAGTCGAAGCCGGCGGCGACGAAGATCTTGTCGAGGCCCTCGGCCTCGGCCTGCTCCTTGACCAGGCCGGAACCCGGCACGATCATCGCGTTGACACGCGGATTGACCTTCTTGCCCTCGACCACCTTGGCGGCGGCGCGCAGGTCCTCGATGCGGCCATTGGTGCAGGAGCCGATGAAGACGCGGTCGAGCGCGATGTCGGTGATCCTGGTTCCCGGCGTCAGCCCCATATAGTCGAGCGCGCGCAGCTTTGAGGAACGCTTGTTCTCGTCGGCGATCTCTTCCGGATTGGGCACCACGCCCTGCACCGAGACGACATCCTCGGGCGAAGAACCCCAGGAGACGATCGGCGGCAGTTTCTGCGCATCGAGCACGACCACCTTGTCGAAATGCGCGCCTTCGTCGGAATGCAGTGTCTTCCAATAAGCCATCGCCGCATCCCAGGCGGCGCCCTTCGGCGCGCGCGGCTTGTCCTTCACATAGGCGAAGGTGGTCTCGTCCGGCGCGATCAGGCCGGCCCGCGCCCCGCCTTCGATCGACATGTTGCAGATCGTCATGCGGCCTTCCATCGACAGCGAGCGGATCGCCTCGCCGGCATATTCGATGACATAGCCGGTGCCGCCGGCGGTGCCGATCTCGCCGATGATGGCCAGGATGATGTCCTTGGCGGTGACGCCTTCCGGAAGCTGGCCGTCGACGCGCACCAGCATGTTCTTGGCCTTGCGCTGGATCAGCGTCTGCGTCGCCAGCACATGTTCGACCTCCGACGTGCCGATGCCATGCGCCAGCGCGCCGAAAGCGCCATGGGTGGAAGTATGGCTGTCGCCGCAGACGATGGTCATGCCCGGGAGCGTAAAACCCTGCTCCGGCCCGATGATGTGGACGATGCCCTGGCGGACGTCGTTCTCGGAATAATAGTCGATGCCGAAATCCTTGGCGTTCCTGGCCAGCGCCTCGACCTGGATGCGGCTTTCCTCGTTCTTGATGCCGAATTTGCGCTCGGGCGAGGTCGGCACGTTATGGTCGACCACGGCGAGCGTCTTTTCCGGATGCCGAACTTTTCTGCCGCTCATGCGCAGGCCTTCGAAGGCCTGCGGACTGGTGACCTCGTGGACGAGGTGGCGGTCGATATAGAGCAGGCAGGTGCCGTCGTCCTGGCGGTCGACGACATGGTCGTCGAAGATCTTGTCGTAGAGGGTGCGCGGTGCGCTCATGTGCGTAAATCCGTCGATATGAGAATGGGAAAAGCTGGCGCCGGGGCTGAAAGCCGGCGAAGCGACTTGATCAGTCGGCCTCAGCTAAGTCGGCTGGTGAGCGCGCCGCAGACGCGCGCGGCAAATCGCGACGGCAGGCGCTTCCTGTCCTGCAGCACGAAACCCTTATAGGCCGGATCGCCGAAAAGCTCTTCCATGGCGGGGTAGATAGCAATGTTTTGGCTTTTCGGCAATTGCGGCGTGCTTGCAGAACCTGGGTTCCACAGCCTCGCTTCCACACCTCCAGAGGGCAAAGGCAGAGCGCCAAGGTCGGCGAACTCGCGCCTTTCCTCTCCCCCGTCGATCGGGGGAGAGGTGTCGAGCAAAGCTCGACGGAGTGGGGGTCGACCGGCTCAGGCGTTTTATTCAAGTCGGGGCAATCGCCCTGATTGAGGCTCTTGTGCGGATTTGTCAGCGGCGGCGCATTTGAGGACCGCCGTCCCCCACTCCGTCGCTGCTTCGCAGCGCCACCTCTCCCCCCTCCGGAGGAAGAGGAAGGGAGCCAGGGTCGGCGAACTCACCGCTCACATCACCTCGAACACAAACGTCTTCACCAGCGCTTCCGGGTCGCCGATCGCGTAGCAGCGGAACCACGGGCTTTGCTCGACGAGACGCCATTTCCCTGCACGCTCCAATTCGTCGAACACCGCTTGAAACCCGCCGCTCTCGAAAACCTGGTCGCGCACGGTGAAGATGGCGTGGCCGCCGCTCTTCGTGATGCGCACCAGCTCGTGCAGGCCGGCGGCCGGCGCGTGGCCGATGGTGAAGACGCCGGTCGAGAAGAAGGCGCGGAAATGCCCGTCAGGCCAGGGCAGCGGGCCGCCGAGCATCGCCTTCTTCAGCTCGTTATATGCCCGGCGGCTACCGGCGAGCTTCAGCATGTCGTCGGAAAGGTCGAGGCCGGCGATGGCGTCATAGCCAAGCGCCTTGAGCGACGGCCCCGACAAGCCGGTGCCGCAGCCGACGTCGAGCAACGGGCCTTCGCCCGAAGGCACGTGGCGCGCCACCCAGGCGGTGATGAGGAAAGGCAGGAGATAGCCGAGCGAGGCGGTCTCGCTGTCATAGGTCGCCGCCCATTCGGCATAGGCCTTGGCGAGCGCTTCCGGCGTCTCGGCCGTGTAGACGGAATCCAGCGCCGCATTGGCCTTGTCGAAATTCATGGGGCCGGTTCCTCCACGGACACGTATCGAACAGGATAAGCCCGGATAGTAGCGCGGACTGCCCCCGCGGGCTATTCCTCATGCTGCCGGCGCAGCCGCTGCTCCAGCCCCCTGAGCGCCAGCGACAGGCCGACGGTCAGGATGAGATAGATATAGGCGACGATCGAGTAGGTCTCGAAGAAGCGGAAGGAGCCGGCGGCATAGATCTTGCCGAGCTGGGTGATGTCGGCGACGCCCAGCACCGAGACCAGCGATGAATCCTTGACCATGGCGACGAAGTCGTTGCCGAGCGGCGGCAGGATGGTGCGGATCGCCTGCGGAAAGACGATCAGCCGGAAACGCTGGACGCGCGTCAGCCCGAGCGCCTTGGCCGCTTCGATCTGACCCTTCTCGACAGACTGGATGCCGGCCCTGAACACCTCCGAGATGAAGGCCGAATAGCCGATGGTCAGCGCCATGATGGCGCGCCATAGAAGCGAGATGTCGCGCACCAGAAGCTCGCCGAGGAAGCCCGCGCTTTGCAGCGGCGCCGTCAACGCGTTCCACGCCGCGACGAAGGCCGGCGCGCCGGCAAAGGCGATCCAGAACAGGAGCACCAGGATCGGCACGCCGCGGATGATCTCGACATAGAAGCGGGCGATCTGCCGCAGCCACCGCGAGCCGGACAACGCCATCAGCGCGATGCCCAGCCCGAGCGCCGAGGCCAGCGCGAAAGCAACCACCGTGACGAAGACGGTGATGCCGATGCCCTTGGCGACGGTGGCGAACACCTCGGCATAGAGATTGCTCGCGGCGATCGCCAGCGCCGCAGCCAAGGCGAGGACGGCCGCGGCCGCCAGCCACCAGGGGAATTCGGGTTTGGCGGTGGATGCGGGCGCTGGCATCAGGCGATGCCATCGCGGCCGTTTTTGCGATGGCAGCGCTCTATGAGACCCCCCTCTGTCCTGCCGGACATCTCCCCCTCAAGGGGGGAGATTGGCAGCTTCGGCCTCACCGCCCATTCTGCAGCGTTGGAGATTAGCGAAAGCCGGCGCGACGTCCGATCTCCCCCCTTGAGGGGGAGATGTCCAGCAGGACAGAGGGGGGTGCTCAAGCGCCAAGCCGGCGCGATTTCCTGCACAACCAGTGCCGCCAGCAAAAGCGCCTACTGCCCCATCTTGTAGTCAAGGAACCACTTCTTGTTCAGCGCATCCAGCGTGCCGTCGGCCTTGAGCGCGGCGATCGCTGCGTTGACCGGCTTCACCAGGTCGGAGCCCTTCGGGAAGATGAAGCCGAAATCCTCGGTGCCGAGCGGTCCGCCGATCAGCTTGAGCTTGCCTTCGGAGGCGTCGACATAGCCCTTGCCGGCAGTGCCGTCGGTGAGCACCACGTCGACGTCGCCGGACTTCAGCGCCTGTACGGTCGCGCCAAAGGTCTCGAACAGCTTGATGCGCGGATTCTGCTCGTTGCCGTCGAGAACGCTGTAGACCGCGGTGTAGAAGGGCGTGGTGCCCGGCTGGGCGCCGATCAGCCCGTCCTTGAAGGCGCCGAAAGTCTTGGCGTCGGTGAAGCGATTTTCATCGCCGCGCACCAGCATGAACTGTTCCGAGCGCATATAGGGGTCGGAAAAGTCCACCTTCTGCTTGCGGTCATCCTTGATGGTGATGCCGGTCATGCCGATGTTGTACTGGTTGTCGGAAACCGCCTGGATCATCGCGTCCCAGGAGGTGTTCTGGTACTCGACCTTGAAGTTCAGTCGCTTGGCGATCTCGTCCATGGCGTCATATTCCCAGCCGATCTGCTTGCCGGTCTTCTTGTCGATGAACTGCAGCGGCGGATAGGCGTTCTCCGTCACCACCACGACCTTCTTGCCGCCGAGATCGGGCAGCGTATCGGCGAGCACGGCGACGGGCGCGAGAAGGCAGGCCAGCAGGCCGGCCAGAAGCAGTTTCGACTTGATCATGACAAACTCCCCGAACGTGATTGGCCGCACGATCCCGGTGCGCCAAGAGAAAAACCGGCGCCGACTTTAGCTTGCCGCAAGCGCCTTGCAAGCCGGTCCGCTGCGGCATTCCCCGCGTCGATGTGGATTCCAATGCTTCCGAGAGGTGAATTCGAGAACGGACGTTGCCGGGATCAGTCCTGATCGGCGGCGGCCTCGCGCAATCCCGCGACCAGCCGGGTAAGCGTGCCGTGCAGGGCTTTGAGCTCGGCGCGTTCAAGCGGCATGCTGCAGGCAAGCGCCGCCTGGACATCCTTCATGCTGGCGCGCAGCGCCTGGCCCCTGGCGGTCGGCTCGACCAGCACCCGGCGTTCGTCGGCGGCATCGCGCCGGCGGGTGACGAGGCCGCCCGCCTCCATCCGCTTGATCAGCGGCGTCAGCGTCGCCGAATCCAGACCCAGCGCCTCGCCGAGCTCGCCGACGGTCATGGGTGAGCGCTGCCACAGCGCCAGCATCGCCAGATATTGCGGATAGGTGAGGCCGAGCGGATCGAGCAGCGGCCGGTAGAGCCTGGTCATCAGCCCGCTCGCCGAATAGAGCGCGAAGCAGAGCTGCTGGTCGAGACGCGGAACGGCAATCGTCCCGGCGGCATCCGCCGGGACATCCCCGGGTCTGGTTTCGATCTTCGTCGTCATGCCGCCTTTACCGCAAGCGCCACCGTGGAAAGCGCCACGTCGATGTTGCCCCGGATGGCGTTGGAATAGGGGCAGACCTGGTGCGCTTCCGATACAAGCGCCTCCGCGCTCACCTGATCAAGGCCTTTCGTCTCCGCCGCCAGCGCGACACCCAGCCTGAAGCCGCCCTGGTCGTTCGGATGGAGGCTGACGGTTGCTGTCACCGCGGCATCCTCGAGCGGCAGCTTCTTCTTGCGCGCCACGAAGCGGATGGCGCTTTCGAAGCAAGCGGCATAGCCGGCCGCGAAAAGCTGCTCGGGATTGGTGGCGCCACCCTGCCCGCCGAGCTCTTTCGGCATCGCCAGATCGAGTTTGAGTAAACCATCACTGGTCTCGGCATGGCCCGCGCGGCCACCGACAACGCGAGCCTGGGTGGTGTAGAGTGCTGACATATCGATCTCCATTTATCTTGTACGCGATTATTTAGTGTACAAGATAAATGCATGTCAACCTGTCTTCGTCATCCACGGGCGGAGCAAGGAGCGAAGCGACGCAGCGCAGACCCGAGGATCCATGCCGTGACTTCGAAACGCCGCAACGGTGCAGAATTCTGCTCCGCTGCACTCTACGATCAAGGTCACGGCATGGATTCCAGGGTCTCCGCGACGGAGCTTCGCTCCTGCTTCGCCCTGGAATGACGACGTTGGGTACCGCACAATGAAAAAGGCGGCCGAAGCCGCCTTTCCAAAACATGTCTGTTGAAGAACCTTACTCGGCCGACGCGGACTCGGCGGCCTTCTTCTCGGCGGCGTCCTGCGCGGCCTTCTCGACGGCCAGCGCCTCGGCGGCGGCGACCTTCTCGGCCTCGATGCGGGCGCGTTCGGCGTTCAGCGCGTCGCGCTCTTCATCGTTCAGCTTGCGGGCGCGCACGCCGGTGTTTTCCGAAATACGGGCCGACTTGCCGCGACGGTCGCGCAGGTAATAGAGCTTGGCGCGGCGCACCTTGCCGCGGCGCACGATCTCGACGCCCTCGACCATCGGCGAGTAGACGGGGAAAACGCGCTCGACGCCTTCGCCGTAGGAAATCTTGCGGACGGTGAAATTCTCCTGGAAGCCGGAGCCGGAGCGGGCGATGACGACGCCCTCATAAGCCTGGACGCGGGTGCGGCTGCCCTCGGTGACGCGCACCTGGACGCGCACGGTGTCGCCGGGCTGGAATTCGGGAAGCTTGCGCTTGGCTTCGATCTTGGCGGCCTGCTCGGCCTCGAGCTGACGGATGAGATCCATCTCAAATATCCACTTCTTGTTCTTCCGACAGTCAGAGCGTCCTCGGCTCGCCTTGCAGTTCCAATGACCGCTCGGCTATGCCCTTTGCCGAAAGCATTGGGCAGGGACGGCTACACCGCCATTGTTGACGGGTCCAGAAGATCGTTCTCCCGGTTCGGGCGGCCACATACAGCTATTTCGCCGCTTTGTCACGCCTTTGAGGCGTATTTTTTGCGGCCATGGCACCATCTTATTGCCGCCCTGCCGGGTTGCGCGAAGCTAACGAGCTTTCTAAGCCGGAAAAGTGATCTTTCTGGGCCTCCCCTCAATGACGTTCTTCGATGCCGTCCTGCTCTTCCTCGCGGGTTTTGCCTCGGGCGCCGCCAACGCGGTCGCCGGCGGCGGCACCTTCCTCACCTTCGGCGCCATGACGCTGGTCGGCCTGCCGCCGATCGTCGCCAACGCCACCTCCTCGGTGACGCAACTGCCGGGTTACATCACCTCGACGCTCGCCTATTGGACCGATATCCGGCATTTCTGGCGCGGCGCCCTGCTGCTTTGCCTGATCTCGGCTGGCGGTGCGCTGGCCGGTTCGCTCATCCTTCTGGCGCTCGACAATCCATCGTTCCGGGCCCTGGTGCCGTGGCTGCTCATCGCCGCCACCGCCCTGTTTGCCGCCGGGCCATGGCTGAAGCCGGCGGCCGGGCCGGAGCATCAGGCCTCGGTCGGCTCGCTTGCCGGTTCGCTCGCTCAGTTCGCAACCGCGGTCTATGGCGGCTTCTTCGGCGCCGGCATGGGCGTGATGATGCTGGCCACCCTCGGCATCACCCAGGCCGGCGACTATCACCGCCTGAACGCGTTGAAGAACATGCTGTCCATCGTGATCGCGATTGTCGCCATCCTGGTTTTCGTTTCCGGAGGCGTCGTCGCCTGGCCGCAGGCGATCGTCATGATCCCGGGCGTGGCGCTTGGCGGCTATGCCGGGGTGTGGATCGCCAAGCGCGTGCCGCAAGGCGTCGTGCGCGGCTTCGTCGTCGCCGTCGGCCTGCTTTTGGCCTTCTACTATTTTACCAAGGGTTGACCTGGCGCCAGCAGATCCGGCCGCCGTTCCCTGGTCAGCTTCTCGGCCTCGGCGCGCCGCCACTCCGCGATCTTCTTGTGATTGCCGGAAATCAGCACGTCCGGGATCGGCCTGCCCTCGAATTCCTGCGGCCGTGTGTAGTGCGGATGCTCGAGCAGGCCGTTCTCGAAACTTTCCTCCTCGCCGGAGACGGCGTTGCCCATGACGCCGGGCAAGAGCCGAACCACGGCGTCGAGCAGCACCAGGGCCGCCGGCTCGCCGCCCGACAGGATGAAATCGCCGATCGAGACTTCTTCCAGGCCGCGCGCTTCGATCAGCCGCTGGTCGACGCCCTCGAAGCGGCCGCAAAGGATGACGGCGCCCGGCCCGGCGGCCAATTCCCGCACCCGGGACTGCGTGAGCGGCCTGCCGCGCGGGCTCATCAAAAGACGCGGACGCGGATCGCCCGGCGGCGAGGCGTGGTCGATGGCCTTGGCCAGCACGTCGGCGCGCATCACCATGCCGGCGCCGCCGCCGGCCGGCGTGTCGTCGACGGTGCGGTGCCTGTCGGTGGCGAAGTCGCGGATCTGTATCGCCTCCAGCGACCAGGTGCCGGTTTCCAGCGCCCGGCCGGCGAGCGACAGGCCGAGCGCGCCCGGAAACATTTCGGGATAGAGCGTCAGCACCGAGGCGGCGAAGCTCACCGGTTGCCCCCGGCATCCTTCGGTCCGCGCGGCCTGCCCTTCGGATCGAAGTCGGAATGGCCCGTCGCCTCGCTCTCCTCGTCGTCGACCAGCCCCGCCGCCAGCGGATCGACCTGGACGAAACCGTCGGCGATCGACACATGCGGCACGGCGGCTTGCGTGAACGGGATCAGGACGCCCTTGCGGCCGGCGAGCGTGACGTCGAGTATGTCGCCGCCGCCGAAATTGTGAACGGCGACAACCCTGCCGATGGCCCCGGTTTCGTCCCTGACCTCCAGGCCGATGAGGTCGGCATGGTAGAACTCGTCCTCCTCGCCATCGTCCGGCAGCACCGAACGGTCGACGAACAGTTCGGTGCCGGCAAGCGCCTCCGCGGCGTTGCGGTCGTTGACCCCCTTGAGGCGCACCACGACCACCGTGCCGGCCGGCCTGATATCGAGGATCTGGAAGGCGCGGCCGTCCTTGGCGTAGAGCGGCCCGTAATCGGCCAGCGCCAGCGGATCGCCGGTGAAGGTCTTCACCCGCAATTCGCCCTTGATGCCGTGCGCGGCACCGATCACAGCCATCTGTACGGGGTTCTGGAGCTTGGACATCGGCGGATCCTTTGCCTTGCTCTAGAGCAATTCCAGGAAAAGTGTGTAACGGTTTTCCGGTCGGAATTGCGAAAAAACAATAGCTGGAGCAGTTCAGCGATTTTACCAATCGCTGAACTGCTCTAACGCCCTCAAGTCGCCATTTCAATGATCGCCTCTTCACCGCTTCCTAACCTGCCGGGCGGAAAATGCGGCCATGCAGGAATTCCTCATCCCGGCAAAGCCCGACCTTCAGGCGGCGCGCGAAACCTGGCTGAAGACGCTGGCGCGCGAGCGCCGGCTCTCGCCGGAGACGGTCGAAGCCTATGAGCGCGACACGCGCCAGTTCCTGCATTTTTTGACGGCACATTGCGGCGGCCCGCCCGGCATCGCCGACATCGCCGACCTGCGGCCTGCCGATCTGCGCGGCTTCCTCGCCGCGCGCCGCAATGACGGCGCCGGCGCCCGCACGCTCGGCCGCGGCCTGGCGGGCATCCGTTCGCTGCTGCGCTTTCTCGAAAAGCGCGGTCTCGCCAACGCGGCAGGTGCGGCAGCGCTGCGCGCGCCGCGTCAGCCGAAATCGCTGCCCAAGCCGCTGACCGCGAGCGATGCGAAACAGGTCGTGGCCGTGGAAGGCCAGTTGGCGGAAGAGCCATGGATCGCCGCCCGCAACGCCGCCGTGCTGACGCTGCTCTATGGTTCCGGCCTGCGCATCTCGGAAGCGCTCGGCCTGACCGGCGCCGATCTCGCCACGGAAACCGAAACCGTGCTGCGCATCACCGGCAAGGGCGGCAAGACAAGGCTGGTGCCGGTGCTGCCGGTGGCGTCACGTGCGGTCGCCGAATACCGGCGGCTCTGTCCCTTCCATATCGATCCGAAGGAGCTGCTGTTCCGCGGCGCACGCGGCGGACCGCTCAACCCGGCGATCCTGCAGCGCGAGATGGCGAAGCTGCGCTCGGCGCTGAACCTGCCCGACACCGCCACGCCGCATGCCTTGCGCCATTCCTTCGCCACGCACCTGCTTGGCCGCGGCGGCGACCTGCGCACCATCCAGGAGCTGCTCGGCCATGCCAGCCTGTCGACCACGCAGGTCTATACCGGCGTCGACACTGCAAGGCTGCTGGATATCTACGAATCCGCTCATCCAAGGGCATGAACCCAGACTTCGTCATACCAGGGCGAAGCAGGAGCGGAGCTCCGTCGCGGAGACCCTGGTATCCATGCCATGACCTCGACGCTTCGCAACGGTGTAGGATTCTGCATCGTCGCATTCCACGGCTCACGTCTCGGAATGGATCCTCGGGTCTGCGCGGCGTCGCTTCGCTCCTTGCTCCGCCCGTTGATGACGACCCCGATGGGCGTTTCCGCTTACCACCAAGGGCGTTCCATCCGACAACTCACCACACCTCAAACAATTTCATTCCGCCGATTAACGGTTTTGCCGCTTTTGGCGGTTAAGAAGCTCCTCATGAAACGCGTCATCGCCATCGCCGACCGCGCGGCTCTCGTATCGTTGAAGCTGCTTGCAGCACTCAACGTGCTGTTTTTCTTGTCATTCCTCGTCGTCCTGCTGCTGGCCGGCAGGGCGCATGCCGAAGCTCCCGCCTGCGCCGGCACCGATCTGCTGGCAGGTCTTGCAAAGAGCGATCCCGCCGCCTTCGAGAAGATCGAGGCCGAGGCGGCCGCCGTTCCGAACGGCAAGAGCCTGTTGTGGAAGCTGGAGAAACCGGGCGAAACGCCGTCCTATCTCTTCGGCACCATGCATATGACCGACGCGCGCGTCGCCACGCTGCCGGCCGCCGCGCGGAAGGCCTATGACGGCGCCGGCACCATCATCATCGAAACCACCGACGCCCTCGACAAGGCCAAGATGATGGCCGCCATGGCCGCCGAGCCCGGCCTGATGATGTTCACCGACAACACGACGCTGTCCTCGCTGCTGTCGCCGGAAGACGCGGCCGTGCTGAACAAGGGGCTCGACGCACGCGGCATCCCGCCCCTGACCGTCGCCAAGATGAAGCCATGGATCCTGTCGGCCATGGTGGCATTGCCGGCTTGCGAGGTGGCACGCCAGGCAGCCGGCGCGCCGGTGCTGGACGTCAAGCTGGCCTCCGACGCCAAGGCGTCGGGAAAGGACGTCGAGGGACTGGAAACCGCCGCCGACCAATTGCGCGCCATGGCCTCGCTGCCGCTTTCGTACCACATGAAGGGGCTGGTCGAGACGCTGAAGCTCGGCGACAAGGTGAACGACGTCAACGAGACGATGATCGTGCTCTACCAGCGCGGCGAGGTCGGCATGTTCTGGCCGCTGTTCCGCGCCGTGCTGCCTGATGCCGGGAACGACCAGGCCGACTATGCCGCTTTCGAGCAGACCATGATCACCAGCCGCAATAAGGTGATGGTCGACCACGCCATGCCGATTCTGGCCAAGGGCAATGCCTTCATGGCGGTCGGCGCGCTGCATCTGCCCGGTCCTGACGGACTGGTCGAAGATTTCCGCAAGGCGGGGTATACTGTTACCGCCGTCAACTGAGTCGTCTGGCGGCTGGCGGACTGAAAACGCCGGTTTTTCAGCGCTTTCCGCCCGCCCGCGTGAAACCCAATTCAGGGTTGCGCGTTTGATGGCTGTTGATTGAAGCCTTTCTTTCCAAGGAGGACACGTTTCATGGCGAACCCTAACGACCCCTTCACCCCTCCGAGCACCCCTCCCTCGTCGGGTGGCGGCGGCAGCGGGTGGCTGATCGCCCTTGTTGTCATTATCCTGGCCATCGTTGCGTATTATGTTTTTGGCAGAAGCGGCGGCGAAAAGGCCCCGGCGCCCGCCGAGCCGCCGGCCGCCACCACGCCGGCCCCGGCCCCTGAACCGGCGCCCGCAACACCTGCTCCGGCGCCCGCGCCAGCCCCGGCTCCGGCTCCGGCACCTGCGCCTGCTCCCGCACCAGCTCCAGCACCTGCGCCGGCTCAATAACAAGCTACAGCTCAACGACAAACGGCCCGCCAAAAGGCGGGCCGTTTTGTTTCGGGTAACCGCGCCTTCGTCATCCTCGGGCTTGACCCCATAGGCGCTAACTTAGGCTTGACGGTGATCGTGGTGAGTGATTCACCGTGGTTATGAGCGATTCGCTGCAAGCGTTGGATTGGGACGAGCTGGTCGGACGATTGGGCTCGGCGGAAGAGTTGGAGACCAGCGCGCGGGAGGCTGGGGCGCTGCTGCGCAAACGGCAGGTGGCTAGCGCTGCTGACCTGCTGCGGCTGTGTTTTGCCTATGTGCTGGGTCGCTTCTCGCTTCGGATGCTGGCTGGTTGGGCCGAGCAGCGGGGAGTGGCGTCGATGTCCGACGTGGCGATGCTGAAGCGTCTGAAGGCCAGTGCTGATTGGGTGGGCGGCCTGGTTTCGGAATTGCTTGCCGAGCGCTGCCCCGAAGCCTTCGCCGGCTTGTACGGAGGCCTGCGGATGATGGCGGTGGACGCCACGGTAGTTGCGCCGCCTGGTCCCAAGCGGGTTTATTGGATGGTGCACACGGTGTTCGATCTTGCAACGCTGAAGCTCTGTTCGGTGGAGGTCACGGATCGCCATGAAGCCGAGCGGCTGTCGCGCGGCGCCAGGGCTGGAGAGCTTCGGATCGCCGACCGTGCCCACGCCAAAGCCGACGATCTGGCTCGGGTAATCGAGGCAGGGGCTGATTTTCTGGTTCGTGCCCCTTCAAACTATCCACGCCTGCTGGATGGCCAAGGCCGGCTATTGGATCGCTTGGCGCTGTGCCGTGAAGCGGGCAAGAAGGGCGTGCTCGATCTTTCGGTGGGCGTCCAGGACGGCAAGTCCAGGGTCGCGATACCCGCTCGGGTGGTGATCCTGCCCATGCCGCCCGAGGCGGCTGAGAAGGCCAGACGAGCGGCGCGCCGTTTGGCGGCCAAGGCGAGATACAAACCCAGCCAGGCCGGCATCGAGATGGCCGGCTATCTGGTGCTGTTGACATCGCTGCCGCCGGATGACTGGCCGCCTGAGCGGCTCGCCTCGACCTATCGTCTGCGATGGCAGATCGAGCTGGCGTTCAAACGCATGAAGTCGCTGGTGGGTCTGGAAGATCTCCGCGCAAAGGATCCCGACCTGGCTCGCCTGTGGATCAACACCGCTCTGCTGGCCGCCCTGCTGGCCGAAGATGACCTGCCGGCCCTCGATCCCGAGGCGCCGGACTCTCTCCCCTGGCCGCCTGAACCGATCCGCCCTGCCGATCTGGCGTCTCGTGGCCTTGGCAATCTCCAACATCTCGATGGCTGTATTACTGGGGCCTACCAGGTTGATCTCCCTCGACCTGCTGCTCCACCGCTTGCGCGAACCACCCCGACGACGACGCGCCATCGCACATCGATTGCTAAGTTAGCGCCTATGGGGCTTGACCCGAGGATCCATGCCGAAACCGTTGCCGCAGAGCGCAACAGCGCAAAATTACGCAACCGTTGCAACGCCTTAGCGTCACGGCATGGATCCTAGGGTCTACGCGCGTCGCTTCGCTCCTTGCTTCGCCCTAGGATGACGAAAGCAGTGGAGGTTCGGCGCCAAGCGCAGCTAAATATGGATAGGCTTGAAGAACGTCGCCAGCGCCGCTTCCTTCACCGCTTCCGACATGGTCGGGTGCGCATGGCAGGTGCGGGCGAGGTCCTCCGAGGAGCCGCCGAATTCCATCAGCACTGCCGCTTCGTGGATCATCTCGCCGGCGCCGAAGCCGACGATATGGACGCCGAGCACGCGGTCGCTTGCCTTGTCGGCAAGGATCTTCACGAAGCCGTCGGTGTGCAGCATGGCGCGCGCGCGGCCATTGGCGCTGAACGGGAATTTGCCGACCTTGTAGTCGATGCCGGCCTTCTTCAGCTCTTCCTCGGTCTTGCCGACGGAGGCGATTTCCGGGCTGGTATAAACGACGCTCGGGATGACGTCATAGTTCACGTGGCCGGCCTGGCCGGCGATCATCTCGGCCACCGCCACGCCCTCGTCCTCGGCCTTATGCGCCAGCATCGGTCCGGCGATGACGTCGCCGATGGCATAGATGCCGGGCACGCTGGTCCTGAGATGCCCGTCGGTCTTGACCCGGCCGCGCTCGTCCGTTTCGACGCCCGCTTCGTTCAGTCCCAGGCTGTCGGCGTAGGGGCGGCGCCCGGCCGCGACCAGCACGACATCGGCCTCGATGGTTTCCGCCGCGCCGCCCTTGACCGGCTCGAAGGTCACGCTGGCGCCCTTCTTGGACTTGGCGACGCCGGTGACCTTGGCCCCTAACTTGAACTCGAAACCCTGCTTGGACAGCAGCCGCTGGAACTGCTTCGAGACCTCGCCGTCCATGCCGCCGAGGATGGTGTCGAGGAACTCGACGACCGTGACCTTGGCGCCGAGCCTGGCCCACACCGAGCCGAGCTCCAGCCCGATGACGCCGCCGCCGACCACCACGAGGCTGGCGGGCACCTTGGCCAGCGACAGCGCGCCGGTCGAGGACACGACCACCTTCTCGTCGAAGTCGACCTTGACGCCCGGAATGCCGGCGACGTCGGAGCCGGTGGCAATCACGATGTTCTTGGTCTCGATCTCCTCGACCTTGCCGTCGTCGCCCGTCACCGACACCTTGCCGGCGCCGATCACCTTGCCGGTGCCGCGGAAACTGTCGATCTTGTTCTTCTTGAACAGGAAGGCGACGCCGCTGACGTTCGAGGCCACGGTCGCATCCTTGTGCGCCAGCATCTTCTTGAGGTTGAGCTTCGGCGCGCCGACCTCGACGCCCAGCGTGTCGAAGGCATGCGCAGCTTCGGCGAACATCTCGGAGGCGTGGAGCAGCGCCTTCGACGGGATGCAGCCGATGTTGAGGCAGGTGCCGCCGAAGGTGGCGTTCTTCTCGACCACCGCCGTCTTCAGGCCAAGCTGCGCCGCCTTGATGGCGCAAACATAGCCGCCCGGCCCCGATCCGATGATTACGACGTCATAAGCCATGATGGTGTCCTTCTGGTCTGGCCTTCAGCGGCCGCCGCTCACATTGAGGATCGCGCCCGTTATATAGGAGGCCGCGTCCGACAGAAGATAGAGAACCGCGCTCGCGACCTCATCGGCCGTGCCGGCGCGCTTCATCGGCAGCATGTCCTGCATCCGCGCCACGCGATCGGGCTGTCCGCCCGAGGCATGGATCTCGGTCTCGGTGATGCCGGGGCTGACCGCGTTCACGCGAATGCCTTCGAGCGCGACTTCACGCGCGAGCCCGATCGTCAGCGTGTCGATCGCGCCCTTGGAGGCGGCGTAGTCGACATATTCGCCGGGCGAGCCCAGCCTGGCAGCGGCGGACGAGATGTTGACGATGGCGCCGCCCTGGCCTCCGTGGCGGGTCGACATGCGCTTCACCGCCTCGCGCGCGCAGAGGAAGGAGCCGACGACGTTGATGCGCATCATGCGCTCGACACGCTCGACGCTCATCGCGTCGACACGCGCCTTGGCGTCGACGATGCCGGCATTGTTGACGAAGGCGTCGAGCCGGCCGAAGGCGCGGTCCACCGCCTCGAACATCGCCACGACATCGGCCTCGCTGCCGACATCGCCCTTGACCGCGAAGGCCTCGCCGCCCGCGGCTTGGAGCTCGGCGACGAGCGCCTCGGCCGCAGCCTGGTTGGAGACATAGTTGACCGCAACGCGATAGCCGGCCTGGTTTGCCTGCCGGCAGATGGCGGCGCCGATGCCGCGGCTGCCGCCGGTGACCAGCAGCGTCTTGTTGTCGGTGCTCATTCCTGGCAGCCTTTCAGCGCAAAGACGTCCCACGGCACCTTGGAGAAGCCGGCGGGACCGTAAGCGGCCGACATTTCGAGCGACGGCCCGAGATCGGGAAAGATCAGGCTTTTCGGCGCGTCGGTGCCCTCGGCCGGCAGCAGCCCGAGGGTGCCCTTGTCATCGGCGCTGTAGATCACGCCTTCCCAGACCGTGCAGGCGGCAAGCTCCTCGCCGGTGACGTCGCCGGTCGGGCATTTGTACATCAGCGAGCCGTGCGGGCGCGAGGCGGAGCCCTCGGTCCACATCGCGATGCCGTCGAGCACGACATTGTTGTCGAGGATCATGCGGAAGCTGTTGGTGATCGTCGCCGAGGTGCCGGCTGGGGTGAAGTCGATCTCGGCCCCGCTTTTCGCCTCGCCATAGACGGCGAGCTGGATCGGGCAGGCGGCCTGTGCGGCGGAAGCCGACAACAAAACCGCCGATCTAGCCATCCACCGGATTATGAGTGAGGCAAGTATCCTCATCGATCGGCCTCGTTACGGCCATCGGCGTTTTCGAGCACTTCGAAGTCGGTCATCAGGAGCAGTGGTTCGCCGGATGCGTCCAACCCCCAGAAAGACCGATACGCGCCGTCGCCATAGCCAGTGTCGAACATGGCTACATTGATCGGGTTGCCTTCAAGCGGACTAGCGATACAAAACCTGTCGATAGTGCACGCGACGTCAGCTAGATAATCGTCAAGTTCCTCTTGGTCAGACATTAGCGTCAGGACCGACTTGTCGATAAACGACGCAACCGCGTCATCAACGATAAACTCAAACTCATAGGCCGACGGGCGATCGCGGGCGAAAGTGGCCAATTCCCACCGCACCGGCAAGCCAGAGCCGAATCGCAACGCCGCCACGGCAACGGTGCCCCGCACTTGAAGCAGTATGACCGGATAGCGTCCCGGCTTTACCTTACGGCTGAACGGAGGCCGTCCCAATCCAGTGATCAACGGATCGCAGGCGACGATTTCGCCGGTTGGCAACTCAAGCTCACCGATCGTGATAGCACCGATCTGTCGCTGTGCCATTTCCCCATCGCTGAGAGCGAAGACACCGAGATTGCTGCTGATCTCGGAGGCGCCCCAATCGGCGGGCGAAGCGACCACGGGCAAGTCGGAGAAAAGCCAGACGCGTCCACGCCGAAGGAATCGGCGTAAGGCATCTGACCAGCCGCTCATTGCGGACCAGCTCCGATCACAGATCGAGCACCAGCCGCTCGGGATCCTCCAGGCTTTCCTTGACGCGCACCAGGAAGGTCACCGCTTCCTTGCCGTCGACGATGCGGTGGTCGTAGCTGAGCGCCAGATACATCATCGGCCTGATCACGATCTGGCCGCCGACCACCATCGGCCGCTCCTGGATCTTGTGCATGCCGAGGATGCCGGACTGCGGCGCGTTGAGGATCGGCGTCGACATCAGCGACCCGTAAACGCCGCCATTGGAAATCGTGAACGTACCGCCCTGCATGTCCGCGACCGACAGCTTGCCGTCGCGCGCGGCGAGGCCGAGCCGGCCGATCTCCTTCTCGATCTCGGCGATCGACATCTGGTCGGCGTCGCGCACCACCGGCACCACCAGGCCCTTGTCCGTGCCGACGGCGACGCCGACATGGGCGAAGTTCTTGTAGATGATGTCGGTGCCGTCGATCTCGGCATTGACGGCCGGGATCTCCTTCAGCGCGTGTGTCACCGCCTTGGTGAAGAAGCCCATGAAGCCGAGCTTCACGCCGTGCTTCTTCTCGAACACGTCCTTGTACTTCGCCCTCAGCGCCATTACCGCGCTCATGTCCACCTCGTTGAAGGTGGTGAGCATGGCGGCGGTCGACTGCGCCTCCTTCAGCCGCCGCGCGATCGTCTGGCGCAGCTTCGTCATGCGCACGCGCTCCTCGCGCGCGGCGTCGTCGGTCGTCGACGGCGCGCGGGCCGCGACGGGAGCAGGTGCCGCTTTCGGCGTCTCGGCCGGCTGCGAGGGCGCGCCCTTGGCGATCGCATCGAGCACGTCGCCCTTCAGCACCTGGCCGCGCTTGCCCGAACCCGGCAGGTGGTCGACAGCGAGATTGTGCTCGGCGATCAGCTTCGCCGCGGCCGGCGCCGGCGGCATGGTGCGCTGTTCGATCGGACCACCGCCGCCGGCAACCTTGGCGGTTTCGGCCGCGGCCTGCTTGGTCGTGGAGGCGGCGTCTGGGCTCGAGGCCTGCGCCACCGCGTGCGGCTTGGCGGCGGCGGGAGCAGCCGCTTCGCCACCGGCGGAAATGGAGCCGAGCAGCGCGCCGACATTGACCGTCTCGCCTTCCTTGACGGTGATCTCGGAGAGCGTCCCGGCGCCCGCGGCAGGCACCTCCACCGTCACCTTGTCGGTTTCGAGCTCGACCAGCGGCTCATCGGCGGCGATCACGTCGCCGACCTTCTTGAACCACTTGCCGACGGTCGCCTCGGTGACGGATTCGCCGAGAGTGGGGACGCGGATTTCGGTAGCCATTGTGCCTGTCCGTTCTCTTCTCTTCTTGAGATCTGTTTCGTTCGGGTCTGCTTATTCGCCCAAGGCCTGCCTATTCACCAAGCGCGTCGTCGAGCAAGGCAGCGAGCTGGCTGAGATGCTTCGACATCAGTCCGGTCGCCGGCGAGGCCGAGGCCGGCCGGCCGGTATAGCGCACCCGCTGATGCTTGGCGTCGATATGCGCCAGCACCCATTCGAGATAGGGGTCGATGAACGACCAGGCGCCCATGTTCTTTGGCTCTTCCTGGCACCACACCATCTCGGCATTTCGGAAGCGCGACAGCTCGGTGATCAGCGCCTTGGCCGGGAACGGATAGAGCTGTTCGACGCGCAGCAGGTAGATGTCGTTGATGCCGCGCTTCTCGCGCTCCTCGTAGAGGTCGTAATAGACCTTGCCCGAGCACAGCACGACGCGGCGTATCTTGGAGTCCTTGACCAGCTTGATCGGCTGGTCGGCCAACAGCTGCGCGTCGTCCCACAACAGCCGGTGGAACGAGCTTTCGCCCGCCATCTCCGACAGCGTCGACACCGCCCGCTTGTGGCGCAGCAGCGACTTCGGCGTCATCAGGATCAGCGGCTTGCGGAAGTCGCGCTTCAATTGCCGGCGCAGGATGTGGAAATAGTTAGCCGGCGTCGTGACGTTGGCGACCTGCATGTTGTCCTCGGCGCAGAGCTGCAGGAAGCGCTCGAGGCGTGCCGACGAATGCTCCGGCCCCTGGCCCTCGTAGCCGTGTGGCAGCAGGCAGACCAGGCCCGACATTCTCAGCCACTTCCGCTCGCCGGACGAGATGAACTGGTCGAACACCACCTGGGCGCCGTTGGCGAAATCGCCGAACTGCGCTTCCCAGAGCGTCAGCGCCTTCGGCTCGGCCAGGCTGTAGCCATATTCGAAGCCGAGCACGGCCTCTTCCGAGAGCATCGAGTTGATGACCTCGTAGCCGGCCTGCGCCGCCGACAGGTTGTTGAGCGGGATGTAGCGGGTCTCGTCGCGCTGGTCGTAGAGCACGGAATGGCGCTGCGAGAAGGTGCCGCGCTCCGAATCCTGGCCGGAGAGGCGGATCGGGTTGCCGTCGAGCAGGATGGCGCCGAAGGCCAGCGCCTCGGCCGTCGACCAGTCGATGCCTTCGCCGGATTCGATCGCCTGGCGGCGGTTCTCGAGGAAGCGTAGGATCGTCTTGTGCGCCTCGAAATCCTTCGGCACCTCGGTCAGCTTCTTGCCGATTTCCTTGAGCGTGCGGACCGGCACCGCGGTCTTGCCGCGGCGCTGTTCGTCCTGGTTGTCGGCCGTGCGCAGGCCCGACCATGCGCCGTCCAGCCAGTCGGCCTTGTTCGGCTTGTAGGATTGGCCGACTTCAAACTCAGACTCGAGATGCGCGCGCCAGTCGGCCCGCATCTTGTCGACCTCGGCCTGGGTGATATGGCCTTCGGCGATCAGCCGGTCGGCATAGACCTGCACCGTCGTCTTATGGCTGCGGATGTTGCGGTACATGATCGGCTGCGTGAAGGACGGCTCGTCGCCTTCGTTGTGGCCGAAGCGGCGGTAGCAGAACATGTCCACCACCACCGGCTTGTGGAACTTCATGCGGAATTCGGTCGCCACCTTCGCGGCGTGCACCACCGCTTCCGGATCGTCGCCGTTGACGTGGAAGATCGGCGCCTCGATCATCTTGGCCACATCCGACGGATAGGGCGACGAGCGCGAGAAGCGCGGATTGGTGGTGAAGCCGATCTGGTTGTTGATGATGAAATGCAGCGTGCCGGCGACGCGATGACCGCGCAGGCCGGAGAGCCCGAACATCTCGGCGATGACGCCCTGGCCGGCAAAGGCGGCATCGCCATGCAGCAGCAGCGGCATCACCTTGGCGCGCTCCGACAGCGGCACGATCTCACCGCGCTCGCGGCCGGCGAGCTGGTCCTGCTTGGCACGCGCCTTGCCCATCACGACGGGGTCGACGATCTCCAGATGCGAGGGATTGGCGGTCAGCGACAGGTGCACCTTGTTGCCGTCGAACTCGCGGTCCGACGAGGCGCCGAGATGGTACTTCACGTCGCCAGAGCCCTCGACGTCGTCGGGCGCGGCCGAGCCGCCCTTGAACTCGTGGAAGATGGCGCGGTGCGGCTTGGCCATGACCTGGGAAAGCACGTTGAGGCGGCCGCGATGCGCCATGCCGAGCACGACTTCCTTCAGGCCTAGCTGGCCGCCGCGCTTGATGATCTGCTCCAGCGCCGGGATCAGCGATTCGCCGCCGTCGAGGCCGAAGCGCTTGGTGCCCTTGTACTTGACGTCGATAAACTGCTCGAAGCCTTCGGCCTCGATCAGCTTCGACAGGATCGCCTTCTTGCCGGTGGCGGTGAAGGTGATCTCCTTGTCGGCGCCCTCGATGCGCGCCTGGATCCAGGCCTTCTCCTCGGGATCGGAGATGTGCATGAATTCGACGCCGAGCGTCGAGCAATAGGTGCGGGTGAGGATATCCAGCATCTGCCGGATGGTGCCGAACTCGAGGCCCAGCACATTGTCGAGGAAGATCGGCCGGTCGTAGTCGGCTGTTGTGAAGCCGTAATTTTCCGGCGACAGCTCGTTATAGTCCTCGAGCGGATTGGCGATGCCCAGCGGATCGAGTTTGGCGTGCAGATGGCCGCGCATGCGGTAGGCGCGGATCATCATGATGGCGCGCACGGAATCGCGCGTCGCCTGGTGCACGTCGGCGTCGGAAAGGGCCGCGCCGTTGACGACCGCCTTTTCCTTCACCTTCTTTTCGATGTGCTTCTCGATGAGGCCCCAATTGCCGTCGAGTGCCGAGACCAGCTCGCCATTGGCCTGCAGCGGCCAGGAGGGCTTCGCCCAGGAAGCGCCGGTGGCGTTTTTGCGAACGTCGCCAGCGTCGTCCTTCAGCGCCGCGAAGAAATCCTGCCACTCCGGATCGACGGAGGCCGGATTGTCCTCATAGGCGGCGTAGAGCGCGTCAATGTAGTCGGCGTTGCCGCCATAGAGGAACGAGGTGAGCGAGAATTGGTCGTTGGCCTGATCTTGTCTTGCCATTTTCGTCTGCGGAGCCTGGCTCCGTCTCCTTAGTTGGAGGGGAGTAGGGGAATAGGGGAGTAAGGGAGTAGGGCACGTGCTGCCGCCATCTTTCCCTACTCCCCTACTGCCTTACTCCCCTACTCCCTTAACCCTTGATCGCCTCGACCAGCGTCGTGCCGAGCCTCGCCGGCGACGGCGAAACCTTGATGCCGGCCGATTCCATCGCCGCGATCTTGTCTTCCGCGCCGCCCTTGCCGCCGGAGATCACCGCGCCCGCGTGGCCCATGGTGCGGCCGGCCGGCGCCGTGCGCCCGGCAATGAAGCCCGCCATCGGCTTCTTGCGGCCGCGCTTGGCCTCGTCCTTGAGGAACTGCGCGGCGTCTTCCTCGGCCGAGCCGCCGATCTCGCCGATCATGATGATCGACTTGGTCTCGTCGTCGGCGAGGAACATTTCGAGCACGTCGATGAACTCGGTGCCCTTGACCGGGTCGCCGCCGATGCCGACCGCGGTGGTCTGGCCGAGGCCGACATTGGTGGTCTGGAAGACTGCTTCATAGGTAAGCGTTCCCGAGCGGGAAACAACGCCGACCGAGCCCTTGCGGAAGATGTTGCCGGGCATGATGCCGATCTTGCATTCGTCGGGCGTCAGCACGCCCGGGCAGTTCGGGCCGATCAGCCGCGACTTCGAGCGATCGAGCCGTGCCTTGACCTTGACCATGTCCATCACCGGGATGCCTTCGGTGATGCAGACGATGAGCGGGATCTCGGCCTCGATCGCCTCGATGATGGCCTCGGCCGCACCCGCCGGCGGCACATAGACGACGGAGGCGTTGGCGCCGGTCTTTTCCTTGCCCTCGGCGACGGAAGCGAAGATCGGCAGGGTCTCGCCCTTCGAGCCGGTCCAGGTCTCGCCGCCCTTCTTCGGGTGGATGCCGCCCACCATCTTGGTGCCGTGATAGGCCAGCGCCTGCTCGGTATGGAACGTGCCGGTCTTGCCGGTCAGGCCCTGCACGAGAACCTTGGTGTTCTTGTCGACGAGAATGGACATGGGAGAGAACGCCTCTGAATTCAGCGATTACAAGAAAGGATTGACGGCCCGGACCGAGCCATAGACCTGGTTATGGTTGAGATCTTCGGTGTAGAAAACCGGCGCGCCGAGCCGCTCCGCCGCCGCGAGCAATGCCGCGTCGTAATATTTGAGTTGATAGCGGCGCGCGAGACGGAGCCCCCGCGTGACATAGGCCTGGTCGACCGGGACAAACGGAAGCGTGCCGAGAAAGACCAGCCACTCGTCGACCACAGCATCGGCGAAGACCGACTTCCGTCTCGCGACATTCGCGAATTCGGCCAAGGTCTGGCCCGAGACGCCGAACACAGTCTCGAGCACAAGGCTTTGCGCGATATCATGTCGGCGGGGATCACTTGTCCTCTCCGAAGCCGCGTAAAGGAGGACGTTCGAGTCGAGAAAGCATTCTATCTTCTCGTTCGGCATAGATCTCGTCCCGGTTCCATTTGTATGCAGGGCCCAGGTCGAGAGGTTTTTCGGCCATCAGCCTGCGCATCCCTTCCCGCGCCCAGGCAATCCTGTCTTCCTGCTCGACTTCATGCGCAAGCAGTGAACGAATGAGGGCGTTGAGCGTCGTCTTGCGGCGCGCGGCAAGGCCTCGCGCCTGCTCAAGCAGGGTCTCGTCCATGGCCAGGGTGACGTTTTTCATTGTCCGTCTCCACATAAATACACAGCCATAATATGTGTGATTATGTGTAATCCTTCAACCGCCCTGACCGCCGCTTCCATCGCTCAGCCTTCCTTCATCTCGGAAGGCGAAACGCGCCGATAGACGCCGCGCACCATGTCTAGCCAGCCATCACCGCCAACCGGCTGGAATTGCAGCCGCATGCGATAGGTGTCGCCGCCGTCGAAATCGTAGGTCACGCGGGCGGCGCCGCGCGGCGACGAGCGCTCCAGAGTGAGCTGGCTGCCGTCCCACACGCCAGTTGCGGGCGAGGCCGGCACGAACCCCATCGAGTCGAACTGATGCATGGTGACGAGACCGTTCGGCTGGTCGAAGCCGAACACATTATGCGCGCCGAACGAGACGGTGCCGTCGCGACGCTGGCGATAGCGCTGCACCACGAACAGGCCGCCGAACTCAGGCTGCGCCAGCACTTCCGCGGTCGCCGTGCCCGCATCGGTCCATTGCGTCGCCGCCACCTCTTCCTCGCCGCGCCACGCGCCGACCAGCGCCTGCAGGCGCTGGTGATCGGCCGAGAGGGAAGAGAAGGCGTTCATGGTCAGAGCCGCTTCAAATCGGTGACGGTGAGGTCGCTCTTGGCGTTGCCGGTGTTCAAAGTCGTCGCTGGCTCGAACATCAGCACCACCGGCTCCTTGGCCAGCGAACGCGGCCGGTGCTCGACGCCGCGCGGCACGACGATGAAGTCGCCTTCGCCGAGCTCGACCGCCCCGTCGCGGAAATCGATGGCGATCCGGCCGCGCAGCACCAGGAAGGCCTCGTCCTCATTGTCATGCGCGTGCCAGTCGAAGACCTCGCCGAACTTGGCTACCTTCGCCTGGGCGTCGTTGACGTCGCCGGCGATGTGCGGATCGAAGACCTTGGCGATCTTCGCGTCCGCCGCCTCGACCAGATTGATCTTGCGCGGAGGCATCCGCTCAGCCCTTCACCGCCTTGACGATCTTCTTGGCCGCGTCGTCGAGGTCGTCGGCCGAGACGACGTTCAAGCCGCTGTCGTTGATGATCTTCTTGCCGAGCTCGGCATTGGTGCCTTCCAGCCGCACGACCAGCGGCACCTTCAGCCCGACTTCCTTGACCGCCGCGATCACGCCCTCGGCGATGACATCACATTTCATGATGCCACCGAAGATGTTGATCAGTATGCCTTCGACCGCCGGATCCTTGGTGATGATCTTGAACGCCGCCGTCACTTTCTCCTTCGAAGCGCCGCCGCCGACGTCGAGGAAGTTGGCGGGCTCGGCGCCGTAGAGCTTGATGATGTCCATCGTCGCCATGGCGAGGCCCGCGCCGTTGACCATGCAGCCGATATTGCCGTCGAGCGCGACATAGGCGAGGTCGTATTTCGACGCCTCGATCTCCTTCTCGTCCTCTTCGGTGGTGTCGCGCAGCTCCATCACGTCCGGATGGCGGAACAGCGCGTTGTTGTCGAACGACACCTTTGCGTCGAGCACGCGCAGATGCCCGTCCTTCATGACGATCAGCGGATTGACCTCGAGCAGGCTCATGTCCTTCTCGACGAAGGCCTTGTAGAGCGTCGGGAACAGCGCGGCGCCGTCCTTGGCCGCATCGCCGTCGAGCTTCAGCGCAGCGTTGAGCGTCTTCACGTCTTCCGCCGTCACGCCCTTTTCCGGGTCGATGGCGATGGTAAGGATCTTTTCCGGCGTGTCATGCGCGACCGCCTCGATGTCCATGCCGCCCTCGGTCGAGACGACGAAGGCGACGCGGCCGACCGAGCGGTCGACGAGGATCGACAGATAGAGCTCGCGGGCAATGTCGGCGCCGTCCTCGATATAGAGGCGGTTGACCTGCTTGCCGGAAGGTCCGGTCTGCTTGGTGACCAGCGTATGGCCGAGCATTTCCTTGGCGTTGGCGGCCACCTCGGCGGCGGACTTCGCCAGCCGAACGCCGCCCTTGGCGTCGGGGCCGAGTTCCTTGAACTTGCCCTTGCCGCGGCCGCCGGCGTGGATCTGGCTCTTCACCACATAGAGCGGGCCGGGCAGCGCCCTGGCGGCGGCTTCCGCCTCGCTGGCGTTGAACACCGGCGCGCCTTCGGCGACCGGAGCGCCAAAGCCCTTCAGCAGCGCCTTGGCCTGATACTCATGGATGTTCATGCGCTTGGTCTCCGGGGAGGGGCGATTACTTGCTAGCGAGATGCGGGGCGATCTTGGTGCAGGCCTCGGTCAGGCCCTGAACGGCGGCCACCGAATTGTCGAACATCTTCTGCTCGGCCTTGGACAGGTCGATCTCGATGACGCGCTCGACGCCGCCGGCGCCGATCACCACCGGAACGCCGACATAGGTGTTCTTGACGCCATATTGGCCCGACAGATGCGCCGCGCAGGGCAGCACGCGCTTCTTGTCCTTCAGGTAGGATTCGGCCATGGCGATCGCAGAGGCGGCCGGCGCGTAATAGGCCGAGCCGGTCTTCAAGAGGCCGACGATCTCGGCGCCACCGTCACGGGTGCGCTGCACGATCTGGTCGAGCTTCTCTTTCGAGGTCCAGCCCATCTTGACGAGGTCGGGCAGCGGGATGCCCGACACCGTCGAATAGCGGATCATCGGCACCATCGAGTCGCCGTGGCCGCCGAGCACGAAGGCGGTGACGTCCTCGACCGAGACCTTGAACTCTTCGGCCAGGAAGTAGCGGAAGCGGGCGCTGTCCAGCACGCCGGCCATGCCGACGACATGGCTGGTTGGCAGGCCGGAGAACTTCTGCAAGGCCCAGACCATGGCGTCGAGCGGGTTGGTGATGCAGACGACGAAGGCCTTCGGCGCGTATTTCTTCAGGCCGGCGCCGACCTGTTCCATGACCTTGAGGTTGATGCCGAGCAGGTCGTCGCGGCTCATGCCGGGCTTGCGCGGCACGCCGGCGGTGACGATGCACACATCCGCGCCCTCGATGCCGGCATAGTCGTTGACGCCGGTCAGCCTGGCGTCGAACCCGTCGACCGGCGAGGACTGCGCGATGTCCAGGCCCTTGCCCTGCGGAATGCCTTCGGCGATATCGAACAGCACCACGTCGCCGAGATCCTTGAGGCCGATCATATGGGCGAGCGTGCCGCCGATCATGCCAGAGCCGATGAGCGCTATCTTGTTGCGTGCCATGTCAGGATGTTTTCCCTTGTCTGTGACGATGCCCAAATCTTGGCAGAATTGACGACGGGGCCGGGAAGGCCGGAAGGATGCGGGAACCCGCGAGATTTCGCCGCACCCAATAGCTCCGGTGCGGAAGAAATTCAAACGATTATTTCGAGCTTAGTGTTTTCAATCGGTTAGATGGTTTGGGAATTACGTAAACGTCAAAGTTCGTGAGCCGACTGAGGAGAATTTACACAATGAACGTCGAAATCAGAAGGCTCCATCCCGGCAATGACGCCCTTGTGATGCGAATGGCGAACGATGTGTTCGACGAGCCGGTCCGACCCGACCGCCTCGCCGCCTATCTCGCCTCGCCTGGCCATTTCATGATCGTGGCGGTTGTCGACGGAATGGTGGTCGGCCAGTGTGCCGCGGTCATCCACCGCCATCCCGACAAGGTGAGCGAACTCTACATCGACGAAGTCGGCGTGGCGCCGCCTTTCCAGCGGCAAGGCATTGCGAGCAAGATGCTCGATGCTGTGTTCGAGATCGGCCGCGAGCACGGCTGCGAAGAGGCCTGGGTCGGCACCGAGCCCGATAACGAGCCGGCGCGGGCGCTTTATGAAGCGCGGAATGAGCAGCATGGCAAGGCGGAGGATTTCGTCATGTACGTGTACAGGCTTCGAGATTAGCCGAAGACCCTCCGCCTCGTCATTCTAGGGCGGAGCAAGGAGCGAAGCGACGCGCATAGACCCTAGAATCCATGCCGTGACATAGAAGCGATGTCACGAGGCAGAACGATATGAAGAGAAGTGTCGACAAGAGTCCTATTCTGAACCGCTGCGTTCCACGTCCTAGGTCACCGAATGGATTCTAGGGTCTCCGCGACGCTTTGCGTCGCTCCGCCCTAGAATGATGGGTGGACGGCCCCTTGCGGCATCGAATGTGCCAAACTGGTCGTGTTGGAACCCAGCGGAGGAGACCGTCCGTCATGCAAGCTATCAGATTTGGAATCGATTTGGCCAAGAACGTGTTTCAGGTGCACGGCGTGGATGCAGCCGGGCAGGTGGTGGTGCAGCGCCAGCTGCGGCGCGCGCAGGTGGAGAAGTTCTTCGCCGCGCAGCCGCCGGCGCTGATCGGCATGGAGGCGTGCGGCTCGGCCCATCATTGGGCCCGCACGCTGAGCGCGCTCGGCCACGAGGTCAAGCTGATGCCGCCGGCCTATGTGAAGCCCTATGTTGCGCGCAACAAGAACGATGCCCGCGATGCGCAAGGCTGTTGCGAGGCGGTGAGCCGGCCCGACATGCGCTTCGTGCCGATCAAGACGGTCGAACAGCAATGGGCCCGAGCGCTGCATCGCACACGTGACCTTCTGGTGCGCCAGCGCACGCAACTGGCCAACGCCATGCGTGGGCAGCTCTATGAGATGGGTCTGATAGGTGCCAAGGGGGCCGCAGGCATCGAGGCCCTGCTGCAGCGCATCGAGGCAGCCGATGAAGCCATTCCCGCGGCGCTGTTGATCTGTCTGGCGCCTCTGGCCGGGCAATGGCGGGCGCTGGATGGCGAGATCGGCAAGCTGGACAAGCAGATCCTGGCTCAGGTCAGGCAGCAGCGAGCGGCCTTGCGGCTGACGACGATCCCGAGCGTCGGCCCGATCATCGCGCATGCAGCCGTCGCCACCATCGGCGATGGCCGCCAGTTCGCTTCGGCCAGGGACTTCGCCGCCTGGCTGGGCCTGACCCGCAAGAGCCATGACACCGGCGGCAAGCACAGCTTGACGGGCCATATCAGCCGCGCCGGCGACAGGGACCTGCGAAGGCTGCTCATTCTGGGCGCCAGTTCCTGGTTGCGCCAGGTCAGGGCCAAACCCGACAAGGGCTCACCCTGGGTTCGCGGCCTGCTGGCCAGGCGGCCGGTCAAGGTCGCCGTCGTCGCCCAGGCGGCCAAGACCGCCCGCATCATCTGGGCAATGCTGCAATCGGGACAGGAATACAGGGCGCCGACTGCGGCATAAACGCAAATCGAGGCCCTCAACAAGCGTAAGGAGCAAAAAGCAGCACGGCAAAATGGTCAGGACCTGGGTCGAGACACTCCGCCTTCGTCATCGCGATACAAAGCGCGCTAGAATGATTGGAACTCGATCCGCGTAACCCTTGCGGGCCAGCGGTCTTCGAAATCGACCGCACTAAAGGCCGAATACATGACCGCTCCAGACCTGCGCCGTCGTTGCCATTTTGCCTCTTGCCCAAAAGGGGCCGTCCATACATGACGAAGCTAACCCCTATCTACCCCTGCGCCTGCCTTGCCTCTGCCGGCGCCTCAACCTGCCGTCGCTCCGCCCAGCCTTCCAGCCAATCTCGGCTCTGCATTTCGATCAGTCGCGAGGCGGTGCGCTCGAATTCGAACACTTCCGTGCCGCGCTTGGCGGTGTAGAGCCCTTCGGGCGGCGCGTCGGCGCTCATCACCAGCCGCATGCGGTGATCGTAAAGCGTGTCGATCAGCAGGATGAAGCGCTTGGCCTCGTTGCGCTTGCCTTCGCCGAGCACCGGCACATGGTCGATGAAGATCGTCGAGAAGCGGTTGGCGATCGCCAGATAGTCGCGCGCCCCGTGCGGCTTTTCGCAAAGCTCGGCGAAGGAAAAGCGCGCGGCGTCGCCGGCGGCGCGCGGCACGGCGATATGACGCCCTTTTAGCGCGATCGTCGTCTCCGCCGTCGGCCTGCCTTGCGTCATCGCCGTCCAGGCCTCGTCGAGCGCGCGGTCGGCCGCCTCGTCGGCAGGCGTGACATAGACCGGCAGGCGATTGAGCTTTTCCTGCCGGTAGTCCTTTTCGGCATTCAGCGTCAGCACTTCGGCATTGCGTTCGAGCAGGCCGATGAATGGCAGGAAGAGCTGCCGGTTGAGGCCATCCCGATAAAGGTCCTGCGGCGCGACGTTGGAGGTGGCGACCAGCACGACGCCGTTGGCGAACAGGGCCGAGAACAGGCGCGACAGGATCATCGCGTCGGCGATGTCGGTGACGGAAAACTCGTCCAAACACAATACCCAGGCCTCGTCGGCCAGCGCCCGCGCCACCGGCGGGATCGGGTCGTCCTCCTTCACGTCGCCGTTCTTGCGCGCCGCCCGGTGTTTTTGGATGCGGTCCTGCACGTCGGCCATGAAGTCGTTGAAATGGACGCGGCGCTTGCGCCTGACCGGCAGCAGCTCGAAGAACATGTCCATCAGCATGGTCTTGCCGCGCCCGACGCCGCCATGGATGTAAAGGCCCTTGACTGGCTCCCGCGGCTGCCTTTTGCGCGCGAACAGCCAGCCCAGCGCGCTGGATTTCTGCGCCAGCCTTTTTGCCGAGATCTCGTTGGTCAGCCGGTCGAGCGCGGCGACGACACGCTCCTGCGCCGGGTCGCGTCCGACCGCGCCGGTTTCTACCAGGTGGTCATAGCGCTGCCTGACGGTCACATGGGTCTGGAGGCCGTCACGCAGATGCATAGGTCACGTCGTTTGCTCTGAGCGGAATGCTCTAGGGGTGCCAAGGTGCCAAGGGTGTGCTGAGATTCAGGTCAGGCCGAGCCGAGAATGGCGGCTTGCGAGAACCGGAGCGGAGCGTACTTGAAGTACGTGAGCACCGGAAGCGCAGGAGCCCGCCGTTCGCAGGCCGGCATCACCTGAATATCAGCACACCCTATGGCTTTACCTTGTAAGCGAGATCGGCTGCCCGTTGGAAGTCTGGCCGTCGAACTTTTCGCCGCCGGAAGAATAGAGCCTGGCCAGCGCGCCGCCGTTTTCGTCATAGAGCGTGAGCTGCTTGCCGGCGACGTTCCACGACTTGATCCCGTCGATCGGGGCCGGGCAGTGCAGCGGCCCGGCGCGATAGCCGGCGCCGAACTTGGTCTGAGGCGTCGCCACCTTGCAGCCCTGGCCTCCGACGCTGACGTTCCAGACGCCGGCGACGCTGGCCGCGGTCAGGTCCGTGGCGCCCGCGGGCGCGGCGCCGTCCGGCGGCAGCGAGGCGACCTGCGTGTTCTTCGGCGCGGTCGGGAATTGCGACGGGTCGGTGGTGCCCGGAGCGGCCGGCGGCGGCAGTTGGTTCTGCGTCACCGTGCCGGACGGCGCCGGCGTGAGCGGCGCCGGCTGCTGGTCATCCATCGACGAGAAGCGCGAGGTCGAGCAGCCGCTCGCGACGAGCGCGGCCAGCGATACGGCCAAAAGGCCCGTTCTCGAAAAAGTGCGGGTCTTCGAAAAAGTCATTCCAACCTCCGTCGGATCCGGTGGGGGGCGCCGTCCGCGTAAACACTCGCTTCACCAAGATGGCGAAGGTGGCAGAATTTCAACCCGATATGGTTAAAATAGGGTTTTCGGAGCTCGTGTTGCAAATTTATCTCAAGGGTGTCTGCTGCCGGAGACACGCCGGGCGTCTCGGCCGTAACTTATTGAAATTTCAGGCTTGCAGCCGTGCGCTAGGCACGAAGACATAGCCGTCGGGGCCGACGACATAGCATTCGCGCAGGCCATGCGGCTTGTCGATCGAGCCTGCCAGCACGACATGGCCGAGCGCCGCCGCCTTTTCCTCCACCGCATCCGGATCGGCGCCATAGAGGCGCAATTCGATGCCGGCGCCGCGCGTTTCGGCACCGGCAGTCACGCCGGTCATCGGATTGTCGAGATAAGAATGATCGGCATGCAGCATGAGGATCGAGCCCAGCAGCGCGATCGCGGCGAAATCCTCGTCGGCATAGATGATTTCAGCGCCGAGCACATCGCGGAAGAAGGCTTCCATCGCCGCCATGTCGGTGACCAGAAGGTTGACGCCCAGCCCGCGCGGCAGCGAGCGGCCGAAATCCCCGGCCTTCATCCATGGTGTCTTGGTCCGCTTCATCGCCATGGCGCTCGTCCTCCGGTCCCGATCGTAGACCAAGCAATGTTCCGGCCCTTGGCATTCGTCAGCAAAATGCTTGCGCCAGGCGGCGGCATCCTTATTTCAGGAAAAAGCAACAGAGCGGACGGAGAACCGATGGCCGCGGGAAAGAAAGCAGCCAACCGCTACTATAGCGGCCCGCCCAGCGATCATTTCGACGGCGCGCTCTTTTTCAATCCCGACGGCAGGCCGCCCGCGCGCTTCAGCGATTTGCTGAGATGGCAGTTGAGCGGGGCACGCTCGAAATGGCCGGCGGCTTTCCCAAGCCCCTACCGCCAGGCGAAGCCAGACAAAAGGATCGAGGGCGCGGCACTTCGGCTCACCATGGTCGGCCACGCCTCGCTGCTTATCCAGACCGCCGGATTGAACATCCTGACCGACCCGGTCTGGTCGGAGCGCGCCTCGCCCTTCGCCCTCGCCGGGCCGAAGCGAGTCAACGCGCCAGGCGTCGCCTTTTCCGATCTGCCGCCGATCGATCTCGTGCTGGTCAGCCACAACCACTATGACCATCTCGACCTCGCCACGTTGCGACGGTTGAAGCAGAGCCACAATCCGCTGGCGGTCATGCCACTCGGCAATGACGCGATCGTCGGCGCTGCCGTTCCCGACATGCGGCTTTCGACGCATGACTGGAGCGAACGGGTCGAATTCGGCAACGGCGCCGTCATTCACATCGAGCCGGTGCATCACTGGTCGGCGCGCGGCGCGCGCGACCGCCGTATGGCGCTATGGGCGGGCTTCGTGATCGAAACGGCGGGAGGCAAGGTCTATTTCGCCGGCGACACCGGTTTCCACGGCGGGACAAACTACCGCCGGATGGCGGAAAGACACGGCGGCTTCCGGTTGGCCATCCTGCCGATCGGCGCCTACGAGCCGCGCTGGTTCATGGCGCCGCAGCACCAGAACCCGGAGGAAGCCGTCCAGGGCATGAGGCTGTGCAACGCCGCCCATGCCGCCGGCTGCCACTGGGGCACCTTCCAGCTCACCGACGAGCCGATCGAGGAGCCGGCGCAAAGGCTGGCCGAGGCATTGGCCGCCGAGGGCATTTCGCCGGAGCGTTTTCGCGCCATGCGCCCGGGCGAAGTGTGGGATGTGCCGCCCGCGTAGCCCGCTCGGGTAGCGGAACCCGAAACGCATGGCTTGCGTTGCTTCCTTGACACAATTTCGGCAGGGAGCCGGTCTCATGATCAAGTGGATCATCATTCTTCTAATTGTCGCCGCCGCGGCGAGCCTGCTCGGCATGCCGGCGCTTGCCGGCGCCGCCGCCTTGGGCGCGCGGATCCTGATCGGCATCGTGCTGATCCTCTTCCTGCTGCTCGTGCTCGGTGTCTTCGCTGTAACCTAGGCGCGACCTCTTGGTCGTCGCCGGGCGCGGCGTCTCCGTGACCGCGCCGGACTGGTAATTCCCGCCCGTTTCCGCCATATAGCGCGAAACGGACACGGAAATGACGGGATCGATGGCAGGCACCGCCCCCTTCGCCAAGATGAACGGCATCGGCAACGAGATCATCGTTGCCGATATGCGCGGCCGTGCCGACCACGTGACGGCGTCGGCCGCGATCGCGCTCAACGCCGACGCCGCGACCAAGTTCGACCAGATCATGGCGATCCACGATGCGCGGACGCCGGGCACCGCCTACTACATCGACATCCTGAATTCCGACGGCACCAGCGCGCAGGCCTGCGGCAACGGCACGCGCTGTGTGGTACAGGCTTTGGCCGCCGAGACCGGCCTGAAGACATTCACCTTCGAGACCCGCGCCGGCATCCTCAACGCCGAGGAACATGCCGACGGCTCGATCTCGGTCGACATGGGCAAGCCGCGCTTCGGCTGGCAGGAGATCCCGCTCGCCGAGGAATTCCGCGACACCCGCATGATCGAATTGCAGATCGGCCCGATCGACGCGCCGGTGCTGCACTCGCCCTCTGTCGTCTCGATGGGCAATCCGCACGCCATCTTCTGGGTCGACCGCGACGTCTGGTCCTACGAGCTCGACCGCTTCGGCCCGCTGCTCGAGAACCATCCGATCTTTCCCGAGCGCGCCAACATCACCATCGCTCAGGTCACCTCGCCGCAAACCATGATCGTCCGCACCTGGGAGCGCGGCGCGGGTCTCACCAGGGCCTGCGGTTCCGCCGCCTGCGCCGCCGTGGTGGCCGCCGCCCGCACCAAGCGCACCGGCCGCAGCGTGACGCTGATCACGCCGGGCGGCGGCGAACTGCATGTCGAGTGGCGCGACGACGACCACGTCATCCTGACCGGCGCCGCCGAGTGGGAGTTTTCCGGCAGCTTCGACCCCTCGACCGGCGCCTGGGCACGCGACACCGAAAGCGCCGCCTGATGTCCGCTCTCGCCAAAGGTGTCGACGTCGTCACGCTCGGCTGCCGCCTCAACACCTATGAATCCGAGGTGATGCGGCGCGAGGCCGAAAGCGCAGGCCTGGGCGCGCTCCAAGGCGGCGCTGTCATCTTCAACACCTGCGCCGTCACCGCCGAGGCGGTGCGTCAGGCCAAGCAGGCGATCCGCAAGGCCCGCCGCGAGAACCCTGAGGCGCGCATCATCGTCACCGGCTGCGCGGCGCAGACCGAGCCGCAGAACTTCGCCGCCATGGACGAGGTCGACCTCGTCCTCGGCAACGAGGAGAAGCTGAAGGCGAACTCCTACCGTGCGCTGCCCGATTTCGGCGTCAACGACACCGAGAAGGCGCGCGTCAACGACATCTTCTCGGTGCGCGAGACGGCAAGCCATATGGTCGACGCCATCGAGGGCCGGGCGCGTGCCTTCGTGCAGGTGCAGAATGGCTGCGACCATCGCTGCACCTTCTGCATCATCCCCTACGGCCGCGGCAATTCGCGCTCGGTGCCGATGGGCGCCGTGGTCGAGCAGGTCAAGCGGCTGGCCGGCAACGGCTATGCCGAGATCGTGCTCTCCGGCGTCGACATGACCAGTTTTGGCGCTGACCTGCCGGGCAGTCCGAAACTGGGAAAACTGGTGAAGACGATCCTGCGCCAGGTGCCCGATGTGAAACGACTGAGGCTCTCCTCGATCGATTCGATCGAAGCCGACGACGACCTGCTGGATGCGATCGCCACCGAGCCCAGGCTGATGCCGCATCTGCATCTGTCGCTGCAGTCGGGCGACGACATGATCCTGAAGCGCATGAAGCGCCGCCATCTGCGCGATCAGTCGATCCGCTTCTGCGAGGACGTGCGCAAGCTCCGTCCAGGCATCGTCTTCGGCGCCGACATCATCGCCGGCTTCCCGACAGAGACCGAGGCGATGTTCGAAAATTCGGAAAGAATAGTCGAGGAATGCGGCCTCACGCATCTGCACGTCTTCCCGTTTTCCGCGCGCGAAGGCACGCCGGCCGCGCGCATGCCGCAGCTGCGCCGCGAGGTGATCAAGCAGCGCGCCGCCAGGCTGCGCGCCGCCGGCGAAGCCGCCTATCGCCGCCATCTAGCGTCCCTTGCCGGCACCCGCCAGTCGATCCTGGTCGAGCGCGACGGCCTCGGCCGCACCGAAGGTTTTACCCTTGCCGCGATAACCATTGGCGCGCCGGGCGAGATCGTCGAGGCGGTTGTCACCGGCCATGACGGCGCCCGCCTGATCGCGGCTCCCATTGCCGCCCAAGCCGCCTGAGACTGCGAGACGCATGGCTGGTTTCTTCAAGAAGATATTTTCGTTCGGCAGGAAAGAGGTCGTCGAGGAGCGCGTCGACGAGACAGCGCCGCTGCCGCCGATCAAATGGGACGCGCTGGAGGCGCTGAAGCCGGGAGCCGAGCAGGAGCCTGCGCCCCAGCCGGCGCCCGAAGAGCCGAAGCCCGAGCCTACCCCGGGCATCCCGCCGGCGCCGGAGCCGGTTGTTCCCTCCGAGCCGGAACCGCTGCCCGAGCCCAAGCCGGAAGAAGAACCGCAGCCGGCGCCGGGGACACCCGAACCGCCGGCGCCGGAAGAAGTGCCGGTGCCGCCGGCCCGGCCCGAGCCCACACCAGGCCCGGCGCCCGAGCCGAAGCCGCAGGAAATCCCGCCCCCCGCGCCGAGCGAGCCGGACATCGTGCCGTCACGGCCGGAGCGGCAGCCCGAACCGGCGCCGGTCGAAGTGCCGACGCCGCCAAGTGAGGTTCCGACAGAGACGCCGGTGCCTCCTGAAATCCCGCCGTCGACTCCATCCCCGGCGCAGCCAACCTCCGAGGTCAGCGCCGCCCCTCATCCGCCTGCCGGCACCTTCTCCCCGTATAGAGACGGGGAGAAGGATGAGGCGCCAACGCCCGCGCCCCCCTCTCCCCGTCCTTCACGGGGAGAGGGTAAGGGTGAGGGGCAGCGCCAACCTATAGAGGATTCGGCACCGACCCCCGAGACGTCGAAGGAAATTCTGCAGCCTCTTCGCCAGCCGGCGCCGATCGAGCCGCAGCCGGTGCGCGCCGAGATCGCGCCTGAGCCCGAAGCCGCGCCAACGCCCCACCCTCCCCTCGATGGGGAGGGTCGACGCGAAGCGGCGGGGCGGGGTGACAGCGCCGGCGCCGATCACCCCCACCCCCGAGCTGCGCTCGGGACCTCCCCCTCGAGGGGGAGGTAGGGGCGCCCCAAAGCCCGCCCCCTCCGCCGGCAAGGTGACGGTCGCGAAGAAGGTCGAGCAGAAGGCCGAGCCGCAAAAGGCGCCGGAGCCGGCGCCGCGGCGCTCCTGGTTCCAGCGCATGCGGGACGGGCTTGCCCGTTCCTCGCGCGAGCTCACCGGCAACATCGCCGGCGTCTTCACCAAGCGCAAGCTGGACGAAGACACGCTGCAGGATCTGGAGGACGTGCTGATCCGCGCCGACCTCGGCGTCGAGACGGCGCTGCGCGTCACCGATTCACTTGCTTCCAGCCGCTATGGCAAGGACGTGTCCGACTCGGAAGTCCGCGCCGTCATGGCTGCCGAGGTGGAAAAGGTCCTGACGCCGGTCGCCAAGCCGCTCGAGCTCGACCTCAGCCACAAGCCGCATGTCATCCTGGTCGTCGGCGTCAACGGCACCGGCAAGACCACGACCATCGGCAAGCTGGCGGCCAAGCTGACCGAGGGCGGCCTTTCGGTGATGCTGGCGGCCGGCGACACCTTCCGCGCCGCCGCGATCGAGCAGCTCAAGATCTGGGGCGAGCGCACCAAGTCTCCGGTCGTCGCCACCAAGCTCGGCGCCGATGCCGCCGGCCTCGCCTACGACGCCTTCGAAAAGGCGAAGGAGGCCGGCTCCGACGTGCTGATCATCGACACCGCCGGCCGCCTGCAGAACAAGACCGAGCTGATGGCGGAACTGGAAAAGATCGTTCGCGTGCTCGGCAAGCTCGATCCGGAAGCGCCGCACACCGTGCTGCAGACGGTCGACGCCACCACCGGCCAGAATGCGCTGAGCCAGGTCGAGATCTTCCGCAATGTCGCCGGCGTCAACGGCCTGGTGATGACCAAGCTGGACGGCACGGCGCGTGGCGGTATTCTGGTGGCGATCGCCGCCAAGCACAGATTGCCGGTCTATTTCATCGGCGTCGGCGAGCAGGTCGACGACCTCGAACCGTTTTCCGCAAGCGAATTCGCCAGGGCGATCGCCGGCGTGGCTTGAACATGGCGTGATCTGCCTGCTTTTCGGCCAGATCATGCGCAAGAAGGACCTTATGAATATCCTCGAACGCGACCCGTCCGACCCGCGCCGCAAGCCGCTCAATCCCGGCTTGAAGTTCCTGCTCGAGCTGGGACCGGGCCTGGTGTTCTTCTTCACCACCATCCGCGGCGAATGGCTTGCGCAAAAGTTCCCGATCCTTACCCATCTCGGCGAACCGATCCTGATCGCCACCGCATTCTTCATGGTCGCGACGGCCCTCTCGCTCAGCGCGTCCTGGGCGCTGACGCGCAGCCTGCCGCTGATGCCGCTGGTCTCGGCGATCGTCGTCTTCGTGTTCGGCGCGCTTGCCCTGTACCTGCAGGACAAGACCTTCGCCTTCATGAAGCCGACGATCATCAACTCCCTGTTCGGCGTCGCGCTGCTCGGCGGCCTGGTCTTCGGCCGATCGCTGCTTGGCTATGTCTTCGATTCCGCCTTCCAGCTCGACGCGGAAGGCTGGCGCAAGCTGACCTTCCGGTGGGGGCTCTTCTTCCTGTTCCTGGCCGTGCTGAACGAGGTGGTGTGGCGGAATTTCTCCGAGGCCACCTGGCTGTATTTCAAGGTCTGGGGCACGATCCCCATAACCTTGCTCTTCACCTTCAGCCAGATGCCGCTGATCATGCGCCATTCGCTGGAGGAAAAAGCCAAGGACGAGGACAAGGAAAGCAATTCCAGGAAAAGTGTGTAACGGTTGGGCTCGGCGACTCGCCGTAGCCTTCCGTACGGAATTGCGTGAATACAGGGGGACGGGGATGGAATTCCTCACCACGCGCGACGAGCTGAGGACGATCTACAAGACGCCTCGACCGACCGACGGCTCGATCCGCAAGGAACTCAAGGCGCTCGACGGCCACTGCCGCTCCTTCATCGGCAAGAGCCCTTTCGTGCTGGTCGGTTCCTCCGACGGCGACGGCAATGCCGATGTGACGCCGAAAGGCGACAAGCCCGGCTTCACCGCCATCCTCGACAACAGCACCATCGCCATTCCCGACCGCCCGGGCAACAACCGGCTGGACACGCTGGAGAATATCATCCGCAATCCTTCGGTCGGGCTGCTTTTCCTCATTCCCGGCATGAACGAGACGCTGCGCGTCAATGGCGACGCCCGCATCACCGTCGATGCCGGCCTGCGCGAGCGCCTGGCCGTCGACGGCAAGGAGCCGCAGAGCGTCATCGTGGTGACGGTCAAGGCCGCATACATGCATTGCGCCAAGGCCTTCATGCGCTCCGAACTGTGGAAGCCGGAGACCTGGTACGACCGCGCGGGCTTGCCGACGCTCGGCCAGATCATCCGCGACCAGCTGGCGCTGGCCGAGAGCGCCGGCGAGATCGACCGCGAGCTGGACGACGATTACAGGCAGACCATGTGGTAGCATTCGGGGACGACTCACCCCGGCTCATCCCCTTGATCGAGATCCTCGCCATCTCCGGCAGCCTGCGCGCCGCTTCGACCAATTCGGCGCTGATCGCGGCTTTAGCCGCCAACGCGCCCGCGGATCGCCGCGTCGTCGTCTATGGCGGACTTGGCCGGCTGCCGATCTTCAATCCGGACGACGAGGGCGAGCGCACGCCGCGCGAAGCCGCACGTCTGATCGACGCCGTCACCCGCGCCGACGGCCTCATCGTCTCCTGCCCCGAATATGCGCATGGCGTGCCGGGCGGCCTGAAGAACGCTCTCGACTGGCTGGTGTCGCGCGATGCGGCGGTCGGCAAGCCGGCGATGCTGGTGCACGCCTCGCCGCGCTCGCTCTATGCCCGCGCCGCGCTTGCCGAGATCATGCGCACCATGTCGTTCGCGATGTATGAGGAGGAGGCAATGGAGATCGCGCTGCTCGGCAAGAAGCCGCCGGAGGTGGAGGCGATCCTGGCGGAGGCCGAGAACCGGCTGGCGATGCGAAATGCGATCCAGAGTTTCGCGGCGTTTATACGCGGTCAAACATGAGATCGTCATCCTAGGGCGGAGCAAGGAGCGAAGCGACGCAGCGTAGACCCTAGGATCCATGCCGTTACGCTAAGGCATTGCAATGGTTACAGAATTCTGCACCGCTGCATCCGACGTCGAAGGTCACGGCATGGATCCTCGGGTCAAGCCCGAGGATGACGAACGAAAGGACGCAACTGCAGCAGCCTCAATACGTCTTCGCTCCGTTCACCATCAGCCGGACCATGTAGAGCGAGGTGGTGCCGGCGATGTAGAGGCAGTTGCGCTTGGCGCCGCCGAACACGCAATTGGCGGTCACCTCCGGCACCTTGACCTTGCCGATCAGCGTGCCGTCCGGATCGTAGCAGTGGATGCCGTCGGCCGCGCTCGTCCAGATGCGTCCGGCATCGTCGAGCCTGAAACCGTCGAACAGGCCGGCCGTGCAGTCGGCGAACACCTTGCCGCCCGAGACCTTCTTTCCGCCCTCGCCGACATTGAATACCCGCATATGCGCAGGGTTCTCGGCCCCATGCGTGCGGCCGGTGTCGGCGACATAGAGCAGGCTTTCATCGAGCGAGAAGGCGAGCCCGTTCGGCCTGACCATGTCGGTGATGACGGCCTCGACCTCGCCCGTGCCGGGATCGACGCGGTAGACATAGCAGGCGCCGATCTCGCTCTCGGCCTTGTCGCCTTCATAATCGGTGTCTATGCCGTAGGTCGGGTCGGTGAACCAGATCGAGCCGTCGGACTTCACCACCACGTCGTTGGGCGAGTTCAGCCGCTTGCCCTTCCATGTGTCGGCTACGGTGGTGACCGAGCCATCATGCTCGGTGCGGCTGACGCGGCGGCCCGAATGCTCGCAGGTCACCAGCCGCCCTTCCCGGTCGACGGTGTTGCCGTTGGAATTGCCCGAGGGCTGGCGAAAGACGCTGACGCTGCCGTCGGTCTCGTCATAGCGCAGCATGCGGTTGTTGGGGATGTCGGACCAGACGACATAGCGGCCGGCCGCGAACCAGGCCGGGCCTTCCGCCCACCGGCACCCGGTGAACAGCTTCTCAACCTGCGCGCCGCCATTGAACAGCCGCGCGAAGCGTGGATCGAGAATTTCGTAATAGTCGGCGGCCGCCATGCTTTCCTCCCGGCATTCACGTGCGCATGGCCCCGAAAGTCGGAATCGATTTTCGGAAAGGGACCATGCTCAAAGTCAAAGTGCTACAGCGTTCTTTGCGCGTCCGGAAGGACGCTCGACGCTGTAGGGAGATCAAGACAGCAGGAGGACGCAAAGGCAAGATCGATGATTGCCTTCACCACATCATGAACGCCGCGCACGGCATTAGGATCGGGTTAACCGGCTATGCGCTGGCTGCAATGGTGCATTGCAACATCTTTCTTTTGCAACGCACCATTCCTATGTCATGCTCGCAATCGATCAGGGAGGAACAAACCCGCCGCGTGAATGCGGCAGCAAAGGAACCTCGTCATGATCTTCGACAACATCGTCGCCCGCGCCCGCACCAACATCGCCAAGCGCCGCCAGTACAACCGTCTCGTCGCCGAAATCGAGAACCTGTCGAGCCGTGATCTCGCCGATCTGCGCGCCGACCGCTCCGAGATGCTCTACCAGATCCGCAAGCAGATCTACGGCTGAGTTTTAGGCGGCCGGGTGCGGTCTGTGACGTTCGTCATCCTTGGGCGTAGCGACGCGAAGCGGAGCGAAGACCCAAGGATCCATGCCGTGACTTTCGAGCGTCGCAGCGGTGCAGAAAGCCTATTTGCCGTAGTCCGTGATTTCGCGTACTAGCCAAGCTTTTATTCTGGGCGGTCGCATTCCTCGATCAACGCCACGGCATGGATTCTAGGGTCTGCGCTGCGTCGCTTCGCTCCTTGCTTCGCCCTAGAATGACGACGTAAGGGGGGTCGCCTCAGCCCGGCGCAGCCAGCGCCTTCTCGATCTGCGGCAACAACAGCGTCTTTGCAGAGTCGGGCGTCAGCGGCCCGACATGCTTGTAGGCGATTTTGCCGTTCTTGCCGATGACGAAGGTCTCCGGCACACCGTAGACGCCCCAGTCGATCGCCGCGCGCCCGGCCGGATCGACGCCGATCGCCTGGTACGGGTTGCCGAGATCGCCGAGGAAGCGGCGGGCATTCTCCGGCTGGTCCTTATAGTTCAGCGCCGCAAGCGTGAAGCGCTTGTCCTGCGACAATGCCAAGAGCACCGGATGTTCTTCCCGGCACGGCGCGCACCATGACGCGAAGACGTTGACCAGCGTCACCTTGCCGGCGAAGGCTTTTGAATCGAGACCCGGCAGGTTCGACCCTTCGAGCGGCGGCAGGTTCGTCTGCGGGGCCGGCAGGCCGATCAGGGCCGAGGGGATTTCCGACTCGTCACGGCCGGACAGGAGCTGCGACAGGAACAGCCCGGCCAGCCCAAGGAAAACCAGCAGCGGCAAAATCACGAACAGGCGGCGACGAGGGGCCGGTGTTTGGGTTTCGGTGCTCACGGCTTCGTCGTCCCGGCCTTGTCCGAACGGCGCCGTACGCCCGCGGCCTCGAGCGCGGCGAGTTCGCGCTTGCGCGCTCGCTGGTCGAGCAGGATCCAGCCGATCAGCCCGACCAGCACGATCGCCGTGATGGCATAGGCCGCGGTGACATAGAGGGCGTGCGCGCTCATGTCCGCGTACCCGTGTGCGTGCCTTCCGCGCCTGCGACGCCAATCCGTTCGATCATGCCTTCCCTTAACCCTGCAGCGCAGGCCGCGCAATCAGCCGCCGCGCCGCAGTTGAAAACGTCCTTCCGGCCTCAATCCGTCCCGTGACGCAGTGCCAGCGCGGCCGCCAGCGGCCCAACCACGGCAAGAAACAGCGTCAGCGCGGCAACAATGAGGAAGGGCTGCAGGAACGGCGCCGGATCGGCCACAGCGCCGTAGCTCGCCGAGACGCCGAAGATCAGCACCGGGATGGTGAGCGGCAGCACCAGCACGGAGATCAAGAGCCCGCCGCGCGGCAGCGCCACTGCGACCGCGGCGCCCGCGGCGCCGATGAAGGTGATGGCCGGCGTGCCGACGAGCAGCGTCAGCGCCGTGGCGCCGATCCCAAGCGGCTCCATGTTCATGAAGAGGCCGAGCAAGGGCGCCGCGATCACCAGCGGCAGTACGCTGCCCATCCAGTGCGCCAGGCACTTGGTCAGCACCGTCAGCGCCAGCATGTGGCGGTCGCTGTTGAGCACGAGCAGATCGAGCGAGCCATCCTCGCGGTCGGCCTGGAACAGGCGATCGAGGCCGAGCAGGCAGGCGAGCAAGGCCGCGATCCACAGGATCGCCGGGCCGATGCGGGACAGAAGGTTGAGGTCGGGCCCGACGCCGAACGGGATGGTGGCGATCACCGCCAGGAAGAAGATGACGCCGATCAGCGCCCCGCCGCCAGCGCGGATGGAAAGGCGGATATCGCGCAGGAAGAGGGCTAGCATGATTTGAGATGTCTCCGCCCGGGCACCCCCCTCTGGCCTGCCGGCCATCTCCCCCTCAAGGGGGGAGATTGGATGTCACCCCGGCCTTCGCCAATCTCCAACGTAGCAAGGCTAGCGCGGCGCCCGAACTGTCGATCTCCCCCCTTGAGGGGGAGATGGCCGGCAGGCCAGAGGGGGGTACCTCGCGCCAACATCAGTCACCCATCCTCAACGCCTTCGCCCCTTCGAGCCCCAGCGGCAGATGCGTCGCTGCCACCACGATTCCTCCATCCCGCAGATGCTCCCTCATCAACCCTGCAAACCTTTCCTCCGACGCCTTGTCCAGTCCGGCCGTCGGCTCGTCGAGAAGCCATATCGGCCGGCGGCTGACCAGAAGCTTCGCGATCGAAGCCCGCCGCCTTTGCCCGGTCGAAAGATAGCCGAACGGCAGGTGGCCAATTCCTCCCAGCCCGACCGTCTCCAACGCCTCCTCCACATCCAACCCCGGCTCACCCTGGAAAGCGCGCCAGAAGCCCAGATTCTCTTCCACCGTGAGCGCCGTCTTCATCGCATTGAGATGGCCGAGATAGTGCGAGGCCGAAGCGACCGAGGGAAAATCCTCGCCGCCGCCCTCGATCTTCACCTTGCCTTCGGCTGTCGGCAGCAGACCGGCGACGACCCTCAGAAGCGTCGACTTGCCGGCGCCGTTCGGCCCGGTGACGATGAGCGCCTCGCCCTTTTCGAGCGCGAATCCGATGCCGGAAAAGACCATCTCGCCGCCGCGCTCGCCGCCCAGATTTTCGGCGATCAGCCGCATTCTTGCCTGTCCCGAAAGCACCGTTTCGCGGCCGCCGCCGCATCGCACAAATTTGCCTTTCGACTGTCTAGAACTATTCCAGGAAATTCTCTATATGCGGTTCATCCGTGCCAGCGGTCGGCGCGGGAGAAGAATTAGCGCCGAACCAGCGCACGCGCCGCCTTGAACGGCTCGGGTTGCTTGGGAGCGGACAGCGGAAATGGCCGTACCCGCACCTTTGCGCGTGATTGCATGCCATCGGCGTCCGTTCCCTTTCAGGCTGAACAGACAAGGACGGATCGCACGTGTCAAAATCCCTCGACAGTTTCAAATGCCGCCGCACCCTGACCGTGGGTGGCGCGGACTATGTCTATTTCGACCTCGCCGAGGCCGAGAAGAACGGCCTTAACGGTATCGCCCAGCTGCCCTATTCGATGAAGGTGCTGCTGGAGAACCTCTTGCGTAACGAAGACGGCCGTTCCGTCACCAAGGAAAGCATTCAGGCGGTCGCCGCGTGGCTGAGCGACAAGGGCACCGCCGGTGTCGAGATCGCGTACCGCCCGGCCCGCGTGCTGATGCAGGATTTCACCGGCGTTCCGGCCGTGGTCGACCTCGCGGCCATGCGCGACGGCATCAAGGCGCTCGGCGGCGATCCGGAGAAGATCAACCCGCTGGTGCCGGTCGACCTCGTCATCGACCATTCCGTCATCGTCGACGAGTTCGGCACGCCGATGGCCTTCGCCCGTAACGTCGAGCTGGAATATGAGCGCAACGAAGAGCGCTACAAATTCCTGAAATGGGGCCAGCAGGCCTTCCGCAACTTCCGCGTCGTGCCGCCCGGCACCGGCATCTGCCACCAGGTCAACCTCGAATATCTGGGACAGGTGGTGTGGACCAATAGCGAGGACGGCGAGACCACCGCCTATCCCGACACCTGCGTCGGCACCGATTCGCACACCACCATGATCAACGGCCTCGGCGTGCTCGGCTGGGGCGTCGGCGGCATCGAGGCCGAGGCCGCGATGCTCGGCCAGCCGGTCTCCATGCTGCTGCCGGAAGTCATCGGCTTCCGCCTCACCGGCAAGCTGAAGGAAGGCGTCACCGCCACCGACCTCGTGCTCACCGTCACCCAGATGCTGCGCAAGAAGGGCGTCGTCGGCAAGTTCGTCGAATTCTTCGGTCCCGGCCTCTCCAACATGACGCTGGCCGACCGCGCGACCATCGGCAACATGGCGCCGGAATATGGCGCCACCTGCGGCTTCTTCCCGGTCGACAGCGAGACTGTCCGCTATCTGACGATGTCCGGCCGCGACGAGAACCGCATCGCGCTGGTCGAGGCCTATTCGAAGGCGCAAGGCATGTGGCGCGACGCCGGCTCGCCCGATCCAGTCTTCACCGACCTGCTCGAGCTCGACCTCGGCGACGTCGTGCCGTCGATGGCCGGCCCGAAGCGCCCCGAGGGTCGCGTCGCGCTGCAGGACATTCCCGCCGGCTTCGCCAAGGCGATGGAGACCGAGTACAAGAAGGCCGCCGAGATTTCGAAGCGCTACGCGGTGGAAGGCGCCTCCTACGATCTCGGCCATGGAGACGTCGTCATCGCCGCCATCACCTCCTGCACCAACACCTCGAATCCGAGCGTGCTGATCGGCGCCGGGCTTTTGGCTCGCAATGCCAACCGGCGCGGTCTCAAGCAGAAGCCGTGGGTGAAAACCTCGCTCGCCCCCGGCAGCCAGGTGGTGGCCGAATATTTGGAGAAGTCCGGACTGCAGAAGGAACTCGACCAGATCGGCTTCAACCTGGTCGGCTTCGGCTGCACAACCTGCATCGGCAATTCCGGCCCGCTGCCGGGGCCGATCTCGAAAACCATCAATGACAAGGGCCTGATCGCTGCCGCGGTCTTGTCCGGCAACCGCAACTTCGAAGGCCGCGTCTCGCCGGACGTGCAGGCCAACTACCTCGCCTCGCCGCCGCTGGTGGTGGCGCATGCGCTGGCCGGAACCGTCACCAAGGACCTCACCACCGAGCCGCTCGGCGAAGGCAGCGACGGCAAGCCGGTCTATCTCAAGGACATCTGGCCGACCTCGGCCGAGATCCAGGAGTTCATCGAGAAGAACGTCACGCGCGAGCTCTTCGCCCGCAAATATGCCGACGTCTTCAAAGGCGACGCGTACTGGCAGAAGGTCAAGGCGCCGGAAGGCCAGACCTATGCCTGGGACGACCATTCGACCTATGTGCAGAACCCGCCCTATTTCGCCGGCATGGGCCGCGCCTTCGGCAAGGTCGGCGACATCAAGGGCGCGCGGGTGCTCGGTCTCTTCGGCGACAAGATCACCACCGACCACATCTCGCCGGCGGGTTCGATCAAGGCGGCGTCGCCGGCCGGCAAGTATCTCACCGAGCATGGCGTCGGCGTCGCCGACTTCAACCAGTACGGCACGCGGCGCGGCAACCATGAGGTGATGATGCGCGGCACCTTCGCCAACATCCGCATCCGCAACCACATGCTGGGCGAGAACGGCCGCGAGGGCGGCTACACGATCCACTACCCCTCGAAGGAGGAGATGTCGATCTACGACGCCGCGATGGAATACAGGAAGGAAGGCGTGCCGCTGGTGATCTTCGCCGGCGTCGAATACGGCAACGGCTCCTCGCGCGACTGGGCGGCCAAGGGAACGAATCTGCTTGGTGTCCGCGCGGTCATCGCCCAGTCCTTCGAGCGCATCCACCGCTCGAACTTGGTCGGCATGGGCGTCATCCCCTTCGTCTTCGAGGACGGCACCTCATGGGCTTCCCTCAACCTCAAGGGCGACGAGCTGGTCGAGATCGACGGGCTGGACGCGATCAAGCCGCGCCAGAAGATGGTCGCCAAGGTCACCTATGGCGACGGCACGGTGAAGAACGTGCCGATCGTCTGCCGCATCGATACGCTGGACGAGCTCGACTACTTCAAGAACGGCGGCATCCTGCAATACGTACTGCGCGATCTTGCTGCCTAAAGCAGCAAGGGAATAGGGCAGTAAGGGAGTAGGGAAAAGGTACCCCTACTGCCCTACTGCCCTACTGCCCTACTGCCCTACTGCCCTACTGCCCTACTGGCCATTCCCTAATTAATTAAACCGCCGCCAGCCAAGCATTCGCCGGCCCGGCTCGAAGTCCTGATCCGGTTCGCACGCAATAGAGATCGGGCGGCATTGGTAAACTTTACCACATGGCGATGATGCGGCTCCGAAATCGAACCGCATCGAAAAATGCAGCCGCGCTCCTGGTGCCGCCTTATCTGCGGTTGCGATGCCTAAATTTCACCGCAACGTGACTTCCCGTTGACTGTCCGTTCTGCCACATATTTTAGCAATCAGAACAAGGCCGGCGTCACCGGCGGGAATCGGAACAGTCATGGCATCTCGAGGACCATTGCGGCTTGCGGCATTTGCGCTGGCCCTTTCAACGTTTGCCGGTGCCGCGCTGGCAAGCGAGCCCGAGAAGCCCTTGGGCGTGGTCGAGCTCTTCACCAGCCAGGGCTGCAGTTCCTGCCCGCCGGCCGATGAATTCTTCGCCGAGCTGGCCGCCAAGGAAAACATCGTCGCGCTCGCCTACCACGTCAATTACTGGGACTATCTGGGCTGGCAGGACACGCTGAGCAACAAGAAGAACACCGACCGGCAGTACGACTACATGCGCTCCTTCGGCAGCCGCTCGGTCTATACGCCGCAGGCCGTCATCAACGGCCGCAGCCATGTCAACGGCGCCAGTCGCAAGGACGTCGACGGCGCGCTGGCCCGGATGGACAGGACCGGCGAGGGCATGCGGGTCGGCATCAAGGTGAGCCGCACCAGCGACCGCGTCACGATTGACGCGGGCGACGCCGGCAATGGCCCGGCCGACGCCCATGTGGTGATCGTCTATTTCGATCCGCCGCAGATGGTGAAGATCGGCCAGGGCGAGAACAGCGGCCGCAGCCTGACCTACTGGAACGCCGTCTCCGACATCCAGACCGCCGGCATGTGGCACGGCAAGGCGCAGCGCTACGAATTGCCGATGACCGAGATCTCCAAGAAGGGCGGCTGCGCGGTGCTGCTGCAGTCCGTCGGCAAGGACGGCATGCCCGGTCCGATCCTGGGCGCCGCATTCATTCGCAAGCCATAACCCCTTCTCCCCCTTGTGGGAGAAGGTGGATCGGCGCGCAGCGCCGAGACGGATGAGGGGTGTTCCAGCGGAGTGAGACGTTGGCGTTCCCTGGAGCACCCCTCATCCGTCGCCTTCGGCGACACCTTCTCCCACAAGGGGAGAAGGGGGGAGCCAATAAAAAACCGGCGTCAGCTTGCTTCTGACGCCGGTCATTCAGGTTTTGGGATCGTCGCACCTGATTTTTCCAAGGAAAAACCGAGGTTGGTTCGATCCGACGCTGACCCGTGGGCGGGGGGCTTGGGGTTTACGAGCCGGTGCCGGACCGAACCGTCTCAGGCAACGCGGGTAAACTCGTCGGAGATTGGGGCATGAGCGCGGATAATTTGTGGCGAGAATGTGGCGAAGCATCACCAATGACAACACACGTTTCGCAAACGTGACTGGACCTTGCGGAAACCGCGCGACGCCCGCCTGCGTCGCCGGCCCTTGCAATTCGGCTGCGAAAGCGCGAACCTTGGCTGCGCAAGATCAATCGAAGGATCGAGGCATGACCGATCACAGCAGCGGGACGGAGGATGGGGAAGCATCCGGAATATTGATCCCGTTGCATGAGGCGCGCAGCGCACGCCTCGACCAGCCGGTGCGCTTCGACCGGCGCGAGCTCGACCAGATCCTGAGGCTTTACGGGCGCATGGTGGCGGCCAATGAATGGCGCGACTATGCGATCGACCATCTCTCCGATCGCGCCGTCTTTTCGGTCTTCCGCCGCGCCAGCGAAGTGCCGCTGTTCCAGATCGTCAAGGACCCGAAACTGGCGCGTCGCCAAGGCGCTTTCGCCGTCATAGCCGCGGGCGGACGCATCCTGAAGCGCGGCCAGGAACTCGGCCGCGTGCTCGGCGTCTTCGATTCCAAGCTGAAGCTGGTCGAGGCCTGAGCCGGGAAGAGGAACAGGGGAATTGAAGAACTGAAGAATTGAGGAAAAGAGGCGCTAAACGCCTGATATGAATTGTTTTTCTCGATTCTTCATTCCCGTTACCTCATTTCCCTCCGAGCCTGAATCTCCGCTCCGGCAGCGATTCCGGATCCGGCGGCAGCTCTGCGCCACCGTTGAGCGGCAGCTGCATGAACACCGTGTCCAGCCAGCGCCCGTGCTTGTAGCCCGACCCTTCCAGGCGTCCGGAATGGTAGAACCCGAGCTTCTCGTGCAGCCGCACCGAGACGCTGTCCGCGTGGCCGTCGCCGATCACCGCGATGACCTGGCGGAAGCCTGCCGCACGCGCCGCCTCGATCAGCGCCTTCATCAGCAGGAAGCCCACGCCCTGGCCCTTGGCCTCGGGCGCGACATAGACCGAATCCTCGACGACGAACCGATAGGCGGGGCGCGGCCGAAACGGTCCGGCATAGGCATAGCCGAGCACGGTGCCGTCCTTCTCCGCCACGAGATAGGGAAAGCCGCCTGCCGCTAAGCTCTCGAAGCGTTTGCCCATTTCGGCGCGGTTGGGCGGCTCCAGCTCGTAGCTCGCAGTGCCGTGCGTGACCGCGTCGGCGTAGATTTCCGTGATTCGGTCAAGGTCGGCCGCCGTCGCGGCTCTGATCGCTGTATTGCTCATAATTTGTGCATTTCGTTTTCCTGCCTTGATAACAGCAGAGGGCTGCACAAAAAGAAAGGGCGGCCGTTGGGCCGCCCTTTCGAAGTCTATGGTCCAGTGAGACCGGGTAACTGCCTTTAGCGGCGGTCGCCCATGAACTGCAGCAGGAACATGAACAGGTTGATGAAGTCGAGATAGAGCTGCAGCGCGCCCATGATGGCCTTGCGGCCGGCCACGTCCGAGACGTCGCCCTCGAAATACATCTCCTTGATCCGCTGCGTGTCATAGGCGGTCAGGCCCGCGAACACCAGCACGCCGATTGCGGAGATGGCGAAGGCCAGCGCCGACGACGCCAGGAAGATGTTGATGATCATCGCGATCAGCAGGCCGATCACGCCCATGATCAGGAACGATCCGAAGGCCGTCAGGTCACGCCGGGTCGTGTAGCCATAGAGCGACAGCGCGCCGAAGGCCGCGGCCGTGGCGAAGAACGTCTGGGTGATGCTGGTGCCGGTATAGACGAGGAAGATCGTCGACAGCGACAGGCCGACAAGGCCGGCATACACCCAGAACGTGGTCTGCGCCGCCGCCACGCTCATCGACTGGATCCTGAATGACAGGAACATCACCGCAGCCAGCGGCGCCAGGATGACGACCCAGCGGAACGCGCTTGCATAGATGAGCTGGCCGAAGGCCGTGAGCTGACCGTCGCCGGTGACGGCGAGTTGAAACGCGCCCCAGGCGGCAAGGCCGGTGATGAGCAGGCCAAGCCCCATTAGGTTGTAGACTTTGATCATGTAGGCCCGCAGGCCCTGATCGATATCGACGCGCGCGCCGGGGGCGGCGGACGTCTGGTAGTTGCGAATGGGATCAGCCATTGGAAATCCTCTGTTGCTTCTGCCCCGTCCGGTGACAGGTCGCCCAGGACGACCGCTTGGGATGCCCTTTGGACCAGGCGCCGCTGGCGGGGCTCCAGCATGCCTGCGCAGAAATATGATGGTTCTTGACGTCAAGGACAAGACGGTAACGGGGCGTAACGCTTCGTGAGAAGGCAAAAGGCCGGGTTTTGGCCGTTTCGGCCCGGCATTCTTACAAAGATTTAACCAGGTCGAACCTGCTCCAGCGCTCGCCGGGTCAGAGGTTGCGCAGCACCGGCGCCGCCTTGTGGCCGAGAACCCGCCAGGTACCGGCGAGGCCGATGCCGACGGTGACGCCGAGCGAGACGAGGATCGTCGCGACCGCGACCTGCGGCATGAAGTGCGATGGCAGCGTCATGATGTGCGCGACGACGAACCATGCCGCGACGCCGCCCGCGGCAAGTGCGAACAGCGCCGTCGCAAGGCCGATCAGCACATATTCCAGCGAGAAGGCCGCAATCAGTGTCCTGCGCGTCGCGCCGAGCGTCTTCAGCACCACCGCGTCATGGATGCGCGCCCGGTTGCCGGCGGCCAGAGCGCCGGAGAGCACCAGCACCGAGGCGATCAGCGCCACGCCGGCGGCGGCGCGGATCGCCGTGCCCAATTGCGCGACCAGCCGGTTGACGATGTCGAGCGCGTCCTTGACGCGGACCGTCGTCACCGCCGGAAATGCGCGCGTGACGGCGTTGAGCAGCCGCGCGTCGTCTGCCGTGGTGGCGCCCTTGTCGGTCAGCGTCGCCAGCCAGCCATGCGGCGCACCGGCAAAGGCGTTGGGCGAGAACACCATGACGAAATTGATGCCCATGGTTTCCCATTCGACCTGACGGAAATTGGCGATTTTCGCCGTCACGTTGCGGCCGAGCACGTTGACGGTGACGGTGTCGCCGAGCTTCAGCCCGATCGCCTTGCCCTCCTCGGCCGAGAACGACACCAGAGGCTCGCCGGAATAATTCTGCGGCCACCACGCGCCTTCGGTCAGCGTGGCGTTCTCCGGCTGCTTGGCGTCATAGGTCAGGCCGCGATCGCCGCGCAGCACCCAGGCGCCGTCGGCGGGGATCTTCACCTTGTCGACGTCGACGCCGTTGAGCGCCATGATGCGGCCGCGCAGCATCGGCACCTTGACCAGCGTTCCCCGCGGCGCCTCCTTTTCGACCAGGCCGGCGAAAGCGTCGACATCGCTGCTCTGGATGTCGACGAAGAAGAAGTTCGGCGCCCGCTCCGGCAGGCTGCCGGAAATCTGCCGCCTGAGATTGCCGTCGATCAGCGCCAGCGTCACCAGGAGCGTCAGACCGAGCCCGAGCGACAGCACCACCGATGGCGTCAGCGCGCCGGGACGATGGATGTTGCCGAGCGCCAGCCGAAGCGACACGAAACGCACGCGCGGGCTTCGCCGGGCCATCCATTGCACCAGCGCCGCCACCAGCCGCAGCACCAGGAAGGCAAAGACCGTGGCGCCGACGAAGATCGAGGCGATGCGCCGGTCGTCGGCGGAAAATATGGCCAAAGCCGCCAGCCCGAGCACGATCGCGAGAGCAGCGCCGGCATAGGGCAGGCGCGGCAGGCCGCGGCTCTCAAAACCCATCTCGCGGAACAGCGCCGTCGCCGGCACGTCGCGGGCGCGCCCAAGCGGCAAGAGCGCGAAGGCCAGCGTCACCAGGAGGCCGAAGAGCGCGGCCATGGCGAGTGCGCTCGCGTAGAAGCCGCCCTCCGCCGGCACCGGGATCACCGACTGCAGAAGCGCGCTCGCCGCGAACGGCATGGCGGCACCCAGGACCAGGCCGAGCACGATGCCGAGGCCGGCAATCAAAAGGATCTGCACGAGATAGACTGTGAAGACGAAGCCGCCGGAGGCTCCGAGGCTCTTGAAGGTGGCGATGACGCCGCGCTTGCCGTCGAGATAGGCGCGCACCGCGTTCGCCACGCCGACGCCGCCGACCACCAGCGCCGTCAGCCCGACCAGCGTCAGGAATTGCGAGAAGCGCTGGATATTGGAGGAGAGCGCAGGCGCCGCGTTGCTGCGCGTGCGGATCGACCAGCCGGACTGTGGAAATTCCTTCGCCGCCGCGGCCTGGATTTCCTTGATCCGCGCCTCGCTGGCGCCGGCGGGCAGCCGCAGCTTATAGGCGTTCTCGACCAGACTGCCGGGCTGCACCAGTCCGGATGCGGCAAGTCCGTCGTTCGAGATCATCAGCCGCGGCGCGAATCCAAAACCGTCGGATATCGCGTCCGGCTCGCTGATCAGCCTGGCCCTCAGCTCGAAAGTGGCGCCGCCAAGCTTCAGCCGGTCGCCGATATGCAGATTGAGCCGGTCGAACAAAAGATCGGGCGCGGCGGCGCCGAAAATGCCCGCTCTCTCGCCGAGCAGCTCCTTCTTCGGCAGCGGCGGATCGGTTTCCAGCGTGCCGTAGAGAGGATAGGCGTCGTCGACCGCCTTGGCTTCGACCAGCGCCTGGTCTGAGCCGTCCTCGAGCCGCGCCATCGAGCGCATACCCGAATTCAGCGACACCGTGCCCAGGCTGCCGAGGAAGCCGAGTTCGGCAGGCGTAGCGCTGCGCTGGTTGATCTGGAAGCGCAGATCGCCGCCGAGCAGCGTCTGGCCCTGGTTGGCGACGCCGGCGGTGATCGCCTGCGCCACCGAATTAACGCCGCCGATCGCCGCGACGCCGAGCGCGATGCAGGCAAGGAAGATCATGAAGCCGGACAGGCCGCCGCGCATCTCGCGCAGCGAGAAGCGGATGGCGAGCTTCAGCGTGCGAAGCCAGGCGGCCCCCTCATCCGGCCGCTTCGCGGCCACCTTCTCCCCGGCGGGGAGAAGAAGAGGTTTGCGCCGACGCTGGCGATCTCTTCTCCCCTCGGGGAGAAGGTGGCCCGAAGGGCCGGATGAGGGGGCTCCGTTCGCCATGGCGTTACGCGGTCACTTTAAGCAGCGGCGCATCCTCGATCCGCCCCGAGCGCATCGACACCTGACGCGAGCAGCGGGCCGCAAGCGCCGGATCATGCGTGACCAGCACCAGCGTCATGCCGCGCTCGGCCGCCTTGGCGAACAAGAGGTCGGCGATCTGCTTTCCCGTCGCCTGGTCGAGATTGCCGGTCGGCTCGTCGGCAATCAGGATGCGCGGCGAAGGCGCCAGCGCCCTGGCGATCGCCACGCGCTGCTGCTCGCCGCCCGAGAGCTCTCCGGGGTAGTGCGTCACACGGTCGCTCAGGCCGACCGCCGCGAGTTCCCGCGCCGCCACGCCGAACGCGTCGGCATGGCCGGCGAGCTCCAGCGGCACCGCGACATTTTCAAGTGCCGTCATATTGGGGATGAGGTGGAAGGACTGGAAGACGATGCCGATGTTTCGCCCCCGGAACGATGCAATCCGATCCTCGCTTTTGCCGTTGAGCAATTCGCCGGCGATTCGCACTGTTCCCGCATCGACCCTTTCCAGCCCGGCCAGAACCATCAGCAAGGTGGACTTGCCGGAGCCCGACGGGCCGACGATGCCGGTGGCTTCGCCGGCGGCCACATCGAGACTGACGCCTTTCAGCACATGGACCGAGGAAGCTCCCTCGCCGAGCGTCAGCGAGACATCCCTCAATGCGATGACGGCTTCTGTCACGGTGAAAGCGTCCTATATGGTGGAAAAAGGAGACGAGAACGCCTCCTCCCGGGGATTGTTTCGGTCATATGGGGCTCGCCGCATGGCTTTCAAACATACTCTTGCCGCAGCCCTCATCCTTTTCCTTGCGGTTTGCGGCGCCATTTCGTCGGCGCGCGCCGAGACGTTCAAGATCGTCGGTTTCGGTGACAGCCTGACGGCAGGCTTCGGTCTCGGTCCGGGTCAGGGGTTTACCGACAGGCTTCAGGCGGCGCTGAAGGCGAAAGGCCATGACGTCGCCGTCGCCAATGCCGGCGTGTCCGGCGACACCACGAGCGGCGGGCTGGCGCGGCTCGACTGGTCGGTGCCGGACGGCACCCGGCTTGTGATCCTCGAGCTCGGCGCCAACGACATGCTGCGCGGCGTCTCGCCCGACATCGCCGAAAAGAACCTCGACGCTATGCTGGCGAAGCTGAAACAGCGCAAGATCGCCGTGCTTCTTGCCGGCATGCGCGCGGCGCCCAACCTCGGCACCGGCTACCAGCAGGCCTTCGATGCGATCTATCCGGGGCTCGCCGCGAAATACGATGTTCCGCTCTATCCGTTCTTTCTCGACGGCGTAGCCAGCCATCCCGACCTGCAGCTCGAGGACGGCCTGCACCCCAACCCCAAGGGCGTCGAAGTGATCGTCGAGCGCATCCTGCCCACTGTCGAGAAGGCAATTGCCGCCGATGGCGGCGCATAAAGCATGTCCCCCGAAAGTGGGAACCGATTTCGGACAAGGACATGCGCAAAATCAAAAACCTAGAGCAATTCCAGGAAAAGTGTGAAACGGTTTTCCGTCCGGAAATGCGTCAAAGAGATGGAGCGCTGAGCGAACCTGAAAGATCGCGATGCGCTTTGGTGAGGCTGGAATACCACGGTTTCCCTTGGGGAAACTTTGTGGACAACAAACTGCTTGCTCCGCGCGGATATCGATGATTCGCTAGGGATGAGAGTTTCGATTCGAGGACAGGAGGCTTCCCATGCCACGTCTTTTCACCGCCCTCGAAATTCCGCGTGATGCCGCTCTTTCGCTGTCCCTGCTCCGGGGCGGCCTTCCCGGAGCCCGCTGGATCGACGTCGAAAACTATCATCTGACGCTGCGCTTCATCGGCGATGTCGAAGGCCATGTCGCCGACGAGATCGCCAACGCGCTGGATCGCATCCACCGCCCTTCTTTCCAGCTGGCGCTCTCCGGCGTCGGCGCCTTCGGCGGCAAGAAGCCGCATGCGGTGTGGGCCGGCGTCGCCGTCTCGCCGGACCTTACGGCGCTGCAGGGCGAGATCGACCGCATCTGCCAGCGGCTCGGCCTGCCGGCCGATCCGCGCAAGTTCTCGCCGCATGTGACGCTTGCGCGCCTGCGCAATTCGAGCCCGGCGGACGTCGCGCAATATCTTTCGGCGCGCGGCAACTTTTCAGCGTTGCCTTTCCGCGTCGGCCGCTTCGTACTGATGTCGTCGCGCGATTCGGTCGGCGGCGGCCCTTACATCGTCGAGGAAGCCTGGCCCTTGACCGGCGCCGACGCGCGCGCCTCCAGCCGCTTCGCCAGCGCCTCCGACGCTTCGCGGATCATGCGGTAGACGGCGGCGAAGGCCTGCTGGTCCTCGTAATAGGGATCCGGCACGTCCCGTTCCGCTCCGGTCGCAAATTTCAGATAGAGATGGATACGGTCGCGCCCGGCCTGCGGTGCCAGCGCCTTGAGATCGCGCACATTCGAGCGGTCCATGCCGAGGATCAGGTCGAAGCGCGAAAAATCCTCCGGCGCTATTCTGCGCGCCCTTTGTCCGGAAATGTCGATGCCGTGGCTTGCGGCGACCGCGATCGAGCGCGGATCGGGAGCGGAGCCGACCTCCCAGCCGCTGGTGGCGGCCGAATCGAGCACGATATCGCGGGTCATCCCGCGCTCGGCCAGCACGGCTCGAAACACGCCTTCGGCCAAAGGCGAGCGGCAGATGTTGCCCAGGCAAACGAACAGAATGGATTTTATGGGCTTTGCGCTCATCGATCCGGCGCTATGGTTGTTTCAATTTCGAATAGCACAGGAACCCGACATGACCAGGGAAAAGCTCAGCAAGGAGGCGATCGCCACCGCGCTTACCGAACTCGAAGGCTGGTCGCTGGCCGCCGACGGCGCCTCCATCAAACGCAGCTTCGGCTTCAAGAACTTCTCCGAAGCCTTCGCCTTCATGACCCGCGTGGCTTTAGCCGCCGAGAAGATGGACCACCACCCTGACTGGTCGAACGCCTACAAGACCGTCGACGTGACGCTGAATACCCATGATGCAGGCGGCGTCACGGCGCTCGACATCGAGCTCGCCAAGCGGATGAACCGGTATTTCGGGTAGGGCGAGGACACGGCCTCGACGTCGTCATCCCAGGGCGAAGCAGCCGCGCAGCGGCGTCGCGGAGACCCTGAGATCCATGCCATGACATCTGCCGTAGTATGCAGCGGGGCAGAATTCCGCACCGTCGCGGCTCTCGAAAGTAATGGCATGGATTCTATGGTCTACGCCGCGTCGCTCCGCTCCTTGCTTCGCCATAGAATGACGATGGGAGGGATATTCCGGCCAATCTCCAACGTAGGTAGCGATTGCCAACTCGGCTTACCCACGGCCAATGCTGCCGAGTTCGATTCTGGGGCCAGCACAACGCCCAACTCTTGTAGCAGCCCCCCGCTTTCACCACATCTCCCGCGGCGGGCCGGCACGCAAGGTCGCGCGGCCAAGGAGACATTGATGGCGCAGGACTCCGGTTTTGATTTCTTCGGCTTTGGCGACAAGCTCGCCGGCGAGGGCGAGGTGCGCGAGAAATTCTGGCGCACCGCCAAGAAGGCCGCCCGGCAGATCCCGTTCATGGACGAGGTGGTCGCCGCCTATTATTGCGCCATGGACAGGGACACGCCGCTGCGCGCCAAGGGCATCCTGCTGGCCGCGCTCGGCTATTTCGTGCTGCCGGTGGACTTCATTCCCGACTTCGTCCTCGGTCTCGGCTTCACCGACGACCTCGCCGTGCTGACCGCCGCGATCACCGCCGTCAGCGCCCACATCACGCCCGCACACCGGCAGGCGGCCAGGGACGCCCTGGCCGACAAGGGCTAAAGCATGTCTCCCGAAGTGGGAACCGGTTTCGGGACTTCGGGACAAGCACATGCGCAAAATCAAAAGCCTGAAGCGTGCGGAACGAATCCGAAGGATCGCGACGCGCTTCAGCCCCGGAGCGAGGACCGGCTCCGCGCCGTTGCAACGAGACCGCGAAACCGCCCGCGCGAGAAGACAAACTCTTGCCGCTTTCGTACCCTCCAAGTTCGCGCCGGGACATCGCGACCGCCGCTCCGAAGCGGCGGCGCGAAAGGCGGCGGTTTCCTGGGGTGAGGCTCCTTTTCTTGAGGAAAATTCACCGTTTGGTAACCCTGATTAAATCAAAATGAAGCGACGGCAGGACGCCAGGCGGCCCGCCTCCGCACCATTTGGGAATACGGGAAGAACGATGCGCGGATTGATTGCTATAGTTTCCAGCCTGGTCCTGGTGGCCGCCTTCGCGGCGCCGGCGCTGGCACAGCAGGCGACCAAGATCGGCCAGCACAATGCCTGGGGCACCTACAGCTATCAGTCGGCTGGCGGCAAGGTCTGTTATGTGCTGACCGTGCCGACCGACAAGCAGCCGCCGTCGCTCGACCATGGCGACATGTTCTTCTTCGTCAGCCAGCGTCCGGGGCAGCAGGTCTCCTACGAGCCGCAGTTCATCGCCGGCTACAACTTCCAGGAAGGCTCCAAGGCCACCGTCACCATCGACAAGAAGACCTTCTCGATGTTCACCCGCGGCAAGTCGGCCTGGGTCGAGAACGCCGCCGAGGAGCCGGTGCTGATCGCCGCCATGAAGACTGGCACCGACATGAAAGTGTCGGCCAAGTCGGGGCGAGGCAATCCGACATCCTATGTCTTTTCGCTGAAGGGTATCTCGGCCGCGCTGGCCTCGATCGCCAAGTGCAAGTAGGCGAAAGCAAAACCCTGCCTTGAGGCAAAGCCGGACCGCAAGTCCGGCTTTTTCAGCCTGGATGCTCGGCGGCCCTGCGCCGCCGGATCGCCTCGGCGATGAAGACGCGCGACAGCGCGTGATAGAGCGGCTCGTTGGAGATCAGCCGCGCCGTGCCGTAGCCCAGCACCGCCGCGCACATCAGCGCGATCACATTGTCGTGGTTGCCGGTCATTTCGAGGATGATGACGAAGGCCGTCATCGGCGCCTGCACGACGCCGGCGAAATAGCCGGCCATGCCGAGCAGCGCGGCGAGACCGGTGCCGGCGCCGAAGACCAGGCCGAGCGTGCTGCCGAGACCGGCGCCCACCGCCAGCGACGGCGCGAAGATGCCGCCCGGAATGCCCGACACCATCGAAAGCACCCCGGCCGCGAATTTTTCCAGGAAGAAGAATGCCGGCAGCGGCGCGCCTTCGATGGCGCCACGGGCCTGCGCGTAGCCGGTGCCGAAGGTGAGGCCGCCCGAGACAAGGCCGATCGCGGCAACTGCCAGCCCGCAGATTCCTGCCACGAGCAGCGCGCGCCACAATGGCTGCAGAGCGTTCCAGCGCCGGATGCGGCGCGTGATCTTCAGCGCCAACAGCGAGAAAAGCGCCCCGAAGCCGCCGCCGATGACCCCGCAGGCGACCACCAGCGGCCAGTCGGCGGCAAAGGCCACCGTATCCCTGGCGACGCCGAAATAGGTGTAGTTGCCGAGCAGGCCGAGCGAGGCAAGGCCGGCAAGGATCACCGCGGTCAGAACCAGCCCGTTGGTGCGCGACTCGTAAGCGCGGCCCATCTCCTCGATGGCGAAGACGATGCCGGCAAGCGGCGTGTTGAAGGCCGCGGCGACGCCGGCGGCGGAGCCGGCCAGGATCAGGCCGCGCGCCTGCGCCATGCCGCCCCAGCGCGCGGCCTGCAACATCAGCGAGGCGCCGACCTGCACCGTCGGCCCCTCGCGGCCGATCGAAGCGCCGCAGAACAGGCCCAACACGGTGAGCGCGATCTTGCCTGCCGCCAGGCGAAGCGAAAGGAGGTGCCCGCGGTCTTCGTCGTCGCGCAGGTGGCGGGCGGCGATCGCCTGCGGAATGCCGCTGCCTTGCGATCCCGGAAAGAAGGAATGGGCAAGCCAGGCGCAAAGCACGAAGCCCGCCGGAGTCAAGACAAGCGGCAGGTAGAAGCGCCAGCCGCCATCGCCGGCTGTGACGACGTGGAACAGCGCCTGCGCCCGGTCGGCCAGCATTGCGAACAGCACGCTGATCAATCCGATCGAGAGGGCGCCGGCCCAGAACACCAGGCGCGGCTGCCAGACGCGCCGCGACCCCCATATTGCCTGCGAGCGCCGCAGCATGGGGTGTCTTCGCGATATGCCGGCCATCTGCGCCCTCTTGGTGATGATCCGGCCTAGCACACTGAGGCAGCCGATCAAGCCCGTCGGTCAGGCTGGTTGCGCTCGCGGCCAAGCCCTCACCGGCAATTCCCCAAGAGCGCTTCACCAAGAGCGCTCGATCGACGATGCCGGATCCCGCCCGCGTCGCGCCGGCGGGATCCGGCTGGCTCACATGGCCATTTTTTCACATTCGGCCTGTGCCTTCTTGGTCGACGTGTCGATCATGTAGGCTTTGCCCTTGGCATCGGTCATCATCATCATGCAGTGCTTGATCGGCTTGGCCGACTTCATCATTTCGCTGCTCATTTTTGCGTCCGGCATCATGGTGCCCATGTGGCCGTCGGGCATGATCGCCGTCACCTGTCCTGCCTTCATCATCGTCATGGTTCCCATCGTGTCCTCGGCAAACGCCGGCGAGACGGACAGGCCGACAAGGCCGGCAATCGCGACAAGCTTGATCGAATGCATTCTGCTCACTCCCGTTTTGCGCGGGGCACAATTGCCCCTTTCAGATTTCGCCGCCGGGTGGCGAAGCGTTACGCCAACACGACTATGTGATCGGACCGAAGATGGCGCGCACGTCAGCGGTCACCGCCGAAGACCGGATACAAAGAGTAAGGTCGTTGCCGATCGGCGCCTCTCCCTTCTCCCCTTGTGGGAGAAGGTGGCCGAGCGAAGCTCGGTCGGATGAGGGGTGCTCCAGCGGAGTGAGACGCTGGCGTTTCCTGGAACACCCCTCAACCGTCTCGGCGCTGCGCGCCGATCCACCTTCTCCCACAAGGGGAGAAGGGAAGCCCCGCCCCATGACTCCGCCTGCAACCTGTGCTATGCGCCGCGCTTCATTTCAGGCACGATGCTGAAATCGGCCGCAAACCGCTTATATTGGCGCAACCATGACCCTTTCATTCGATCTGACCGCCGAAGGCGCGCGCGATGCCTTGCGCGCTCGTGCTGCAGCGACGGAGAAGCCGTCGCTGATCGGCCTGACCCGCGCCGAGCTTGGCGCCGCCCTCGTCGAGGCCGGCATCGTGCCTGAGCGCCAGGCCAAGATGCGCGCCCAGCAGCTCTGGCACTGGATGTATGTGCGCGGCGTCTCCGACTTCGCCCACATGTTCAACATCTCCAAGGAACTGCGCGCCGAGCTCGACAAGCATTTCACCGTCGCCCGGCCCGAAATCGTCGAGGAGCAGATATCTTCCGACGGTACGCGCAAATGGCTGTTCCGCTTCCCGCCGCGCGGCGCCGGCCGGCCGGTCGAGATCGAGACCGTCTATATCCCCGAGGAAGGGCGCGGCACGCTCTGCATCTCCTCGCAGGTCGGCTGCACGCTGACCTGCTCCTTCTGCCACACCGGCACGCAGAAGCTGGTGCGCAACCTCACGACGGAGGAAATCCTGGCGCAGCTGCTCACCGCGCGCGACCGTCTCGGCGACTTCCCCGACCGCGACACGCCGGACGGCGCCATCGTGCCGGCCGAGGGCAGAAAAGTCTCCAACATCGTCATGATGGGCATGGGCGAGCCGCTCTACAATTTCGAGGCGGTGAAGAAGGCGCTGCTGATCGCCTCCGACGGCGATGGCCTGTCCCTGTCGAAGCGCCGCATCACGCTGTCGACCTCCGGCGTGGTGCCGGAGATCGCCCGCACCGGCGAGGAGATCGGCGTCATGCTGGCGATCTCGCTGCACGCCACCAACGACGACCTGCGCGACCTTCTGGTGCCGATCAACAAGAAGTTCCCGCTGAAGGAGCTGATCGCCGCCTGCCGCGCCTATCCCGGCCTGTCGAACGCCCGCCGTATCACCTTCGAATATGTGATGCTGAAGGACGTCAACGATTCCCTCGACGACGCCAAGGCGCTGGTGAAGCTCTTGAAGGGCATTCCGGCTAAGATCAACCTGATCCCGTTCAACCCCTGGCCCGGCACCAACTACCAGAGCTCGGACTGGGAGACGATCGAGAAGTTCGCCGATTACATCAACAACGCCGGCTATGCCTCGCCGATCCGCACGCCGCGCGGCCGCGACATCCTGGCTGCCTGCGGCCAGCTGAAGTCGGAATCGGAGCGGATGCGCAAGGTGGACCGCCTGGCGCTGGAAGCCATGATGATCGCGGGGCACGGCGAGGCGTGAGGCGTATCGTCGCCTATCTCGTCCGCTTCGCCGCCATCCTCATCGGCTATCTCGTCGCCTCGCTGGCGGCGAGCGCCTTCCTCAACGTGCTTTTCCTCGGCTATTTCGGCTACGCGCCGGAGCCAGGACACCCGACGATCGCGCCCGCGCTCTATTTTTCGGTGCCTTTCCTGGCGCTGTTCGTCGCCTATTTCGGCTTCATGCCGGCGGCGGTCGTCATCCTGATCGCCGAAGTGCTGGGACGGCGCGACTGGCTGTTTTACGCGCTGGGCGGCGCCGTCATCGCCATCGTCTTCCTCGGCTTCGCGCATAATCTCGGCGACGGCGATTTCGATGTCGCCGACAACAATGTCAGGCTCGCGTTGATCGGCAGCGGCATGGTCGGCGGCATCTTCTACTGGCTCTCGGCCGGCCGCCGGGCCGGCAGCTGGCGCCGCGAGCCGCTGACCGATCCGGAAACCTGAGATCGGCGTAGGCTTACTTCGCCTGTGCAGTCAGGATCTTGAGCGCGAAGGCCGAGAACACGCCGCCGAACAGATAGTCGACCACACGCGTCACGCGCGGGCTCGCCTTCATCGCCGCCGAAAACTTCTCCGCCGCCAGCACCATCGGCGCCGTCACCGGGATCGACAGCGCGATGAACATGACGCCGAGGAAAAACAGCTTTCCGGGCGCGTTGGGATCATGCGCGGAGACGAATTGCGGCAGGAAGGTCATGAAGAACAGGATGATCTTCGGATTGAGCAGGTTGACGCCGAGCCCGGCCGCCCAGCTGCGGAGCAAAGAGATCCGAGGCCCTTCCTTCTTCTCCGGCGAGAAGGCCGAGCCCTTCGTCACCGCCTGCCAGGCCAGGAACACGAGATAGCCGGCGCCGAAGATCTTCAGCGCGAAGAAGGCCATCGGCGAGGCCACGATCAGCGCCGAGACGCCGACCACCACCAGCGTGGTATGGATCAGCGTGCCGCACAGCGCCCCGGCCATCGAGGCGAAGCCGGTGGCGCGGCCCTGGCTCAGCGTGCGCGACACGAACAGCGTCATGTCCGGCCCCGGCGTGATCGCCAGGATTATCGTGGCGATGGCGAACTGGATCAGCGTCGTGGTGTCGGGAATGAAGGACATTGCTCGCCCCTGCGGGATGGATCGAAGACCCTATAGCGCGGCCAGCCAGGGCACGCTAGCAACTGGCTGACGTGGCCTCTGGTCCAGCATCGCAACAGACAAGCGGTCCGGCGCAACCGCTTCAGGCAATCGTCGAGGTCGGCGCCGCCCCTCATTGCCCTGCCGGGCATTTCTCCCCGTATAGTGACGGGGAGAAAGGGCTGGCTGCGCCGTTGGCCCTTACCTTGCAACGCTGGGGATTGGCGAAATCATCGATGAGAGCGCCCCTCTCCCCGTCACTATGCGGGGAGAGGATGCCGGCAGGCAGGTGAGGGGCAGCGCTGACGCCCGTAACGAGTGGGGGCAAAGTCAAACCTGAAGTGATGGCGCTGGATCTGCCTTCGTCTCTTGCATGAGCCGGAAACCCCGTGATACTCGCCCGCGAACCTTCTTTACCCGCGGAACCGCCAAAATGTCCAAGTTCAAAGACGTGAAGAAAGTCGTGCTCGCCTATTCCGGCGGCCTCGACACGTCCATCATCCTGAAATGGCTGCAGACCGAGCTCGGCGCCGAGGTCGTCACCTTCACCGCCGACCTCGGCCAGGGCGGCGAGCTGGAGCCGGCGCGCCGCAAGGCCGAGATGATGGGCATCAAGGACATCCGCATCGTCGACGTGCGCGAGGAATTCGTTTCCGACTTCGTCTTTCCGATGTTCCGTGCAAACGCGGTCTATGAAGGCACCTATCTGCTCGGCACCTCGATCGCCCGACCATTGATCTCCAAGCATCTGGTCGAGATCGCCAAGGAAACCGGAGCCGACGCGATTGCGCATGGAGCGACCGGCAAGGGCAACGATCAGGTCCGCTTCGAGCTTTCCGCCTACGCGCTCAACCCCGACATCAAGGTCATCGCGCCGTGGCGCGACTGGTCGTTCAAGTCGCGCACCGACCTCCTCAACTTCGCCGAGCAGCACCAGATCCCGGTGCCGAAGGACAAGCGCGGCGAGGCGCCCTTCTCGGTCGACGCCAACCTTCTGCACTCCTCCTCCGAGGGCAAGGTTCTGGAGGATCCGTGGAGCGAGCCGCCGGAATTCGTCCACCAGCGCACCGTCTCGCCGATGGACGCACCCGACGTCGTCACCGAGATCGAGATCGAGTTCCTCAAGGGCGATCCGATCGCGCTCAACGGCAAGAAGCTGTCGCCGGCCACCATGCTGGCGGCGCTCAACGACCTCGGCCGCGACAACGGCATCGGCCGCCTCGACCTGGTCGAGAACCGTTTCGTCGGCATGAAGTCGCGCGGCGTCTACGAGACACCCGGCGGCACCATCCTGCTCGCCGCCCATAGGGCGATCGAATCGATCACGCTCGACCGCGGCGCCGCCCACCTCAAGGACGAGTTCATGCCGCGCTATGCCGAGCTCATCTACAACGGCTTCTGGTTCTCGCCCGAGCGCGTCATGCTGCAGGCGATGATCGACAAGAGCCAGGAAGACGTCGAAGGCACGGTCCGGCTGAAGCTCTACAAAGGCAATGTCATCGTCACCGGCCGCAAGTCGAAGAAGACGCTCTATTCCGACGCGCTGGTCACCTTCGAGGACGATCGCGGCGCCTACGACCAGAAGGACGCCGAAGGCTTCATCCGCCTCAACGGGCTGAGGCTGCGGACACTGGCGGCAAGAAACCGCAAGGGATGACGCTGCTGATCTCCCCCGCAAGGGGAGTGCTGTCCCGGCAGCCCATCCTTCGTCATTCTAGGGCGGAGCAAGGAGCGAAAGCGACGCGCGCAGACCCTAGAATCCATGCCGTGACGGTTGAGAGCCGCCACGGTGCAGAACGTTCACCAGCCAGTTCCGCGAAACAACTCGAACCATTCCGGATTGCTCTTCTCGATCAATTCCACCTTCCATCGGCGTGGCCAGCGCTTCAATGACGTCTCACGCTGGATCGCGTCGGCGATGTCGAAATACTCCTCGTACCAGACGAGACGCTGCACACCGTAGCGGCTGGTGAAGCTGGAGCTTTGGCCGGTCTTGTGCTCGGGCATTCGACGGCCGAGATCATTGGTGACGCCGATGTAGATCGTGCCGCCTTTCTGGCTTGCGGTCATGTAAACATAGCCTGTCATGCCGCGATCTTAGTTGGCGCAGTCATCGGCGGCTATTCTCGACCGTTGCATTTCTTGGCTGAGGTAACGGAATGGATTCTAGGGTCTGCGCGCGTCGCTTCGCTCCTTGCTTCGCCCTAGAATGACGAAGGATACGTTGCAGCCTTCACGCGCAAGGATCCTCTCCGTCGCTTCTGGCGACATCTCCGCCGGGGCACCCGAGAGGGAGATTCCTGCTTCCCGGCTTTCGCCGATCTCAAGCCCAATAAGGAAAAGCCCGGCGCGTGGCCGGGCTTTTCGTTGGAATGGGCATATTCGGTCAGTCGGCGTCGATCGCCTCGGCGATGCGGGCGATGGCCTGCTGGTAGACGCTGGCCGAGTTCCAGCCGGCGATCGCGCCCATGTTCGCCTCATAGCTCGCGCCGGCCTGCCAGCCATGACCCTTGAGGAAGTTGGCGGTGGAGGCGAGCGCGGTGTTCCGGTCGCGCAGATTTCCGCTGCCGACGCCGTACTTCAAGACGTTTCCGGGCAGGAACTGGGTGTGGCCGATCTCGCCATGCATGGCGCCCACCGACGAGGCGCTCAGCGCGCCGCGATCGACCAGCTTCAGCGCCGCGATGGCGTGAGGGGTAAAATAGTCCGGGCGGCGGCAATCATAGGCCAGCGTCAGAATGGCCGAGACCGTGTTCTGGTTGCCCATGGACGCACCGAAGCCGGTCTCCATGCCCCAGATGGCGAGCAGCACGCCCGGCGGCACGCCGTAGGTCTGTTCGATCCTGTCGAACATCGCCGCGTTCTGCTTCTTCAGCGCACGACCCCTGGAAATGATCGCAGCCCCGCCCCGGCGCTTCATGAACGCCTCCACCGAGCCGCTGAAAGCCTTGTGGATGGCGCGATCGGCGGCGATCGTCCTTGTTGCGTAAGTGGCGCCGGCCAGCGCGGACAGACCCCTCTGCCCCACGCCCTCGGCCTGTGCTTCCGCCGCAAACTGCTGCTTCCAGGCATCGAAGCCAGCGCCGCTCTTGCCGCAGCTGGCCGCCGCCTGCGCGCCCGTCGCCAGCCCAAGTGCCGCCACAACAGCGGCCATGAAAATCCTTCCCTTGGCAAAAAATGCCATGTCGTTCTCCTGGTTGCCTGAATCACGTCCCGGTTGCAAATCTGCCAGCGAAACGCCGGATTGTCACCGCCCACGAGGGGCTGCGCGGCGCTCGACGCTGGCGAATGCCGGGGAATTTGCCCACGATCAAGCATTTATTATGGCAAGATTGGCTCATCCGCACCCAAGATGCTGCAGGACGTGGAACAATTCGTGAGCGGGCGGCAAGCGCTTTAGCCGGAACGCATGAGGCCTGGTTTCGTTTTCGAGCCCGAGGGAGCGTTGAAAACGGAGAAAAGCCATGAAAAGCGTATTGTTTCCGGCGCTTGCCGGTGCGCTGCTCGCCATGCCGGGTGCGGCCCTTGCCGACACGCCGGTCTCGGCGTTGACGGATCTGAACGTCCGCGCCGGCCCGGGCCCGCAATATCCTGTGATCGGCGTGCTGGCGGCCGGCCAGTCGGCTACGCTCAGGGGCTGCATCGCAAACAGCAAATGGTGCACCATCGCCGAAGCCGGCGGCAACGGCTGGGTCTATTCCGACTATGTGACGGGCGACTTCGGCGGCAGCCGCGTGGTGCTCACGCGCCGGCCGGCCGATGCCGACATCGCCGTCGTGTCGCCGCCGGCTGACGATGTCTATTCGCAGGACGACTACACCGGCGCCATCGTTGCCAGCGATCCGGTTGATCCGATCGCCAGGCCGCCGGCCGAGGTAGGCACCTACGTCACCACGCATCGGGTCGACCCGATCTATCTCGAGGGCGAAGTGGTGACCGGCGCGGTCCTGCCCGACACGGTCGAATTGCGCGAGATCCCGGACTACAACTATCGTTATGTCTATGTGAACAACCAGCCGGCGCTGGTGGATCCCGGCACGCGGCGCATCGTCTATGTGATGCGCTGACCAGGCTTGATTGCCATGAGAAGAGCGGCCGCCAGCGATGGCGGCCGTTTTGCTTGCTCGTTGGTGGCTCAGCCGGCTTGCATCCGTTCAATGCGGCGCCGCATACATTTGGGATTGGCCGAAGCGTCTGGACTTCGTCATCCACGGGCGGAGCGGAAGCGAAGCGGACGCGTAGACCCGAGGATCCATTCCGTGACCCCGGCCTAAGAAAGCAGCGGAGCAGAATCTGCACCGCTGGCATCGCTCTGACGTAACGGCATGGCAACTGTGTTCATGCGAATGCGGTTTTGTCGCGCATGATAGCATTGAGGACGACCAAGAGCTTCCTTGCGACGGCGATGATGGCGAGTTTCTTGGAGCCTGATCGGGCGGCAAGTGCGCTGTAGAAGGACTTGAACCGGTCGCAGGTTCGGATGGCCGTGAGGGCCGCCATATAGAGGGCGCGGCGCACGCGTGATCGCCCGCCCTGGATCTGGCTCCTGCGGTTGAGCTTGCCACTCTTGTTGTCGAACGGGGCAAGGCCGGCGAGTGCGGCGATCGCCTTGGGTGAACGCTGGCCGAGCTCGGGCAGGTGCGCCAGGAGCGAGAGCGCGCCGACCTTGGAGACACCCGGCACGGAGATCATCAGCGTGTAATCGCGGGCGGTGTCCTCGGTTTGACGAATAACGTTGGCGATCCGGCTCTCGAGCGCATGGATGCGTGTGTCGAAGGCGGCAATCGTTTCTTCAAGGTCGGCAATGACAATCTCGTCGAAGGCCTCAGCGAGGTGCTTCTTCAGCGTTGCCCGCATCTCGACCAGATGGTCGCGGTAGCGGGCAAGCGATTGAAGCTGCTCGTTTTGTTCACACGGCGCCGGCTCGGCCGCCGGCTGATAGCGACGGCCATAGTCGCTCAGCATCCTGGCGTCGAGACGATCGGTCTTGGCGCGCCGTCTCGTCGACTTGGCATAGTGGTGGGTATGGGCCGGGTTGTGCCGCGAGAACGGCACGCCGGCCTTGGCCAGCGCGTGGCGCAGCAGCCGGTCATGCACGCCTGTCGCCTCCATGACGACGAAGTCTTGGCCGGGACGAAGGCCTGCCACATAGGCAGCGATCGCATCGGCCTGGTTGTCGATGCGCCGAAAACGGCCGCTTGCCTCGTCAAAAAAGTCTAGCCACTGCTTGGAGATGTCGCAGCCGACATAGTTCTGCACTATCATGTCCACGCCTCTTCCTGTGGTGCGGGGTCTGCTTGGAACAGCCCCGTGCAACTGTTCAGGTTGATGGTTCACCGGTGGGAAGGGACCGGGCCATGCCGCGGCCTGTCCGAAAGGACGACCAGGATCCACTCGGCCTCCTTCCCACTTCAACCATACACCGGAACCAACACACAGGATCCTATGGTCTGCGCCGCGTCGCTTCGCTCCTTGCTTCGCCATAGGATGACGATTACGTGTTTCTGGTTAGTCCATAAACTGTAGAGCTTGCGCGATACGGTTCCGCCGCACAACTCCAATAATCTCGTGATTATGGATTGACGCGGATTATCTCAGCAATGTTGGCCCGCCATTGTCTTCGTCACGCATCCTACGGCGCTCCAAGCGGGCTACGCTCAAGATGCCGTTTAGGTGAGTGATTAGCTGGTTGACGCCCACCTTAAAAACATCTCTCGGCGTGGCGTCAGCGGGAGCTTTCATCATCATAGAAAATTCGTGCCATCTGAGCGAAAGGCACCAACTGCGAATTGGCTCTATGTCAAACGCTGCTTCAAGTTGGTGTGCAAACTTGTTGCGAATTTTACCGACGGCGCGTGAGATCGTCTCGCACCGTCTTGCAGATTAGTCCGAGACAGTAACATGCCGTCACGCGGCTTGAAAAAGTGCCCCAACGGACAATCGACACCAACCAGCCTCTTCGCTTCTTTCTCATCGTCCCACCATAAAATTGACGAGCATATGTTCTAAGATGTTATCAAGAAACGTCGCACCTACTATTGCGACAGCGCGCTCGTCTACCGTTTCCCGCTCGTTGAACAGCTTATGAAAGGCCAACAGCGAATCATGTTGTTGCCAATACCGTCCCAGGTCCTTGTCGGCAATGATCGCCTTAGTCGGCTCATTTCGGGCGTCAACGGGCTTCGCCTGTTGGCCTTCCATCGGTACACGTCCTTTCGGTTCTCTATGTCCCGGATCACGATAATGACCAGTCGAATCGAATATGGAATACGGTAGTCGCGTTGTCTTACACCGCAAACTGGGTGATTGCCGCCCATAGCGATTGCGCCAAAACCGCCGATCTCCTAGATCATGCGACCCGAAAGCGTCCGGCAGGGGGACCCGCGTGATCATCGACAGTACCGCCTTCGAGCGCTACCGGCGCTCGCCCAACCGGAAAACCACCTTGCTCCGGCTCCTCATGGGAACGGGGATCGTCGTTGTCTTCTGGCTCGCCGCGACACTTGTCGTGCTCGTCGCCGGCACCTACGCCTTCATCGTCTTGCGTCTTCCCGGCCCGGCGACCGGACAGCCGGTCCAGGATTTCCTGGCCTCGCCTGTCGGCATCCTCACCGCGCTGGCGTCGTTTGCCGGCATCTGGATCGGTCTTTGGGCGGCGATGCGCTTCGTGCATGGCGAGCCGCTCTCGGCGCTGATCGGCGCCGATCGCCGCATCTCGCACGGCGGTTTTCTCAAGGGCCTGGTCGCGGTTCTGATCACCTCGTTGTTCTCCGAGGTCCTGCTCTATTTTCTGCAGCCGGAAATCGCCCGCGGATCGATGGCGTTCTCGTCCTGGCTGCTCTCCCTCGTGGCGATCGTGCCGCTCGCCTTTCTGCAGACCTCCTCGGAAGAGGCTCTGTTCCGCGGCTACCTGCTGCGCGGCCTCGCCAGCCGGTTTGGCAGCCCGCTGATCTGGGCCGTGCTGCCGGGGCTTCTGTTCACCGCGCTGCATTGGAGCCCGGCCTCGACGCTGGCCATCAATGCCTGCGTGCTGGTCTCGATCACCGCCTTCGCGCTGCTGCTGACGCTGCTGGTCTATGTGACCGGCAATCTGGGCGCCGCGTTCGGCGCCCATCTCGGCAACAACCTGACCGGCTTCCTGCTGATCTCGCACCAGCAGGGTTACAATTCCTTCGCTCTGTTCAACGCCAAGCCGCTTGAAGGCCCCGGCTGGACGAATTGGGACGCCGCTCTCATCGCCGCGATCGGCATCGCGAGCACGCTGCTGACGATGCTTCTGCTTTTGCATCGCCGCTCGCCCCTGAAGGTCGGGCCGGCCGATCCGCGATCCGGCGGGCTCTTCTGATGCGCATCACGCTGGTGGCGGAACGCGCCATTCCCTGCAAAGGCTATGGCGGCACCGAGCGGCAGGTCGACTGGCTGGCTAATGAGTTTTCCCGCCTCGGCCACAAGGTCGTCCTCATCGCCGGTCGCGGCTCGAGCCATCCGCTTTGCGAGGTGCGGCAGGTGTCCTCGGCAGCCGAATGCCGCGCCGCGATCCCGGCCGACGCCGACATCGTGCATTTCAACGGCTGGTATATCGAGACTCCGCGCCCGGCGCTCTACACAATGCACGGCTTTGCCCCGGACTTCCCGCGCCGGGACCAGAACTGGAGCTTCGTCAGCGCCAGCCACGCGCGCAATCACGGGCGGGAAACTTTCGTCTATAACGGATTTCCGGTCGACGCCTATCGCTTGTCCGCTGCCAAGACGGACCGGCTGCTTTTCCTGGCCGGCATTGCCCGCGTCGGCAAGAATCTCAACCGGGCGGTCGATCTCGCCAAGACCTTCGATTTCCGGCTCGACATTGCCGGCGGCTCGCGCTGGCAGCTTTTGCTGCGCTCGAAGGTCCGGCGCCAAGGCGTCTTCTTCAAGAGCCTGGGGCCTCGCTTTCGCTACCACGGCACTGTCGACGGCGACGAAAAGCTGCGCTTGCTGGGAGAGGCCAAGGCCTTCCTCAACCCGATCGCCTGGGAAGAGCCGTTCGGCATGGCGCCGGTCGAGGCGATGCTTTGCGGCACGCCGGTGTTGACGACGCCGCGCGGCGCGCTGCCGGAAATCGTCGACGATGCGACCGGACGCCTGTTCGATACCGATGCCGAGTTCGCTGAAGCCTTCGCCGACATCGCCGCGCTTTCGCCAGAGCGGTGCCGGGAATCCGCCGCCGACCGGTTTCCCATCGCCCGGACGGCACAGGGATATCTAGACCTCTACAAGCGCATCCTGGACGGCGAAAGCTTGCCGTGAGCCTTTCCCTTCTCCCCTTGTGGGAGAAGGTGGATCGGCGCGCAGCGCCGAGACGGATGAGGGGTGCTGGAAGAAACGCGACGCTTGAATAGGCAACCATTTTAGGTGCTTACGTCTTTGAGGCAGCGATCCGTCCAACACCCCTCGTCCGACCGAGCTTCTCCCACAACAAGGGCTCGGGGATGCACACATCCTATGTGACAGGCGTGAATGATCGGGCCGAGGCTTGATTGCCACGTGGTTCCCCCAATCCGTCGCTGCTTCGCAGCGCCACCTTTCCCCCCTCCGGAGGGAAAGGAAGGGAGCCTTGCTGGACGAGCGTTGACGGCAAAAAGCCTGGCCCCTTTCCTCTACCCCGTCGATCGGGGGAGAGGTGGCTCGGCGAAGCCGAGACGGAGTGGGGTCGACCAGCGCTACATTAGACAATGCGTGCGCCAAGCCATGCACGCTATTGCCAAAGACCAGCCGCTTGGAAATGTGTGCATGCCGTAGACAACAAGGGGAGACGGAGGAGCGCGCTCGGCCCAAGCCTTGACTCTGCCGCCGATTTCCTGTCTAGACGCGCACGAATTCCGCGACGAGTACACCTTCGCGAAAGCCGACCAGGACGCCGACGCCTCTTCGAGGCAGGAGCTGTAAACCGATCCTGGAGGCCAACACCCGGCAGCGCGATGCGCCCCCGGGTGTTTTTTGGCTTTGCGCTTTTGCTTGGCGACCCGACGCGAACGCACTACCTCTCGGGCATCCACGGGTGCCAGAGAAAAGGAAGAAGAATGTTTGAATCACTGCAGGAACGCACAAGAGGCGTGGAGGGCCAACGGCCCGACAGGGATCAACATGAATCCAAGGCGCTCATAGAGGGCGGTTTGATCAATGTTTGAGTCTCTGCAAGAGCGCCTTGGCTCCATTCTGAACGGCCTGACCGGCCGCGGCGCGCTGTCAGAGGCGGATGTCTCGGCGGCCCTGCGCGAGGTGCGCCGCGCGCTGCTCGAGGCCGACGTCGCGCTGGAGGTGGTGCGTTCCTTCACCGACAAGGTGCGCGAGAAGGCGGTCGGCGCCGCGGTGCTGAAGTCGATCAAGCCCGGGCAGATGGTCGTCAAGATCGTCCATGACGAGCTGGTCGAGATGCTCGGCGCCGAGGGCGTCGCCATCGACCTCAACGCGCCGGCGCCCGTCGTCGTCATGATGGTCGGCCTGCAAGGCTCCGGCAAGACGACCACCTCGGCCAAGATCGCCAAGCGGCTGACCGAGCGTCAGAACAAGAAGGTCCTGATGGCCTCGCTCGACACGCGGCGCCCCGCCGCGCAGGAGCAGTTGCGCCAGCTCGGCGAGCAGACCAAGGTGGCGACCTTGCCGATCATCGCCGGCCAGAGCCCGGTCGACATCGCCAGGCGCGCCGTTCAGGCGGCGAAGCTCGGCGGCCATGACGTCGTCATCCTCGACACCGCCGGCCGCACCCATATCGACGAGCCGCTGATGGTCGAGATGGCCGACATCAAGAAGGTGTCGTCGCCGCACGAGATCCTGCTGGTCGCCGACTCGCTGACCGGCCAGGACGCCGTGAACCTGGCGAAAAGCTTCGACGAGCGTGTCGGCATCACCGGCCTGGTGCTCACCCGCATGGACGGCGACGGCCGCGGCGGCGCCGCGCTTTCGATGCGCGCCGTCACCGGCAAGCCGATCAAGCTGATCGGCACCGGCGAAAAGATGGACGGGCTGGAGGAATTCCACCCCAAGCGCATCGCCGACCGTATCCTCGGCATGGGCGACATCGTCAGCCTGGTCGAGAAGGCCGCCGAGACCATCGACGCCGAGCAGGCGGCGGCGATGGCCAAGAAGATGCAGTCGGGCAAATTCGATCTGAACGACCTTGCCGCGCAGCTTCAGCAGATGTCGAAGATGGGCGGCATGGGCGGCATCATGGGCATGATGCCGGGCATGGGCAAGATGAAGGACCAGCTCGCCGCGGCCGGCTTCGACGACAGGATGTTCCGCCGCCAGCTCGCCATCATCTCCTCGATGACCAAGGCCGAGCGGGCGAACCCCGATGTCCTGAAGCACTCGCGCAAGAAGCGCATCGCCGCCGGCTCCGGCACCGACGCGGCCGAGATCAACAAGTTGCTCAAGATGCACCGCGGCATGGCCGACATGATGAAGGCGATGGGCGGCAAGGGCAAAGGCGGCGGCATGATGCGCGGCATGATGGGCGGCCTCGCCTCGAAGATGGGCCTCGGCGGCATGATGCCCGGCGGTGGCATGCCGGATCTTTCCAAGATGGATCCGAAGCAGCTCGAAGCCCTGCAGAAACAGGCCCAGGCAGCCGGTCTCGGCAAGGGCCTGCCGGGCGGGCTGCCCGGCGGACTTGGCGGCAGTGGCCTGCCGGGCCTGCCCGGCGGCATGAAGCTGCCGGGTCTTCCCGGCCTCGGCGGCGGCGGGCCGCCCGGTCTTGGGAAAAAGAAGTGAGGGGGCGATGAACGAGGAGAAGGACATGGCCGACGCACGCGCCGTTCTGGCGGGCTACCGCGCTTCGATCGACAACATCGACGCCGCCCTCATCCATATGCTGGCCGAGCGCTTCCGCTGCACCAAGGCGGTCGGCGTGCTGAAAGCCGAGCATGGCCTGCCGCCCGCCGATCCGGCGCGCGAGCAGCAGCAGATCGCCCGCCTTCGCCAACTGGCGAAGGATGCGCATCTCGACCCGGATTTCGCGGAGAAGTTCTTGAACTTCGTCATCCGCGAAGTGATCCGCCACCACGAACAGATCGCCGCGAACAACGGCGTGACGAAAGCCGGCTAATCAAGTGCATGTCGCCCGAAACTGCGCAGCGGTTTTGGGACAACGACTTGCACAAGACAAAAGCCACAAACCCGATCAACGAAATCAGAGCTTTTAGGAGATAAAGAATGGCACTGAAGATCAGACTGGCCCGCGCGGGCTCGAAGAAGCGTCCCTACTATCACGTCGTCGTCGCCGACGCCCGTTCGCCGCGCGACGGCCGTTTCATCGAGGCGCTCGGCTCGTGGAACCCGCTGCTGCCGAAGGACGGCGAACGCGTCAAGGTCGACGCCGACCGCGTCAAGCACTGGCTGTCGCACGGCGCCCAGCCGACCGACCGCGTGCTGCGCTTCCTCGACGAAGCCGGCATCGCCAAGCGTCCGGCCCGCTCGAACCCGACCAAGGCCCTGCCCGGCAAGAAGGCGCAGGAACGCGCCGCCCTGCTGAAGAAGGCCCAGGAAGACGCCGCCGCCGCCGTTGCCGCCGCATCCGCGGCACCCGCCGAGGCGGAAGCCGCCACCGCCGAGTAAATACTGCTTCATCGCATCGACAGAACGGCGGGCCAGTGCCCGCCGTTTTGCTATTGTTCGTAGCGGCGTTCGAGCGGATGACGAATGGGCAAACCGGCAATCACCGAAGAAACCCTAACTGGTAGCGTTGCCGGAACGCTGTTGCGGCGCCTTGGCGCCACGACGGGCATCGTCGTGTTGAGCGGATCGAGCGGCCGTGTCGACGTCGCTCGCGCCCGGCTGTTCGCCGATGCAGGCGCGTCGGCTGTCGCTCTCCGGTGGTTCGGCGGCGACGGCCAGACCCCCGGAATTTGCGAAATCCCGATCGAGACATTTTTCGCCGCGACGGACCGTCTCGTCGGATTGGGATGCCGGCGCATCGTCTATGTCGGGACGTCCAAAGGCGCCGAGGCCTCGCTGCTGGCATCGGTTCATGACCCGCGTATCGATGCCGTGGTCGCAATCAGCCCGACATCGGTCGTCTGGGGCAATATCGGGCCGGGCCGCGACGGCGTCAGCTGGCCTGAGCGGTCGTCATGGACGATTGCCGGGCGTCCTTGTCCGTTCGTTCCGACCGATCCGGATTGGAAAGCGGGCCACGTCGATGGCCTCGTGTCCTATCGAGGGCTTTTCGAGCATTGCCTGAACATCTTCCCGGATAAGGCGCGCGAGGCCGTCATTCCTGTTGAGGCAACGGCGGCGGAGATCGTCCTGATTGCGGGCGGCGACGATGCGCTGTGGCCGTCGCTCGACTTTGCCGAAGCAATCGCGCGGCGCCGAAAGGATGCTGGAAAGAGCGCGAGGCTGGTGGCGGCACCCGACGCGGGTCATCGGATTCTGTTGCCAGGCGAGAGCACCTCTCGGTCGACATTGCACGCGCATGGCGGCAACGACGCGGCCGATGCTAGCCTGGGCCGCGAAGCCTGGGAACATATCCGGGATTTGCTGTAACGCCGTCAAAAATCCGAAACGGCGGGTCCTCGCCCGCCGTTCCTATCTGCTTGAACGGTAAATCAGCTCAATAGCCTGACGGGCAACGCGCGATATAGACGCGTCCGTAGCGGTCGCGGTAGCGACACTGGCCGCTTTCGCTGGCATGGCCGATCAATGCGCCGGCGACCGCGCCGACGGCGCCTCCGACAATGGCCCCTTGGGTCGGGTTGTTGGCCACGGCAGCGCCTACAGCCGCACCGCCCAACCCGCCGATCGCAGCACCCTTTTCCGTTTGCGAGCAAGCGCCGAGCGCCGTCGCCAACACCAGAATGACCATCGCTTTCTTCATTGCGGTTCCTCTCTCACGCGGATCGCCGTCCTCGCCGCCATGTCTTTAACTCGCAGACGGCTAATTTGATCCCGAGGGCAATGAGGATTGCCGGCGCAAGTTGCGCCGGCTGTCAGCTATATTGTTGTAGCTGCTAATTTTTTACCGTTCGGTGGCGCGCTTCAGATTGTCGAGACCGGCCTCGAAGTCCTTGCCGATCAGCGCATCGAAATTCATGAACAGACCCATCAGCTTGGCTATGAAAGGCCGGGCGCCGCGCATCGACCAGGTGACGTTGGTGCCGTCGCCTGACGGCGACAAAGTGAAGTCGACCGTGTTGTTGGCCCGAAACGGCTTTTCGAAGTCGAGCTTCAGCGAGACCAGCGACGACGGCACCGAGTTGGTGATCTCCATGCGTCCCTTGCCGGCCTTGCTGTTACCTTCCCAGGCATACACCGCGCCGTTGCCGCTGTCGGCGCCGGAAAGCGTGCGCTGCATGTTCGGATCGAGCTTTTCGAAGGGCGACCAGGCTCGCCATTGCTTGAAATCGTTGATCAGCGGGAAGATCGCCTCGGACGGCGCCTTGATGCCGGCGGAGCGGCTGACGACGAAATCGTTCGGCCGCGTCGCGGCAAGGACGAGCACGGCGGCGACGATCACGACCAGGATGACGAGGATGGTGGCAAGCATCGTTCCCCTCCCACTTACCGGCTGAACGGGATCAGCGCGCGCACTCTTGCATCGCGCAGATAGAGCCCGCCCCACAGCATAACACCGAGATAGACGCCGAACAGCGTATGCGAGAACAGCGGATTGCCGATGCGCACATGCGTGGAAATGGCGCCGCCCATATAGGCGGTGAGCAGGATGGCGCCGAGCACGGACGTGCGCGGCAAGGCATAGAGCGCCGTCGAGATCAGCCCGATGATGCCGAGCAGCCGCGCGATGTTTGGATCGGCCGGCCAGCCGAGCTGCCCCATCGTCTCGGTGACGACTGAGAGCGGCGGCAGCTTGATGACGCCGTCCAAGATCATGAACAGGACCACGATGGCGCTGAGCACGCGCCCGGTCCACAAGGCGCCGTTCGAGACGGGCGCGGCTGTTGAAATGCTCATTGGCGTTCCCTCCAGTTGGTTCGAGCCCCTGGCCGTTTGCCAGCTTCGAGCCAAGGACGGGGAAGAGCGGGGCTATCCTACAAGGGTCGATGCACTTTTCCCAAACGCGTGGTTCAATGGATGGGTGGACGGGAAGGAGACACCATGACCGGCGAGACCGACCTGCAAAGACTGTTGGCGTCGATGACGCCGCAACTGCTGCCCGACGTCCATGTCTTCGCGACGCTGGCGCCGGGCGTAGCCGTGCCGGACGGACTCCATCCGGTGATGAGCTTTCGCGAGCGGGAAGGCCTGACCTTGATCGTGACGGAGGACGCGGCGAAATCAGCCGGCCTCGCCGGCACGTTCCGCTGCCGGATGATCACGCTGAATATCCATTCCTCGCTGCAGGCTGTCGGCTTCCTTGCTGCCATCACGGCCCGTCTTGCCGCGGCCGGCATGGGCGTCAATCCGGTCTCGGCCTTCTATCACGACCATCTGTTCGTGCCGGCGGAGCGGGCGCAGGAGGCGCTGGCGATACTGGCAAAGCTGGCTGCGGAAAGTGGCGGCTAAGCATGTATCCCGAAAGCGGGACCGGTTTCGGGACAAGACATTCTTGAAATCAAAGGCTTAAAGCAGGTCGCCTTCCCTTCTCCCCTTGTGGGAGAAGGTGTCGCCGAAGGCGACGGATGAGGGGTGTTCCAGCTTGGCGATATCGTTCGTCCAGCGATTGGGTCGCCAGCGTCTCACTCCGCTGGAACACCCCTCAACCGTCTCGGCGCTGCGCGCCGATCCACCTTCTCCCACAAGGGGAGAAGGAGGAGGTGCTACAAGCCCGCGACTGCGGGCCGCCGGTCGTCCGGCGCCCCGCGGAGGGCCAGCCGCGAAGCGGCGGTGCGGCCCGTGAGCGAAAACCCAACGGCCGAAGGCCGAGCCCGCGACTGCGGGCCGCCGGTCGTCCGGCGCCCTCGCGGAGGGCCAGCCGCGAAGCGGCGGTGCGGCCCGTGAGCGATAACCCAACGGCCGAAGGCCGAGCCCGCGACTGCGGGCCGCCGGTCGTCCGGCGCCCCCGCGGAGGGCCAGCCGCGAAGCGGCGGTGCGGCCCATGAGCGATAACAAAACTGCCGTCAGGCCGCCTTCTTCTTCGGCTGGATCAGGCCGCGCTCGACCAGGAGCTCGGCGATCTGCACGGCGTTGAGGGCCGCGCCCTTGCGCAGATTGTCGGACACGACCCACATCGACAGGCCGTTGTCGACGGTCGAATCCTCGCGGATGCGCGAGATGAAGGTAGCGTCCTCGCCGGCCGATTCGAGTGGCGTGATGTAGCCGCCGTTCTCGCGCTTGTCCAACACCTGGCAGCCGGGAGCGTCTCGAAGAATTTCCCGCGCGTCGTCCGCCGTGATCGGCTTCTCGAACTCGATGTTGACTGCTTCCGAATGGCCGATGAACACCGGCACGCGCACGCAGGTCGCCGTCAGCTTGATCTTGGGGTCGAGCATCTTCTTGGTCTCGGCGACCATCTTCCACTCTTCCTTGGTGAAGCCGTCGTCGAGGAAGACGTCGATATGCGGGATAACGTTGAAGGCGATGCGCTTGGTGAACTTCTTGACGTCGACCTGGTCGGCGACGAAGACCGCGCGGGTCTGGGTAAAGAGTTCGTCCATGCCTTCCTTGCCGGCGCCGGAGACCGACTGGTAGGTGGCGACGACGACGCGCTTGATGGTGGCGACGTCATGCAGCGGCTTCAGCGCGACGACCAGCTGCGCCGTCGAGCAGTTCGGGTTGGCGATGATGTTCTTGCGCGAGAACAGCTCGACCGCGTCCGGGTTCACTTCAGGCACGATCAGCGGCACGTCCGGGTCGTAGCGGAAGGCCGAGGAATTGTCGATGACGACGCAGCCCTGCTTGCCGATCTTGGGCGACCACTCCTTGGAGACGCTGCCGCCGGCCGACATGACGCAGATGTCGGTATCCGAAAAGTCGTAAGTGTCGAGCGCCTTGACCTTCAGCGTGCGGTCGCCGAAGGACACTTCGGTGCCCTGGCTGCGCCGCGAGGCCAGCGCCACCACTTCGCTCGCCGGGAAGCCGCGCTCGTCCAGAATGTTGAGCATTTCGCGGCCCACATTGCCCGTGGCGCCGACTACCGCAACCTTGAAACTCATCGATATCTCCTGTCCCTCTCCGCTTGGTTGTTGGAGAAAACCCGCCGGCCTCATGCGGGTTCCGTCCCCCGGGCCGAACCCGGGAGAGGGTGGTTAGGCCAAGGGAATCACACCGTTTTGGTGGTGGTTTTGGCCGTAGTTTTGCTGGAACCCAGAATCTTGCTGGAACGGAGGGACGCGCCGAAGCGCCCGGCCCGATGCCGCGCATCGTGGCTGGGGGTATCGAATGCAAGAAGAGCCATCAAAAGGCCGCGCATCGAAGACGATCCCGTTCGGTGCCGGCTTTTACGCGCTTTGGTAAAAGAGTCAATCGGCGTAGCGCCTCTCCTTCTCCCCTTGTGGGAGAAGGTGGATCGGCGCGCAGCGCCGAGACGGATGAGGGGTGTTCCAGCGGAGTGAGACGCCGGCTTTCCCTGGAACACCCCTCATCCGGCCGCTTCGCGGCCACCTTCTCCCACAAGGGGAGAAGGGAGAAGCGGCGCCGCTTGCTCTGTACAACGGCGGCTGCAGGAAGTACGAACGCCCAAATTCGTTCGGCTGGCGTAGTGCCGGCCTTGTGCTCCACGACGAGCGCAGAACCCCGAATTCCGAAAGAACAAGATGTCCAGTTTCGAAACGATCGTGCCTGCGCTGGCGGAGGCGCTGCAAAATCGCGGCTATGTCGAGCTGACCGCCGTCCAGAAGGCGGTGCTGGCGCCAGGGCTGGGCGCGGCCGACGCGCTGGTTTCGGCCCAGACCGGCTCCGGCAAGACGGTTGCCTTCGGCCTTGCCCTGGCGCCGAGCCTGCTCGGCGGAGCAGAACGCTTCGCCGCCGCCGGCGCGCCGCTGGGGCTGGTCGTGGCGCCGACCCGGGAATTGGCGCTGCAGGTGCGGCGCGAGCTGGAATGGCTCTACGCGCTGACCGGCGCGACCGTAGCATCGTGCGTCGGAGGCATGGACATGCGCGGCGAGCGGCGCGCGCTGGAGCGTGGCGCCCACATCGTCGTCGGCACGCCCGGCCGGCTGCGCGACCATATCAGTCGCGGCGCGCTCGACATGTCGGCGCTGAAGGCCGTGGTGCTGGACGAGGCCGACGAGATGCTCGACCTCGGCTTCCGCGAGGACCTCGAATTCATCCTCGACGCCGCGCCCGCCGAGCGGCGCACGCTGATGTTTTCCGCCACCGTGCCGCGCTCCATCGCCACGCTGGCGAAGAGCTACCAGCGCGACGCCGTGCGCATCTCCGCCGGCAGTGCGGAAAAGCAGCATCTCGACATCGAATACCGGGCGCTCTCCGTCGCGCCGGCCGATCGCGAGAACGCCATCATCAACGTGCTGCGCTACTACGAGGCCACCAACGCGATGGTGTTCTGCAACACCCGCGCCGCCGTCAACCATCTCACCGCGCGCTTCAACAACCGCAATTTCTCCGTCGTGGCGCTTTCCGGCGAGCTCAGCCAGAACGAGCGCAGCCACGCGCTGCAGGCGATGCGCGACGGCCGCGCCAGGATCTGCATCGCCACCGACGTGGCGGCGCGCGGCATCGACCTGCCCAATCTCGACTTGGTCATCCACGCCGACCTGCCGACCAATCCGGAGACGCTGCTGCATCGCAGCGGCCGCACCGGGCGCGCCGGGCGAAAAGGCGTCAGCGCGCTGATCGTGCCGGGCAACGCCCGCCGTCGCACCGAGCGGCTGCTTGCCAATGCCGGCCTGACCGCGACCTGGGCGAGCCCGCCTTCGGCCGACGAGGTGCTGAGGCGCGACGACGAACGCATCCTGGCCGACCCGGCTTTCGACGAGCCGGTGAAGGACGAGGAGCGTGACTTCGCCACGGCGCTTCTCGAGCAGCATGGCGCCGAACTGGTGGCCGCCGCCTTCGTGCGGCTCTGCCGCGGCAGCCGCTCGGCGCCCGAGGACCTGCTCGACGTCGCGCCGTTCGCGCCGTCGAAAGAAAAGTTCGCGCGCAGGGACGAAGCACCCGGCCGCCGCGACGATTTCGGCGACAGCGTCTGGTTCTCGCTGTCGGTGGGACGCCGGCAGAATGCCGAACCGCGCTGGCTGATCCCGATGCTGTGCCGCACCGGCAACATCTCCAAGCGCGAGATCGGCGCCATCAAGATGCAGCCGGAGGAAACCTTCGTGCAGGTCGCGGCCGACTGGGCCGACCGGTTCCTCGCGGCGATCGGCCCCGACCGCAAACTGCAGGGCAGCATCGCGGTGAAGCGGCTGGACGGCACGCCGGACCTTTCGAGAGCCGGCTACCAGCCGCCGAAACCAGAGAAGAAGCCGCATCGCGGCAAGCGTGCTTTCGATCAGAACGCGCCCAAGTTCGAGAAGCGCGCGCCGAGCGAGCATCGGCCCGCCGGCACGGCGGAGTCGAAGCCCTGGGCGAAGAAGCCCGGCAAGGCGAAGTTCGACAAGCCGGCAAAGCACAAGAAGGCGAAGCGGCCTGGCTGAGATTCGCGATCGAGCTGGAAGGCGACCCGGCGAAGGCCTGCATCTTTCTTCGGTCGCAAATCGCAACCTTCAAGATTAGCCGAAGCGCGACCGGGAGCCACCACGCATTCGTCATCCTATGGCGGAGCAAGGAGCGGAGCGACGCAGCGCAGACCATAGGATCCATTCCGTTACCTACAAGCGTTGCAGCGGTGCAGGAAAGGCCTTCGTTCTGCACCGCCTTTCCCTTCGCGCGAGGTCACGGCATGGATCCTCGGGTCTACGCGTCCGCTTCGCTCCCGCTCCGCCCGTGGATGACGAAGTTCGAACGCTTCATCGCAACCCTCTTGCGATCCGCGCCGACTTTAAACAGTCTGAGCAAGGCGCAACTTTGGGGGACAGGCAATGCGCGGCGAAGTTCTTCACTATGACGAGCAGCAGGGCTTCGGTTTCATCGCCGGTGCCGACGGCAGGCGCTACAGCTTCGCGCGCGAGGACCTGCGCCGCGACATGGCGCTGGCAAGGGGCGCCGAGGTCGAATTCCAGCCGAACGGCGACCGGGCGAGCAACATCTTTTCCGTCCGTGCCCGCGTGACCGGCTCGGCGGAGAGCACAGCTCCTGCCACGGCGGCAGCGGTTCAGCTGCCGGGAAGCGCACCGGCAGTGCCTGCGCATTTTGGCCGCAACGCCGAGAGCGGATCGGCGGAATCCACCAGTATGTGGAGCTATTTCTGGCGCGGTCTCACGACGAATTACGTCAACTTCTCCGCCCGGGCCCGGCGCAAGGAGTTCTGGGGCTTTTGCCTGTTCTGGACGATCGGCCTCGTCGTCGCCACCGGCATCGGGCTGTCCGTGGACCTGTCGCGAGGCGATGTCGAGGGCGGCGGCGACGCGCCGATCGTCATGCTCGGCCTCTTCGGTCTTTACGTGCTGCTGACGTTCCTGCCGTGGGTCGCGCTTATCGTGCGCCGCCTGCACGATCTCGGCCTGACCGGCTGGCTCGCGATCCTCTGCTTCGTGCCCTATGTCGGCGGGCTGGCCACGCTCGTCTTCGCGCTGATCCCCACCCAGGCAGGCGACAACAAGTGGGGACCGGTGCCGGCCGGGGTGAAATTCTAACGTTAAGCGTGCGTATTGCAATTTTCTGCAACCATAGATAGGTTTTGTGCAGTGGCCCGCAATGAGGGGGAAGGCAGTGCGCGGTTCAGTATTTCACTGCGACGAGGAAAACGACTACGGCTACATCAACGGCGTTGACGGCAAGCGTTACATCTTCAGCCGTGGCGACCTGACCCAGGATATGAACATTGCCAGAGGCATGCTGGTCGAGTTCACCCCGGATGACGGAACGGCGCATGATATCATCGCCGCGGGGCCTGCCGCGCCATCCTTGGACGGCAATCTTCAGCAGCGCGGCCACACCGCCGAAAACCGCTCCGCCAGGTCGATGGGACTGTGGGGCTATTTCTTGCGCGCACTCATCGACGACTACCGCAATTTCACCGGTCGCGCCCGCCGCAAGGAGTTTTGGGCGTTCTATCTCTGGTTCAACGTCGTGCTCGTCGCGCTGTTCGGCTTCGGCATTCTGCTCAACCTGGCGATAAGCGGTTTCGATGACGGTCCGAGAACCTCGATCGGCTACATTCCAGTCCTGCTTTTCGTGCTGGTAGCGATCCTGCCGTCGATCGCAGTCGTCGTGCGGCGTCTGCATGACATCGGTCTGACCGGCTGGCTTGTCTTGCTTTGCTATACTCCGGCTTTGGGGGCCGTGGCCTTTCTCGTCTTCGGCCTTCTTCCCTCTCAATTCAGAGAGAACCGGTGGGGACCGATGCCGGCCGGAGTCACAGTTTAGCAGCTGTCCTCAGCGCCTCGCCCGACAGCCTGAGGAAGATCTTTTGCCCGTGGCGCTCGGCGCCGAGCCGGTCGTAGAAGCGCAGCGCACCCTCGTTCCAGTCCTCGGTGGTGAGGTCGATGCGGCCGATGCCCTTGTCCAGGCAATGGCCCGCAAGAAAGCTGACCAGCGCCTGGCCGACACCTCGATTGCGGGCGCTCTCACGCACGAACAGGTCCTTCAAAAACATCAGCCGTTCGAGATCGATGCCGGGATGCGCGATCGCGACCGAAGCAAGGCCGGCCACCTCGCCACCCGCGAAGGCCAGCGCGAAATGCGGATAGGCCGGGCTTTCGTCGCCGAGCCACTGCCTTGCCGAGGCCGCCGCCCGGCCGTGATCGAGCGGCGCCTGCCGATAGTGCGTCGCCATCTCGCAAAGCACGGTGGCGAGCGCCTCGGCGTCTTCGGTCGTCGCCCAGTGGACGTCGACCACCATTTGAGTCACCCCAGGAACTTGGCGATGATGGCGTCACCCATCTCGACCGTGCCAACCTCGGTCATGCCTTCGGACATGATGTCCTTGGTGCGCAGCCCGTCGTCGAGCACGGCGGCGATCGCCGCCTCGAGCTTGTCGGCTTCCGCCACCATGCCGAAGGAATAGCGCAGGCACATGGCGAAGGACGCGATCATCGCGATCGGATTGGCGATGCCCTTGCCGGCGATGTCGGGCGCAGAGCCGTGCACCGGCTCGTAGAGCGCCTTGCGCTTCTTGGTCTTGGCATCCGGCGCGCCGAGCGAGGCCGAAGGCAGCATGCCGATCGAGCCGGTGAGCATGGCGGCGATGTCGGAAAGCATGTCGCCGAACAGATTGTCGGTGACGATGACGTCGAACTGCTTCGGCCAGCGCACCAGCTGCATGCCGCCGGCGTCGGCCAGCATGTGGTCGAGCTTGACGTCGCTGTACTTGGCCTTGTGGGTCTGGGTGACCACCTCGTTCCACAGCACGCCCGACTTCATGACGTTGCGCTTTTCCATCGAGGTGACGTGGTTCTTGCGCGTCCGCGCCAGCTCGAAGGCGACGCCGGAGATGCGCTCGATCTCGAACGTGTCGTAGACCTGGGTGTCGATGCCGCGCTTCTGGCCGTTGCCGAGATCGATGATCTGCTTCGGCTCGCCGAAATAGACGCCGCCGGTGAGCTCGCGCACGATCAATATGTCGAGGCCTTCGACCACCTCCTGCTTGAGCGAGGAGGATGCCGCGAGCGCCGGATAGCAGATCGCCGGACGCAGATTGGCGAACAGCTCCATGTCCTTGCGCAGGCGCAAAAGCCCGGCCTCGGGGCGTACCTCGTAAGGCACCTTGTCCCATTTCGGCCCGCCGACGGCACCGAACAGCACCGCGTCCGCCGCCATCGCCTTTTCCATGTCGGCGTCGGAGATCGCCGCGCCGTGCGCGTCGTAGGCGCAGCCGCCGACCAGCCCTTCGTCGGTGGCAAAGCCGCTGCCGAGCTTCTTATTCATGGCGCCAATCAGCTTCTTCACCTCGGCCATGGCCTCGGGGCCGATGCCGTCGCCGGCGAGCAGGAAGAGATTTTTCGAAGCCATGGAGAACCGTCCCAATAGTATTAGAGAAACCGCGGCCTTGCTAAACGCCAAGCGGGCTGGGCGCAAGAGGATGACTGGGCATTGCGAGACTCGTCAGCGTGACTGATCAGGCCGAGGCTTGATTGCCAACGTGGTTCCCCCAATCCGTCGCTGCTTCGCAGCGCCACCTTACCCCCTCCGGAGGGAAAGGAAGGGAGCCTTGCTGGACGAGCGTTAACGGCAAGAAGCCTGGCGCCTTTCCTCTACCCCGTCGATCGGGGGAGAGGTGGCTCGGCGAAGCCGAGACGGAGTGGGGGTCGACCAGCGCTGCGTTGGACAATGCGTGCGCCAGCCGCTTGGAAATGTGTGCGCCTACCGGTGCGAGAGAATATTGACCAGCCGGCCGAACGGGTCGCGCACATAGAACCGCCGCACGCCCCAGGGCTCGTCGGCCGGACCATATTCGATGGTAAAGGCCGCCTTGCGCATGCGGTCGAGCGCGTCGTCGACATCGTCGACCTCGATGGACAGATCCGGCACCGGCGTGCCAGAGCCGCCTTGCGCCATGAAGCTCATCTGCACCTGCATCGTTTCCCCGGAACCGTAGGTTACGATCCAGCCTTGATCCATCAGCACGTCGAGGCCGAGAACGTCCTGATAGAAGCGTTTCGCCGCCGCGACGTCTGGCGTTTCGATGTTGGCGACAATGCGCCTGACCTTCACCATGCGCCGATCCTTGATTTATCCATGTCGTCCCGGCAGTTCGCGCCTTGGCGCGCCCGGCATCAAGCCGTGCGCCTGAGCGCCGTCACCTCGATCTCGATCTTCATCTCAGGCTTGTTGAGCTGGCAGACGATCATCGTCGCCGCGGGACGGATGTCGCCGAAGGTCTCGCCGAGGATCGGGAAGACGACGTCAACATGGGCCTGGTCGGTGATATAATAGTGCGCCCGCACCACATCGGCCATGTCGAAGCCGCCGTCGGCAAGCGCCTTGGCGATGGTGGCGAGGCAGTTGCGCGTCTGCGCCTCGATCGTCTTAGGCATCGTCATGGTGGCATAGTCGTAGCCGGTCGTTCCGGACACGAAACACCAGTCGCCCTGCACCACAGCGCGCGAATAGCCGGCGGTCTTCTCGAAGGGGGAGCCGGTGGAGATGAGCTTGCGCATGGGGTGCCTCGCGGTTGGTTGGCACGCATTTAGCAGGAGAAGCGCGGAGCGATCGTGGGCCAAGCCGGGCGGACTGTTGTCACGAAGGCAAACGCAAGCCTCAGAGATTCGCCGAAGCATCCCTCCGGTCGTCATTCCAGGGCGGAGCAAGGAGCGAAGCGACGCGCGCAGACCCTGGAATCCATGCCGTTACGCCAAGGCGCCGCCCAGCGGTGCAGAATTCTGCGCGGATGCATTCCTCGGCAGCGGTCACGGAATGGATCCTCGGGTCTGCGCTCCGCTGCGCGTCGCTCCGCCCGTGGATGACGAAGCCGCGATGGCCGGCACCACTGCCGCGAACCCTAATTCCCCGGCCCCTGCGCCTCGTCCAGCGCCTTCTTGATATCCGCCGGCCAGCTCTTGACGTCGGGCCAGGCTTGCGGCTCGCCATTGTCGCCGCGGCGGGCGAAATAGACCTGATGCTTTGCCGGGTCGACCGCCATGAAGCCGTCGTTGCCGCCGCAGTCATGCGGCACGCAGCCGCTGGCGTAGAAGGCGCCCGACGCCGTCTTTTCGGTGCCGCCGCCCACCAGCAGGCTGGTCGCCACGTCGGGCATGTCCTTGCCGAGCAGCGCTTCGGCCGCCTTGTAGACGGCCTCGTTGTGGAAGGCGTCGATGATGTTGTCGTATTTCGACGGATCGACATCCTTCCAATCGGTGCCGGGTTCCGGCGTGTAGGTGAGGTTGCCGGACGTCGTCAGCCCGCCGGTGGGCGACCATTGCAGCGCCGGCCTCGTCTCTCCCGGCAGCAGATAGGGCACGTAGTAGATGGCGCTGTCGGAAACCGCGACCGGCGGCGCGCCGCACTCGTCCTGCTCGACGGTGACGGTCTGGATCTCGCCGCCCTCCGTCTTCCAGGCGATCACGCTGGCCGGGCCGCATTGATTGCCGCCATCGCCGACATCGAACAGCGCCACCTTGATGCCGCCGACCTCGACGATCTTCTCGAAGAAGACGTCGTAATTGCTGGCGAGCTCTTTGCCGTCATAGGCCAGCACCTTCTCGCCATACTGTTCCTGCTGGGTGATGGTGAACTGGCCGTCCTCGAAGGGGATCGGACCCTGCTTTTCCTCATCCGACGCGGCCTGGTCGTCAGCCGATCCCTGATCGGCGGCACCCTGGCCGGCGGTGGACTGGTCGGACGCCGCGGGCGCCTGCTGGGTGGCCGGCGCCTCGGTCTGCGCATTGGCGCCGGCCAGGGCCAGAAGGATTGCCGCCGAGGCGCAGGCGCCGGCCAGAAGCGAGCGTGTCATGACTGTCCCTCCACTCAGCCGCCACGAGCCCGGCCGGCAATGGCCGGGTCTATCGATTTGAAACTAAGCCGCTCAGGCCCAGGGGCGCAGCTCGGCGTTCTTCTTCTCGAACGAAGCGATGGCGCCGGCCTTCTCCATGGTCAGCCCGATGTCGTCGAGGCCGTTGAGCAGGCAGTGGCGCTTGAAGTCGTCGAGGTCGAACTTGACCACGCCGCCATCCGGCCCGCGGATTTCCTTGGCCTCGAGATCGACCGACAGCGTCGCGTTCGAGCCGCGCGAGGCGTCGTCCATCAGCTTGTCCAGGTCTTCCGGGCTGACGGTGATCGGCAGGATGCCGTTCTTGAAGCAGTTGTTGTAGAAAATGTCGGCGAACGAGGTCGAGATCACGCAGCGAATGCCGAAATCGAGCAGCGCCCAGGGCGCATGCTCGCGGCTCGAGCCGCAGCCGAAATTGTCGCCGGCGACCAGGATCTGCGCCTTGCGGTAGGCGGGCTTGTTGAGCACGAAATCTGGATTCTCCGAACCGTCTTCCTTGTAGCGCATCTCGGCGAAGAGGCCGGTGCCAAGGCCGGTGCGCTTGATCGTCTTCAGGTAATCCTTCGGGATGATCATGTCGGTGTCGATGTTGACGATCGGCATGGGCGCGGCGACGCCGGTGAGCTTGGTGAATTTGTCCATGGTCCTTGCCCGTCTCGGTTCTGCGGGAATTGCTGGCGCACGGTTTACACAAAGCGGCTGGCAAATGAAAGGCAGCTGTTGGCAGTTGAGTTTGGGCCATTGGACGCAAGACCGGCATCGCCTGCTTTCAAAACGCCGATCGATCTGGCACCGTGGCGGCATGGCACCGACTCCCAAGATCCTCTACGCAAGCGAGCCCACGCTCGATGTGGCCGAATTCCGCCGCGTGCTGGTGGAATCCCGCCTTGGCGAAACGCGGCCGATCGATGACGAGGCCCGCCTGAAGACGATGCTGGGCAACGCCAGCCTGGTGCTGACGGCGCGTCTCGATGTCGAAGGCAAGCCGCTTGTCGGCGTCGCCCGCGGCGTCACCGACTTCTCCTGGGTCTGCTATATTTCCGAGCTCGCCGTGTCCGCCTCGGCGCAAGGGCTCGGCATCGGCAAGGGCCTGATGGACGAGGCGCGCCGCCAGCTCGGCCCTGCGGTCGGCATCGGCCTGATCTCGGTGCCCGACGCCGTCGGTTTTTACGAGCGCATCGGCATGCAACGCATGACCGACGCTTTCTGGTTCTCCCGCAAGCACTGACTCCATTCACCGGCAAGTGATTGCTTGGTTTGTCACGACGCTTGACATGCAACCAAATGGTTGCATATTAAAGCCATGAGCATGGATGCCGTCTTTCGCGCTTTGGCCGACCCGACCCGCCGGCAATTGCTGGACAGCCTCTATGCCCGGAACGGGCAGACGCTGAACGCGCTCTGCGAACGGATGGACATGACCCGCCAGGCGGTGACCAAGCACCTGGCGATCCTGGAAGAAGCAAACCTCGTCACCACCGTCCGCAACGGGCGCGAAAAGGAGCACTACCTCAACCCCGTTCCGATCAACGAGATCGCCGAGCGCTGGATCGGCAAGTTCGAGCGCCATCGGCTGGATGCATTGAGCGACCTGAAGAAACGACTTGAAAGGGAAGAGCCGTGAGCGACAACACCTTCGTCTACGTCACCTATATCCGCACCACGCCCGAAAAGCTCTGGACGGCGCTGACCGACCCTGAGTTCAACCGGCAGTTCTTCCTCTGCTCCTACCAGGAGAGCGACTGGAAGGTGGGCTCGAGCTGGAAGCTGGTCTTCCCCGACGGCCGCGTCGCCGACTCGGGCGAGATCCTCGAGATCGACCCGCCCAGACGTCTGGTCATCAAATGGCGCAACGAATGGATGCCTGAGGTGAAGGAGGACGGCTACACCCGCTGCACCTTCACCATCGAGCAGGATGGCGAGCTGATGAAGCTTGCCGTCACCCATGAGGCCGACGGCCCGCACCGGCTGATCGCGAATGTCGCCAAGGGCTGGCCGCTGGTGCTGGCGAGCCTGAAGAGCCTGCTCGAGACCGGCAAGGGTTTCGAGCGCCCGCCGTCAAAGGGCTGAGCCTCGTTCGATATCGAACAACCGCTGAGGAGGTTGCAATGATGCTGCCGCATAACTGGCCGCGAGCCATGGCGAACGCCGAGACGGTCATGGCCGCGGCCGAAATCCTCGCGTCGCCGGAGCAGGTCCTTGCGGCGCTGGTCACCACTGACGTCGAGCGCTGGTGGGGTTCACCGGAGACCTACCGGATGACCGGCTGGACCGCCGATCTTCGCGTCGGCGGAGCCTGGACCGTCACGGTACGGACTCCCGACGGCAGGCGCCTGCCCGCCGGCGGGACGTTCCTCGAGATAGAGATGCCGCGCCGCATCGTGCAGACGAGGCGCTATGACTGGAATCACCCGACGCTCGGCCGCCACGAGACCACGGTCGCCTATCTGCTGGAGTCGACCGCCGCCGGCACCCGGCTCACCATCTGTCACGGCGGGTTTGCAGGGTTTGCCGATGCAGCGGCCGAGCATGCCGAGGGCTGGGCGCGGGTGCTTGGGTGGCTGCAGGGATATTTTGGCGAAGGACGGCGGGCGGCTTAGCACCTCCCCTTCTCCCCTTGTGGGAGAAGGTGGATCGGCGCGCAGCGCCGAGACGGATGAGGGGTGTTCCAGCGGAGTGAGACGCTGGCATTCCCTGGAACACCCCTCATCCATCGCCTTCGGCGACACCTTCCCCCACAAGGGGGGAAGGGGGCGCTGGCCTAGATCACGTTCAGCTCCCGGAACGCCCGCCCCTCGGCCACCCTCCCATACCCGAACGCCGAGCAGTCGATCGTGCGATACCCGCCATGCACGATCAGCTCCGAAAGCGCCTTGCCGACCGCCGGCGCCTGCTGCAGGCCGTGGCCGGAGAAGCCGTTGGCGAAGAGGAAGTTCCCGACCTCCGGGTGCGGCCCGATCACCGCGTTCTGGTCGAGCGTGTTATAGTCGTAGTGCCCGACCCAAGCGCGCGTCGGCTTGATCGCCTCGAAGGCGGGGATGCGGGTGGCCAAGGTCGGCCAGATCACCTCTTCGAACAGCGGCCACTCGACCTCGAAATCCCCGGGATCGGGAGCATGATCGCCTTCCTCCGGCTCGGCGCCGCCGGTGAGGTAGACCGAGCCTTCGGGCCGCACATAGATGCCGGAGGGATCGACCAGCAGCGGCATGCCGGCATATTTCTCGCGCGCCTCGAAGACGAAGACGTTGCGCTTGCGCGGCTCGACCGGCAGCGCGAGCCCGGCAAAAGCCGCGACCTTGCCGGCGTTCGGTCCGGCGGCGTTGACGACGATGCCGGCTTCGAGCCGCTCGCCATTGTCGAGGCTGACGCCGGTGACGCGGTTGCCCTCGCGCGCAATGCCGGTGACCGAGGCGGCGATGAAATCGATCTTCTTGTCGCGCAGCGCCTTGCGGAACAGCATCAGCAGCGCATGCGCGTCGAACCAGCCTTCGCCGCTGCGGCCATAGGCCCCGGCGGAAATACCTTCGGCCGACAGCCACGGGAAACGGCGCGTCAGCTGATCGGCATCTTCCAGCACGATGTCGGCGCCTTCGGCGATCTGCGTCTCGTGATTGGCCTTCAGAATCGGCAGTCCGGCCTCGCCGGCAAGGATGAGATAGCCGCCCTCGCGGAAGCCGATATCGGCGTCGGCGCCGAACGTTTCCTTCAGCCGCCGGAACAGTTTCAGCGTGAATTGCGACAGGCGGATGTTTTCCGGGATGGAGAATTGCTGGCGGATCGAGGCCAGCGACAGCGTCGTCGCCGAATGGGAAAATTGCGGATCGCGCTCGATCAGCGCGATCGAACCCGAAAAACCCTCTTCGCGCAAATAGTAGGCGAGCGAGGACCCGACGATGGCCCCGCCGATGATGACGATGTCGTAGCGCACTTCTTTCGGCTCTCCGGCTTAGGACATGATCCCGAAAAGTGGGAGCCGGTTTTCGGACGAGATCATGCTCAGACTCAAACTACCGGCAGATCGATCTCGAAGCGCGTGCCGCGTTCGGAGTCAACCAGCCTGATCGTGCCATCATGCGCTTTCAGGAGGGCCAGCACGATGCCGAGGCCCATGCCGGTGCCGCCGGCCTCGCGCCTTGTGGTGAAGAACGGCTCGAATACTTTTGCCCGGTTGCTGGCCGAAATGCCGTCGCCGTCGTCACCGACATGGACCGTTACTCTGTCTCCGGCGGCCGCGGCATCCATCGTCACCTGCTTCGCGCTATGCCTGGCCGAATTGTCGATGAGGTTGGCGAGCACGATCGCGAGATTCTCGCCCGAGATGCCGAGGCCGATATCGCCACCCGATCCGATGCGCGCCTCCAGCCTGGTGTCGATCGGCAGCAGCGCCAGCGCCGCATGGAGCGTCGTGCTTTCACCGCTCGGCGCCAGGTTTTCGGCGCGCGCCAGTTCGAGCAGCCGGCGCACCAGCAGGTTGAGCCGTCCGGCATCGGTGACGATGTTGTCGGAAAAGCGTCGCCGCTCGGCCTCGTCCATCGTCCCGTCGGAATCCCTCAGCAATTCCGCCGCGCCCTGGATCGCCGTCAGCGGCGATTTCAGCTCGTGCGAGACATGGGTGGCGAAGGTCTGGATGCTGTCGGAGCGTGACTGCAGTTTTTGCGCCATGTCGAGGAAGGCGGCCGACAGCGCCGCCATCTCGCGCGTGCCGTGATGGGCGAGCGGCCGCATCGCCTCGCGATCGCCCGCTGCGATCCGCTTGGTACGCTCGATCAGCGCGTAGATCGGCCGGCTGACGGTACGGATGAACACCAGCGCGATCAGCAGCGTGCCGCCGACGATGGCGATGGCGGCGAGCGTGACCTTGCCGCGTTCGCCATAGAGGTGCTTGACGATGTTGTTCGGCGTTCGCGACAGGTAGACCACGCCGGCGACCCGGCCTGCGACCTCGACCGGCAGGGCGACGAAGACGCGCACCTTGGTGCCTCGGCTCACCGAATAGAGCGGCGGCGGCGGCTGGTCCGGGATCCTGAGTCTCAGCTCGCTTGCATAGGCGCCGGCAAGCGCCCGCCGCACCTCCTCGGCCTGGCCGAGCGACTGTCCGACCTCGCCGCCGCCGGCAATCACCACGCCGTGCGGATCGAGCAGCCGGAAGCCGGCGAGCGTCGTCTTCTGCGTCTCGTCCAGAATGCCGTCGAGCCGCGCCCCGACGGCGGCGAAGGCAGGATCGGCGGTGGCGGGAACGGCCGCCGGTCGCGACGGCATGACATCGTCGGCGGCAAGATCGAGCTGCGGCTCGATCGGCTGATAGGGATAGTTATTGTCCCTTGCAGGGTCAGCCGAGATCGGCGCCCCCAACCGCTCCGGAGCGATGCCGGCCGCGCGCACCGCGTCGGCATAGACGGCGGCGACGACCGCGCCCTGCGCGATCAGCTCGCCCTCGGTCTGGCGGATCAGCTGGTTTTCATAAAGCCGGAAGAAGAACAGCCCGACCAGCGGCAGCGCCATCACCACGATCAGGATGGCGACCACGACGGTGGCGAGCCGCGGCCGCCATTTCTCCTTGCTCAACCACCGCATCGGCCGAGCCGGAAGCCGACGCCATGCACCGTCGCGATCGCATCCGAGCAGCCGACCGCCGCCAGCTTGGCGCGGATGTTGCGGATATGGCTGTCGACCGTGCGCTCCGAGACATGGATGTTCGATTGATAGGCGTTGGCCATCACCGCGTCGCGGCCAAGCACATGCTGCGGGCGGGCGAGAAAGCCTTTCAGGATCGCGAACTCGATCGCCGTCAAGGTGAGCGGCTTGCCTTCGAAACTCGCGGCGTGGCTGGCCGGAACGAGCGTCAGCTTGCCATGCGCGAACTGCCGGTCGTCGGCTTCCTCCTCCGCCACCGCCGGGCGGGCGCGCCGCAGGATGACGTTGACGCGGGCGACCAGCTCGCGCGGGCTGAACGGCTTTGTCACATAGTCGTCGCCGCCCATTTCCAGCCCGAGGATGCGGTCGATTTCTTCATCGCGCGCCGACAGGAACAAGACCGGCACGTCGGATTTCTGTCTGAGCCGCCTACAGACCTCCAGCCCGTCCATCTCCGGCATGCCGATGTCGAGCACGATGAGGTCCGGCGCGCGGCGCTCGACCGCCCGCAGCGCCGCGGCGCCGTCGGCGACGGCATTCGTCTTCATGCCGGCCTTTTCCAGCGCGAAGCAGATGATCTCGCGGATATGCGGATCGTCGTCGGCAACGAGGATGTTGTGCGGCATGGAATCAGCGGCCAAGCGTGTAGAGTTCGATGAAACGGCAGGATTAGAGCAATTCCGGGAAAAGTGTGAGACGGTTTTCTGGCCGGAATTGCGATCGCGCGACGAAGGGCAGGACGATCGGCATCGGGCGCAGCCTTTGCGGCTCGACGAGCCACCAGCCGTCGTTGCGCAGCCGGCGCGGCAAGGACCAGCGGAGGTTTTCGCGTGTTCTCATGCCGCCTGTTTCACTGGCGGACGCGAAAAGCTCGGGGCGGATTGGCTAAGAATTTCAGCAATGATTTGCAGATTTCGTGCAGGGCAAATCGCTTCAGGCTGGCGCCAGCGTCTTCTCCCTCAAGGGGGGAGATTGCTCCGCGCCTTGCCTCGCCCGCCTCCAGTCTGCATAGATCGGCTATGACCGTTGACACCTATCGCCCGCGCCGCTCGGTGCTTTACATGCCTGCCTCGAACGACAAGGCGCTGGCCAAGATCCCGTCCTTGGCCTGCGATGCCGTCATCATCGACCTCGAGGATGGCGTGGCGCCCGCCGCCAAGGTTTCCGCACGCGACAAACTTGCAGGCATCCTCGCCGCGCGGCCACAGCGTCGCTGCGAGATGGTGGTGCGCATCAATCCGCTCGGCAGCGAATGGGGCATCGACGACCTGCTGGCCGTCGCCAAGGCCGAGCCCGACGGCATCCTTCTGCCCAAGATCGGCACACCGCGCGACATCCTCGAGGCCGGCGATCGGCTGGATGACGATTTCGCGCCGGACACGGTGAAGCTGTGGGCGATGATCGAGACGCCGAAGGCGCTGCTCAACATCGGTGCCATCGCCGAGCTTGGCCGCGATCCGGCTTCGAGGCTCGCTTGTTTCGTTGCCGGAACGAACGATCTGGTGAAGGCGACCGGCATTCTCGCCACGCCCGACCGGCGTTACCTCATGCCGTGGCTGCTGCAGCTGGTGCTTGCTGCTCGTGCCGGCGGCCTCGACGTGATCGACGGCGTCGCCAATGATTTTCGCGACCTCGACGGTTTTGCCCACGAATGCGCCGAGGCGGCCGCCATGGGCTTCGACGGCAAATCGTTGATCCACCCCGAGCAGATCGAGCCGGCGAACCGCGCCTTTTCGCCGGCGCCGGAGACGCTGGCCAGGGCGCGCGCGATCAGGGACGCGTTCGCGCGGCCTGAAAATGCCGGCAAGGGCGTCATCGCGCTGGACGGCCGCATGGTCGAGCGGCTGCATCTGGCCGAGGCCGAGAAACTTCTGGCGAAGGCCGCAATCATCGGCGCATGATGCGCGGATATTCACGACAGGGTCGAAAAATGAAGCTCTACCGCTTTCTGTCCGGTCCGGACGATTCCACTTTCTGCCACAAGGTGACGGCGGCCCTGAACAAGGGCTGGCACCTGTTTGGCTCGCCGACCTATGGCTTTGACCAGGAAAGCAAGATGATGCGCTGCGGCCAGGCGGTGGTGAAGGATGTCGAGGGTCAGGAATACGGACCCGACACCAAGCTCAGCGATTGGTAGGGTAGAAAGGGCGGCGCCCCTAGGACTTCGTCATCCTAGGGCGGAGCGACGCGAAGCGGAGCGCAGACCCTAGGATCCATGCCGTTACCTGAGCCGAAAAGTGCGACGCTGCAGAACTTGTGTCCTCTCGCTGAAAGGCAGCGCGGCTTCTGAACCGCTGCAACGCTCGCATGTCACGGCATGGATCCTAGGGTCTACGCGCGTCGCTTCGCTCCTTGCTCCGCCCTAGGATGACGAGTTGCCTGGGATGGCGATGTGGTTCTCACCCCGCCGCCGCTTGCTCGGCCGCTTCCTCTATCCGCTCCATGTCGTCGTCCGAGAGGCCGAAATGGTGGCCGATCTCGTGGATCAGCACATGGGTGACGATGTCGCCCAGCGTCTCGTCGTTCTCGGCCCAGTAGTCGAGGATGGCGCGGCGATAGAGCGTGACGCGGTTCGGTCCCTCGCCGGTCTGCGGGTTCCAGCGCTCGGCGATGCCGCGCCCCTCGAACAGGCCGAGCAGGTCGAAGGGCGTCTCCAGCGACAGGTCGTCCATGATCTCGTCGGTCGGGAAGTCGGCGATCTGGATGACGATCTCGCCGGTGAGCTGGCGGAACTCCTCCGGCAGATGGGCATAGGCCTCCAGCGCCAGAAGCTCCATTTCGTCCATCGATGGCGAGAGCTGGTCGTGCCAGGTGCGGGTCTTGTAGATGCGGGCCATGAAGTTTCCTTTGATCCCGGCATATAGGCTTTCGCGCCGATAGAGGCAAATAAGCCGGCCGGCGGGTCATTCCCAGGGCAAAGGCTGAAGGAATAAATTCCTTGCGACTCCGCTTGACTCTTCCGAGGCCCTCTGGAATCTATAAGAACATAACAGGAACAATTGCTGCCGGAAGTGAACGTCATGGCGATGAGCGCCGTGGCGCGGGACACTGTTTTTGCCCTGCGCCGCCAGATCGCGAAGATCGAGGGAACGCTGCCCGAGCGCCTGGAAGCGCCGGTGCCTGGCGCGCCCCGAACAATTTCAGGGCGAGCAATTCCAGGAAAAGTGCGAAGCGGTCTTCCGTCCGGAATTGCGGAACCCACAGGCTCGGGCGTCACCATCGTTCGGCGCGGCCTTGCCGTGGCCTCGCCGGATGCCTTCCTGCACACCGGCATCGAACGCCTCGATACCGCCCTCGGCGGCGGCCTGCCCAAGGCGGCGCTCAGTGAAATCCATGGGTTGGAAACCCGCGATGCCGGCACTGTTGCCGGCTTCGCGCTCTCGCTCGCCAGCCTGATCCTCAAGCAGAAACAGGGCCTGCCGGTCCTCTGGATCGGCACGGCGGAGATTTTCCGCGAGGCCGGCTTTCCCTATGCCAGGGGGCTTCACGCCCTCTTCGGCATCGAGCCGGAACAATTGCTGTTTTCCGAAGCGCCGAAACTTCTCGACGCGCTGTGGATCGCCGAGGAAGCCGCCCGCATGACGGCCTTCGCCGCAGTCATCCTGGAGATCCGCGGCAGCTCGCGGCTTCTCGACCTTACCGCGACGCGCCGCCTGCACGCCCGCGCCCAAGCCGCCGGCCGCCCGGTGCTGCTGCTGCGCCAGGCCGGCGAGGCCGAACCGACGGCGGCACCGGTGCGCCTCATCGTTTCGGCGGCGCCGGCGGCGAGCCGCGAGACGCTCGCCGGCCCGCTCGCCGGCTCGATCGGCCGCCCCGCCTTCACCGTCGATATCGGCAAGAGCCGCACGGCCCTGCCCGGACAATTCACACTGGAGTGGAACCCCGATGAGCACGCTTTTGCCGAAAGAACAGAGAATTCTGTCGCTGTGGTTCCCGTACCTTTGCGCGGAACGGATCCTGCGCCAGCGTCTGGGGCGGTCCTGGCGTTCCCGCCCGTCGCATCACCTGCCGCCATCTCACCCACCGCTGGTGATCAGCCATCGCGACAGCAACGCCCAGCGCATCGCAGCCCTCGACGAACGGGCTGAGGCGCTCAAATTGAAGCGCGGCATGGGCATTGCCGATGCGCGCGCCATGCACCCTTCGATCGACGTGGTGGAGGCCGACCCGGAAGCCGACCGCCGCCTGCTCGAAGGCCTCGCCGACTGGTGCGACCGCTACACGCCGCTGGTGGCGATCGACGGCGAGGACGGGCTGTTCCTCGACGTCACCGGCTGCACGCATCTGTTCGGCGGCGAGCGCGCCATGCAGGACGAGATCCTCACCCGTTTCTTCGAGCAGGGTTTCGATGTCCGCGCTGGCCTCGCCTCGACGCCGGGCGCCGCCTGGGCGGCGGCGCGCTTCCATGGCGACCGCATCGTGGCCTTCGGCGAGGAGGAGGCGCTTCTGGCACCCTTGCCGCTTTCGGCGCTGCGCATCGCGCCGGAAACCCGCATCAGCCTGGAAAGCGTCGGCCTGCGCACGGCGGGCGCGGTGATGGCAGCACCCCGCGCGCCGCTCGCCCGCCGCTTCGGCGCCACCTTGCTTTTGCGTCTCGACCAGGCGCTCGGCCGCCTCGACGAGGCCGTGTCGCCGCGCCTTCCGGTGGCGCCGCTCTCGGTCGAGCGCCACCTTGCCGAGCCGATCATGCTCACCGACGACATCGAACGGCTGGTGAGCCGGCTTGCCGTCGCTCTGAAGGCCGACCTCGAACGCCGCGGCGAGGGCGCGAGGGCGCTCGCCCTTCTTCTCTTCCGCGTCGACGGCGCCGTCAGCCGCATCGCGGTCGGCACCTCGCGCCCGATGCGCGAGCCGCAGCTGATCCGCAAACTGTTCCACGAACGGCTGACCGCGCTGGAACAGAACATCGACGCCGGCTTCGGCTTCGACCTCGTGCGGCTGTCGGTGCTTTCGGTCGCCGCCTTCGACATGCTGCAGGGCGACCTTGCCGGCGAGACGAGCGACGACGACGCCGACATCGCCTTGTTCGCCGACCGCATCCGCGCCCGCCTCGGCGAGGCCGCCGTGCTGAAGCCGGTCGTCGTCGAAAGCCATCTGCCGGAGCGCGCCGTCGCGGTAGTTCCCTTCGCGGAAGCGCCGCGAAGGCGCATGCCGCCGAAACAATCCGACCGCGCCGCGCCGCCGATGACCATCTACCCGCCGGAGCGGCCGGTGCGGCTGTTCCGATCGCCCGAGCCGATCGAGGTGCCGGCGACCGAAATCCCGGAAGGGCCGCCGATGAACTTCCGCTGGCGGCGCGCGCTTTACCGCGTCGCCCGCGCCGAAGGGCCGGAGCGCATTGCCGCGGAATGGTGGCGGCAGCTGCCCGGCGAGGAAGAGGCGCCGACCCGCGACTATTACCGCATCGAGGACAGCGAGGGGCGTCGTTACTGGCTCTACCGCCAGGGCCTCTACGGCAGCGCCCCGCAAGCCGCGCCGCGCTGGTTCATGCATGGGGTCTTCGCATGAACGCGCTGACCGTCATCCCCTATGCCGAGTTCGGCATCCAGTCGAACTTTTCCTTCCTGCGCGGCGCCTCCAAGCCCGAGGAGCTGGTGGTGACGGCGAAATTCTATGGTTTTTCATCGATCGGCCTTGCCGACAGGAACACCGTCGCCGGCGTCGTGCGCGCCTGGCAGCAGGCCAAGGTCGAGAAGCTGGCCTATCACCCCGGCTGCCGCCTGGTTTTCCGCGACGGCACGCCGGACATTCTCGCCTATCCCCGCGACCGCAAGGGTTGGGGCCATCTCTGCCGCATGCTGACGCAAGCCAATCTGCGCGACGAGAACGAGAAGGGCGCGACGCTGCTTGAATTGAGCGACCTGCTCGAATGGGGCGATCTGATGTCGCTGGCGATCCTGCCCGACCTGTCCGAAGGCGCGAAAGACAATCTGGCGCTCATTAGCCGGCTCAAGGATCGTTTCGGCGCCGCACTCCGGCTGGCCGTGGCGCCGGACTATGGCGGCAACGACCGCTTCCGCATCGAGCAGGCGGCGGCGATGTCCGACCATGCCGGCCTCCCGCTGATGGCGACCAACGACGTGCTCTACCACGCCGCCGATCGCCGGCCGCTGCAGGACGTGCTGACCGCGATCCGCCTCAACACGCCGGTTTCCGAGGTCGGGCTGGAGCTGACCGCCAATGCCGAGCGCCATCTGAAGCCGCCGCTGGAGATGGCGCGTCTGTTCCGCCGGCATCCCCAGGCGCTGGCGGAGACGCTGCGCTTCGCCGACGAATTGACCTTCTCGCTCAGCGACCTCGAATACAACTATCCGGACGAGCCGACCGAATCCGGCCTGGGGCCGCAAGCCGAGCTCGAGCGTTTGGCGCGCGAAGGGGCGGCCGTGCGCTATCCGGCCGGCGTCCCCGAAAATGTGCTGCAGCGCATCGACAGCGAGCTCGCTTTGATCGAGCGCTTGAACTATGCACGCTATTTCCTGACCGTCTACGACATCGTCAAATTCGCCCGCAGCAAGGGAATCCTTTGCCAGGGCCGCGGCTCGGCCGCCAATTCGATCATCTGCTTCTGCATCGGCATCACCGAAGTCGGCCCCGAGCGGATCGATACGCTCTTCGAGCGCTTCATCTCCGAGGAGCGCAACGAGCCGCCCGACATCGACGTCGACTTCGAGCACGAGCGGCGCGACGAGGTCATCGCCTACATCTATGAGAAGTACAGCGCCAAGCGCACCGCTCTGGCCGCCGCCGTCATCAGCTATCGCGGCCGTTCTGCCCTGCGCGAGGTGGCCAAGGCGATGGGCCTGTCGGAGGATGTCCGCAGCGCCCTGTCGAGCACCATCTGGGGCTGGTCGACCTCGGAGCTCGGCGAAAAGGAGGCCAATGCCGGCGGCCTCGACCGCACCGACCCGTTGTCTCGGCAGGTGCTGGAGCGCGCCAACGAGATCATGGGCTTTCCCCGCCACCTCTCCCAGCATGTCGGCGGTTTCGTCATCACCCGCGACCGGCTCGACGAGGTCGTGCCCATCGTCAAGACGGCGATGGAAGAGCGCAAGATGGTCGAGTGGGACAAGGACGACCTCGATGCGGTGAAGATTCTCAAGGTGGACGTGCTGGCGCTCGGCATGCTGACCTGCCTGAAGCGCGCCTTCACCTTGCTAACCGATCATTATCCACGAGCGCGGGATCCGTTTGGACAACCCTATGTGCTCGCCACCCTCCCGGAAGAGGACAGGCGCGTCTATGCCATGATCGAGCGGGCCGACACGCTCGGCGTCTTCCAGATCGAGTCGCGCGCGCAGATGTCGATGCTGCCGCGCCTCAAGCCGGAAAATTTCTATGACCTCGTCATCGAGGTTGCGATCGTGCGGCCCGGCCCGATCCAGGGCGACATGGTGCATCCATATCTGCGCCGCAGGCAAGGCAAGGAGAAGCCCGAATACCCGAAGCCCGAGTTGGAAGAGATTCTCGGCAAGACGCTGGGCGTGCCCCTGTTCCAGGAGCAGGCGATGAAGATCGCCATCGTCGCCGGCGGCTTCAGGCCGGGCGAGGCCGACGAGTTGCGCCGCGCCATGGCGACCTTCAAGCGCACCGGCACGATCGGCAACTACCGCCAGCGCATGATCGACGGCATGGTCGCCAAGGGCTACGAGAGGGACTTCGCCGAGCGCTGCTTCAAGCAGATCGAGGGTTTCGGCGAATATGGCTTCCCGGAAAGCCATGCCGCCTCCTTCGCGCTGCTGGTCTATGCCTCCTGCTGGTTCAAGACCTTCTATCCCGACGTCTTCTGCGCCGCGATCCTGAACTCGCAGCCGATGGGTTTCTACCAGCCGGCCCAGCTCGTTCGCGATGCGCGCGACCACGGCGTGGAGATACGCGAGGTCGACATCAACCATTCCGTCTGGGACTGCACGCTGGAGGCCACCGACTTCGATCCTTCGCGCATCCTCGAACGCCATGCCTCGATGCGCGGCGTCATCGAGACGGCGCATGCCGTCAGGCTCGGCTTCCGCCAGATCAAGGGACTTTCCGCGGAGCGGATGGAAGCCGCCGTCGCCCGGCGCGGCAATGGCTACCGATCGGTCAGGGATCTCTGGCTGCGTTCGGGCCTCGATGTCGGCGAGATCGAAAGGCTGGCCGAGGCCGACGCCTTCCGCTCGCTCGGCCTCGACCGCCGCTCAGCGCTCTGGGAAGTGCGCGCGCTCGACGGCAGGAGCGCCGCCGAAAAGCTGCCGCTGTTCGATCAGCCCATGCTCCGCCTGCGTGATCTCGAACCCGAAACGAAGCTGCCGAAAATGCCGCTCGGCGAGCATGTCGTTCATGACTACCGTTCGCTCGGCCTGTCGCTGAAGGAGCACCCCGTCGCCTTCCTGCGCGAGCGGCTCACCCGCGCCGGCATCACGCCCAATGCGCACCTGCCGTCGGTGCGCGACGGCCGCCGCGTCTCCGTCGCCGGCCTGGTGCTGGTGCGCCAGCGTCCCGGCAAGGGCAATGCCATCTTCCTTACCCTCGAGGACGAGAAGGCGATCGCCAATGTCATCATCTGGCCGCGCGTCTTCGACCGCTTCCGCCCTATCGTGATGGGCGCGCGCTTCATCCGCGTCACCGGCAAGCTGCAGCATGAATCGAGTGTCATCCACATCGTCGCCGACAGGATCGAGGACCTGACATCCTGGCTGGGCGTGCTTCTGCGGCCGCCCGCCATCGAGCATCAGCCGGATGCGAACCGGTCTGCTCCGGCGAACCGTGGCCTGCCGGTCCGCCAGGACGCCGAAGCCCTGTCGAGTACCGCGCAACAGGTCATGCCCAAGGGGCGGAATTTTCAGTAGCGGCGATTTCCAGCACAATAAGGAACGCAGCGGGAGCGAAAAACGCCTTCGTCATCCACGGGCGAAGCAAGGAGCGAAGCGACGCAGCGCAGACCCGAGGATCCATGCCGTTACCTGCGAGCGCCGCTACGGGCAGAATTCTACCCCGTTGCGCTTCGCGACCAACGTCACGGCATGGATCCCAGGGTCTCCGCGACGCCGCTTCGCGGCTGCTCCGCCCTGGGATGACGACGTAAGGGGCGTCCCGCCAACCTCGAAGGCCGCATGGCGGCGCAAGCGCGTTCACGACGGCCCGCTCAACCGCGGCTGCGGCGGCAACACGTCATCGGCCGAGATCGTGCGCGCTTCCGAGGGCAGCATGATCGGGATGCCGTCGCGCACCGGGTAGGCGAGCTTGGCCACGCGCGAGATCAGCTCGCTGCGCTCGGGATCCCAGGTCAATGGCCCCTTGGTGAGCGGGCAGGCGAGCAGCTCCAGCAGCTTCGGGTCGACCGTGGCCTTCCGTCCGTCACGTCTGTCCGCCGCCATCTCACTTTTCCATTGTCCAACTGCCACGGGCCAAAGTGTATTGAGATTCAGGTCAGGCCGAGCCGAAAGTGGTGGGTTTCGAGAACCGGAGCGGAGCGTACTTGAAGTACGTGAGCACCGGAAGCGCAGTAACCCGCCATTTGCAGGCCGGCCTCACCTGAATATCAATACACTTTACTGGAGGCTCGAGCCAAAATCTTCATCCTCGCGCGCGAGCGTTATTTCGGTGATGGCGATCAGCGTCTCTGCACGCGTCTTCAAGTCCGCCGCTTCGAGCAGCGCCTGCTTCTCGGCCGGCCCGTAGGGTGCCATCATCGACAGCGCATTGACCAGCATTCCGTTCTCGGCCCGGCTGACGCTTTCCCAGTCGGCTTCGAGGTCATTGGCTTGCAGATAGGCGCGGAACGCCTTGAGCAGCGCCGGCCGGTCTACCTCGGCGGCGGCCTGGTCCTCCTCGAGATCGGCGAGGAAGGGTGCGATCCGGCATTGCCGGAACGGCGTCTTCACCGCCAGTTCCTGCGTGACGCGGAAGCGGCAGACACCTTGCAGCGAGATCAGGTAGCGGCCGTCACCGGTCTCGGCGAGCGAGATGATGCGCCCGGCGCAGCCGACGCTGCAAAGCTCGGGCTCGCCGTCGTTGCGCAGCGCGCCGTCGAGACTGGGCTGGATCATGCCGATCAGCCGCGATCCGGCCATCGCCTCGTCGATCATCTGCAGATAGCGCGGCTCGAAAATGTTGAGCGGCATGCGGCCGCCCGGCAGCAGCAGCGCTCCGGCGAGCGGAAACACCGGGATCGTCGACGGCAGATCCCTCGCGAGCCGATAGCGGGCGTTTCCGACCTGCACTTCAACCCTCCGCACACGTCGCCCGGCAGCGGTCAAATCTGCGATCGACGCAGCCCGGCTTGTTCACCCGTTTATCGGCAGGGCAAGCCACTGCCCCCTATCTGGCGCAGTGGCCGCCCTGCGCAAGCCCCTTACCTGGCAAACGGCAACAAAGCCGGCAAAGCGCTCACGAGAACAGCAGCGACGACAGTTTGCGCCGCGCCGCCAGCGTCGCCTCGTCGGTCATTCCCCATGCCTCGAAGAACTTCAACAGCTGCGCCCGCGCGCCGTCGTCGTTCCATGTCCGGTCGGCCTTGACGATCGCCAGGAGATTGTCGGCGGCCTGCGTCCGCTCGCCACGCGCATTCTGGATCATCGCCAGGTCGAACCGCGCCTGATGATCGTTCGGATTGGCGGCGAGCCGACGCTCGAACTCCGCCGGATTGCCGAGCGTGGCCGCTTCTGCCGCCAGCGTCATCTTGGCGCGCAGCGCCGCGAGCGCCGGTGCGTCCTTCTTGTCCTCCGGCGCCTTCGCAAGCACCGCCTCGACGCCTTGGCTGTCGCCGGCCTCGAACAGGATCTCGCCAAGCCCGGCAATCGCCTCGATGGTTTCGGGCGCCTGCTCGAGGATCGCGTCATAGATGTCGGTCGCGGTCTGCACGTCGCCGGCCTCGCGCGCCTCGCTGGCCGCCGCCAACGCATCCGTGATCTGCGACGCCGCGCCGCCGCCCTTGCCGCCGACCTTCTGGATGAACTGCGTGATCTGGCTTTCGGGAATGGCGCCCATGAAGCCGTCGACCGGCTGGCCGTCCTTGAAGGCGATGACCGCGGGGATCGACTGGATGCCGAGCTGGCCGGCGACCGAGGGATGGTCGTCGATGTTCATCTTGACCAGCTTGACCTTGCCGCCGGCGGCCTTGACCGCCTTTTCGAGCTGCGGCGTCAGCTGCTTGCAGGGACCGCACCACGGTGCCCAGAAGTCGACCAGCACCGGCTGGCGGCGCGATTCCTGGATGACGTCGGCCGCGAATGTCGCGGTCGTAGTGTCCTTGATGAGATCCGCGGCGGCCGGCCCCTCGGCGAGCGCCGCCTTGGCGCGGTCGGCCCCGCCATACTGGACCGATTGGGCGTACTGGCCGGCATTGCCCCCAAATGAGCCGCTGAACGGATTGTTGTCACTCATGTCGTCGCCCTTTCGGTCGCGCCGCCGCCGGCATGAAGGCGCGGCGCGTCATTGTCGGATTTCAGTTCGCCCTCCATGTGGCGATCAAGCCCCGACTTTCAAGATAATGAGACTTTCAAGATAACAGGATCGTGGCCGGTTGCCTCGACGAATCTGATGAGATCGGCGGCCGCGATGGTCGTCGTCGCCTCATTGGTCAGCGGATGGCCGTTGATGATCTCGTGGCTCATCAACTCCTGGTCGAGAACCACCTTGACCCTCCCGGCAGCATCGTTGATCAGGCCGAAGACGGTGACCGCGCCGGGGATGACGCCGAGCAGCTCCATCAGCATTTCCGGCTTGCCGAAGGAGACGCGGCCGGCGGCGCCAATCAGATGGTGGATCTGCTTGAGATCGACTACCGCTTCCTCGCCGACGGTGACGAGGAAATAATTGTCCTTCTTGTCCTTGAGGAAGAGGTTCTTGGTGTGCCCCCCCCGGGATCTCGCCGCGCAGCGCCTGCGAATCGGCGACCGTGAACAGCGGCGGATGGCGCACCGTCGAGACGGAAATGCCGAGATCGGCAAGAAAGGCGTAAAGCTCGGCTTCGGTCTTCGCCATCGGTCCTCGCATCGTCCGGCAGGTCATGCCGTTTACGGCCAATGATGCCTGCGAGGCAAGGGTGGCGGAGGGCGGCGAAGAAATCGGCGCTTCGGGCGATCTCGTCGGCGCTTGCGGGCTGCGGCCAAAAAGACCGTCATTTCCCTGTTGCAATCGCCGCGCTCTTCGGCCATATAGGCGCGGCTTGCGGCCCAAGGCCGCGCGAGCGGGTGTAGCTCAGGGGTAGAGCACAACCTTGCCAAGGTTGGGGTCGGGCGTTCGAATCGCCTCACCCGCTCCAGTTTCCCTCCAGGGATCAAGCAACGAAAAGCCGCGGTTCGCCGCGGCTTTTTCGCGCTTATTTCCCTCAGACCTGCTGCCGGGCATCCCGCCCAGACCTCCGATTGGTTCTGTTTAAGCCCAGTCAGCCGAAACCCGGTCCCGTCGGTCGACGATGGGCCAAGGTCGGAATTCGCGAACGCAAAATGGGCCTGCGTGTCACGCGCCCGGCCGGGAACTGCCGGCCGCTTACGCAGAGGCTGTTGGACCAATCAACCTAACCCAATATGATCCAAAGGCCTCGGAGGAACTCGAATGGAAGCAGGCGGTATAGAGCGCAAGCTCGCGGCGATCCTTGCGGCCGATGTCGCCGGATACAGTCGACTCATGGGCGCCGACGAGGAAGGAACTCTCGCCCGCTTGAACGGCCATCGCCGCGAGCACCTCGATCCATGCATCGCCAGGCATCGAGGCAGGATCGTCAAGACGACGGGCGACGGGCTATTGGCGGAATTCGTCAGTGTCGTCGATGCAGTGCGCTGTGCGGTCGAGGTGCAGGCCGGCATGGCCGAACGCAATGCCGCGACGAGCAACGATGACCGGCTCGAATTCCGGATCGGCATCAATGTCGGCGATATTATCGAGCAGGACGGCGACGTGTTCGGCGACGGGGTTAACATCGCCTCGCGTCTGGAGAGCATCGCTGAGCCGGGCGGGATCTGTGTGTCCGCACGAGTTCAGGAGGATGCAGCGGGAAAGATAGACCTTCGCTTCGAGGACATCGGCGAACAGGTGCTGAAGAACATCGTTCGGCCGATCCGAGCTTATCGACTGCGCCCGGGCGGAGCCGAGCAGTTAGGCCCGTCGGGTGCGACGGAGCGCTTGCCGGACAGGCCGGCGCTTGCGGTGCTGCCATTTCAGAATATGAGTGGCGACCCGGAGCAGGACTATTTTGCCGACGGCATAGTCGAGGACATAATCACCGCCCTCAGTCGCTTCAGGTCGTTTGCGGTGATCGCCCGCAACTCGAGCTTCGTCTACAAGGGCAAGGCAATCGACGTTCGACAGGTCGCCAGGGAGCTCGGAGTCCGCTACGTACTCGAAGGCAGCGTGCGACGCTCGGGCGAGCGGCTGCGCATCACCGCACAGCTCATCGAGACGACAGGCGGGGCCCATCTTTGGGCAGACAGATTCGACGGTGCTGTGGCAGACGTGTTCGACGTTCAGGATCGGATAACCGAAAGCGTCATCGGAGTAATTGAACCACAGATCCGACGGGCTGAAATCGAACGTTCTCGTAGAAAGCGCCCGGGAAGCCTCGATGCCTACGATCTCTACCTGAGGGCACTGTCGAAGACTCACAGTTCGCGGCCCGAGGACAATGCTCAGGCCTTTGCTCTCATGATGGAAGCAGTCGCACTCGAGCCGCACTACGCGCCGTTTCTGACCGGCGCTTGTTTGGCCCTTGAATTCCGCGTTGCCATGGGCTGGCCGGCGCTCACCGACGACGATCGGGCAGCCTGTCGCGATCTAGTGCGCCGCGCACTTGCCGATCCGCAAGGCGATGCGACCGTGCTGGCGCAATGCGGCCTGACGCTGGTGACCCTGCGGGAGTACGATCGGGGAATGCAGATCGTCGCCAATGCCCTCGAGGCGAACCCTAACAGCCAGTTTGTGCTAATGACCGCCGGTATCGCCGAATTCCATTGCGGGAGTCTGCAGGACGCGCTCGCCCATAGTCAGCGCGCGATCGTGATGAGCCCGGGTGATCCGACGGCGCCATGGGCCATAACCAACATCGCACTCGTACACATGGCGCTCGGTAACTATGCCGAGGCGCTGAAGTTCGCGGAGCGGTCAATGGCGGTCAATGCCGAGCTCGATCCGAGTTACTGGACATTGATTGCGGCAAATGCGCAGCTCGGCCGAATGGACGAGGCGCGACGATACCTGGCAAAGTTCCAGGCGCTCGCGCCGGACGTCACGATCGCGAGCATCAGGGCAGGACTGCCGGAATACGATCCATCTCGCATTGGCAGAAATCCTCGAGGGCTTGCGGCTGGCAGGACTGAAAGAGTTTTAGCCGTACACATGCGCGAGTTGGCGCACATCAGCGCAACAACTCCTGGTGACCGCTGCGGCCCTGAGCGGCCGCCAGCTGCAGAGCTGCCACGTAGTATGGAAGCGATCTCAGTGCGCGTCCGGCCCTTGCGCCGGCGTTCCCACAGAGTAGAGGCAAAGCGAGCGAGCGGCTCTACCGTTTCGCACGCGGCCTTCAAACAGCAGCAAGAATTGCCCGCGCCCGCTCTCTCGCTTCTGTCGGGCCGACTACCGGCCACTTTCCCAACGTGATGCGGTGCTGTTTGCCGGCGAGCGGTCGCCCGCTCTCGGTCATCCCGCCTTCACCCAGAACGCGGCAGATCACCGAGGACGATTTCGCGCCATGTTCGGTTACGCTTTTGCCATTCAGCGATCGCTCCGCCTCCTACGCAAGCCTCGCCCGCGTCGTCCTGGGCGTCGCCAGCAGCAGGCTCGTCTCGCTCCCGGTAATCCCCGGGATCAGCCGGATGCGGCGCAGCACGGCGTCGAAATCGGTCAGCGAGGCGGTGCCGAGCTCGACCACCAGGTCCCAGCGGCCATTGGTGGTGTGGATGGTCGACACCTCGGGAAAACCGCCGAGCGCCCGGATGACGCGGTCGGCGGCATGGCCCTCGATCTCGATCAGCATGACGCCGCGTATCTTCTGGTCGACGGCGTCGGCGCGCAGCACCACGGTGTAGCCGATGATCTCGCCGGATTTTTCCAGCCGCTCCATGCGCGCCCTGACCGTGGCGCGCGAGACGCCGAGATCGAGCGCGAGATCGGAGACGCTGCGCCGCGCGTCGTGCCTGAGCAGCGTCACCAGTCTTTCGTCGAGCGCGTCCATGGTTGTCCATTTCGATCAGACGATATGTGCAATATGATAGATCAGCCTTTTCGAAATGCCAATTTTCCCTGTTCAAACCGCCAGGCGGCGGTGGTTCATTCCAAGCAGTCAATCGCAAGGGCCAAAAAAAAATCATGCGCTGCAGGATCGTTGGCGCGCCGGTGCAGGACGGCGCGGGCAGGATGGGATGCGAGATGGGGCCGAGCGCGCTGCGCACCGCGGGGCTCGTCTCGGTGCTGTCGGAACTCGGCCACGAGGTCGAGGACTGGGGCGCGGTGCAGCCGGCTCAGGCGCGCGCCGTCGTCCATGGCAATCTCGCGCTCAAGGCGCTGCCGGAGATTTCCGCCTGGACATCGGCGATCGCCGAGGCGGCCTACACGACCTCGAAGGACGCCATGCCGATCTTCCTCGGCGGCGACCACTCGATCTCCGCCGGCACGGTCTCCGGCGTGGCGCGCCGAGCGGCCGAACGCGGCCGACCGCTTTTCGTGCTCTGGCTCGACGCGCATCCGGATTTCCACACGCTCGACACCACCACCAGCGGCAATCTGCACGGCGTGCCGCTCGCCTATGCCAGCGGCCGCCCCGGCTTCAGCGGTTATTTCCCGGATCTGCCGGCCGCGGTCGAGCCGGCCCGCATCTGCACCATGGGCCTGCGCAGCGTCGATCCGGCCGAGCGCCGGGCGCTGAAGGAGGCGGGCGTGACCGTGCATGACATGCGCTCGATCGACGAGCATGGCATCGCCCCGCTGCTGCGCGCCTTCTTGGGTCGCGTCGAAGCGGAAAACGGGCTGCTGCATGTCAGCCTCGACGTCGACTTCCTCGATCCGTCGATCGCGCCGGCCGTCGGCACCACCGTGCCCGGCGGCGCCACCTTCCGCGAGGCGCATCTGGTGATGGAGATGCTGTCCGACAGCGGCCTTGTCTCCAGCCTCGACCTGGTCGAGCTCAACCCGTTCCTCGACGAGCGCGGCCGCACGGCAACGCTGATGGTCGACCTCGCCGCCAGCCTGATGGGCCGCCGCATCATGGACCGGCCGACCCGCAGCCATTCCGGAAGCCTCTGATCATGACCCAGCCTTCCCGCCTTGCCATCGTCCCCTTCGTCAGCGTCGACCGCATGATGAAGCTGGTGCTCGCCATCGGCGTCGAGCGGTTTCTCACCGAGCTTGCCGGCTACATCGAGGACGATTTCCGCCGCTGGGAGCTGTTCGACAAGACGCCGCGCATTGCCTCGCACAGCCATGACGGTGTCATCGAGCTGATGCCGACCAGCGACGGGCGCCTCTACGGCTTCAAATATGTCAACGGCCATCCGAAGAACATGCGCGAGGGCCGCCAGACGGTCACCGCTTTCGGCGTGCTCGCCGATGTCGGCTCCGGCTATCCGATGCTGCTCACCGAGATGACCATCCTGACGGCGCTGCGCACCGCGGCCACCTCCGCCGTCGCGGCCAAATATCTGGCGCCGAAGGGATCGCGCGCCATGGCCATCATCGGCAACGGCGCCCAGTCCGAGTTCCAGGCCATCGCCTTCAAGGCGCTCATCGGCATCGACCGACTGCGCCTTTACGACATCGACCGCCAGGCCTCGGAAAAATGCGCCCGCAACCTTGCCGGCAAGGGTTTCGACATCACCATCTGTTCGACCGGCCAGGACGCGGTGGAAGGCGTCGACATCATCACCACGGTGACGGCCGACAAGCAGTACGCCACCATCCTCACCGACAACATGGTCGGCTCCGGCGTCCACATCAATGCGGTCGGCGGCGACTGTCCAGGCAAGACCGAGCTGCATCGCGACATCCTGCTGCGCTCCGACATCTTCGTCGAGTTCCCGCCGCAGACGCGCATCGAGGGCGAGATCCAGCAGCTCGACCCCGACCATCCGGTGACCGAGCTGTGGCAGGTGATGACCGGCCAGGCCGAAGGCCGCAAGTCGGCCAAGCAGATCACGCTGTTCGATTCCGTCGGTTTCGCCACCGAGGATTTCTCCGCGCTGCGCTATGTCCGCGACCAGCTCAAGGCCACCGGCCTCTACGAGGAGCTCGACCTGCTCGCCGACCCCGACGAGCCGCGCGACCTGTTCGGCATGCTGCTCAGGGCCGCCATGCAGCCGGCGGCTTGAGGGAACGAGCGCGTTATCTCCCCCCTTGAGGGGGAGATGTCGCCGAAGGCGACAGAGGGGGTCGCTGCGCGTGAAGCGCCAATCTCCATCTGCAGAGCAAGCCGAGCCCGGTCGGACCGACCCCCTCTGGCCTGCCGGCCATCTCGCCTTCAAGGGGGGAGATTACGCGCTACCCCCCGCGCCGCGCAGCTTTCCCGCTCGACCAGCACCGGCGCCAGCACCTCGCGGCGCGAGGGCGCTGCCGGCTCGCCGAGGCGCTCGAGCAGCAGGTTCACCGCCCGCGTGCCGATCTTTTCGACCGGCTGGGCGATCGTCGTCAGCGGCGGCCATGTGGTGACGGCATAAGGAATGTCGTCGAAGCCGACCAGCGACATGTCGTCGGGGACGCGCAAGCCGCGCGAGCGCAGCGCGGTGATGGCGCCCATGGCCATCAGGTCGTTGCAGGCGAACACCGCCGTGATGTCCGGCGCCTGCTCCATCAGCCGCTCCATCGCCAGGCGGCCGCCGGCGAAATGATAGTCGGAATCGACCACCGACGATGCTGGCAGCTCGAGGCCCATCTCCTCGAGCGCCCGGACAAAGCCGCGCAGGCGGGCGGGGCTGGAGCTCGAATCGCGCGGGCCGCCAATGACACCGATCTTGTAATGGCCGAGCCCGACCAGGTGGCGCCCGGCGAGATAGCCGCCATGATCGTGGTCGACCAGCACGGAATCGACATTGACGGAGTGGATCTCGCGATCGAGCAGCACCGCCGGCACGGCGGCGGAAAGGCGCGAGAACACCCGCGCATGGTCGGACGAGCCGGCGAAGATCAGCCCGTCGATCTGCTTTGCCAACAGCACCGACAGATAGCGCTCTTCCTTTTCGGCATTGCCGTCCGAATTGCACAGGATCACCGTATAGCCGGCGACGAAGCCCGCATCCTCGATCTGGCGCGCCACGCTGGCGAAGAACGGGTTCGAATTGTCGGGCAGCAGCAGGCCGATGGTCTTGGTCTCGCCGCGCCGCAGGCTCCGCGCCAGCGAGTTCGGGCTGTAGCGCAGCGCGGCGATCGCCGCGCGCACGCGCTCGGCCGTTTCCGGCTCGACATGGCGCGTGCGGTTCATCACATGCGAGACCGTTGCAACGGATACCCCCGCAAAGCGCGCGACATCGGCAATCGTCGTCATGGTCCCTTGGCCCCCGCTGGCTTTCTACACGCTCCTGCACAATTTCGGATGGAAACGCTTACTCGCTTTGCTGGAATTGCTCTAGCGAATCCTCTGCAACAGCCTCTCCCGACAGGCGTCTATGATGACGGCGAGCATGATGACAAGACCAATCATGGTCGGTTTGAAATTGTCGCCGCCGCGGAACAGCAACCGATGCTTTCCTAACTTGTCGTAATCGGTTACGTAACCGATTACGCAAGGTAGGGCGACATTTTATCAGCTGTCAATATCGTAAGCGAGCTGCCGGGGGGGGCATCATTTGAGACGCTGCCTGCGGCTCCTGCTTGAGAGGGCAGCGCCGCCCCTCATTGCCCTGCCGGGCATTTCTCCCCGTATAGTGACGGGGAGAAAAAACGCTGTCATCGGCGATTTCGCCAATTGCCAGCGTTGCGGACGAGCGCCGAGGCTGCGGCCAGCCTCCTTCTCCCCGTCACTATACGGGGAGAAGGTGCCGGCAGGCAGATGAGGGGCGGCGCCAGCATTCGGCTATGGCGACGGCAGACCACCTCAAATTGCTCGGAGCGGATCACACCGGCATGATTCCCCGCCGCGACCTCACCTCCACCCCATCGCCGGCGCGACGTGCTTCAGGATCGCCTCGATGACATGGGCGTTGTAGTCGACGCCGAGCTGGTTGGGCACGGTCAAGAGCAGCGTGTCGGCCTCGGCGATCGCCTGATCCTCCTTCAGCTGCTCGATGAGCACGTCCGGCTCGGCGGCATAGGTGCGGCCGAACACGGCGCGCTTTTCCGGCTCGATATAGCCGAAGTGATCCTCGCCCTCGCTGCCGCCGAAATAGGCTCGGTCCATGTCGTTGACCAGGGCGAAGATGCTGCGGCTGACCGAGACGCGCGGCTCCCGGGCGTGGCCGGCTTCCTTCCAGGCGGCGCGGTACGCTCTTATCTGCTTGGCCTGCTGGACGTGGAGCGGCTCGCCGCTCTCGTCGAATTTGAGCGTCGAGCTCTGCAGGTTCATGCCGAGCTTGGCCGCCCACACCGCGGTGGCGTCAGTAGCGGCGCCCCACCAGATCCGCTCGCGCAGGCCCGCCGAGAACGGTTCCAGCCTGAGCAGGCCTGGCGGGTTGGGGAACATCGGCCGCGGATTGGGTTGCGCGAACCCTTCGCCGCGCAACAGGTCGAGGAAGATTTCGGCATGGCGGCGCGCCATGTCGGCATCGGTCTTGCCCTCTTCCGGCACGTAGCCGAAATAGCGCCAGCCGTCGATCACCTGCTCGGGCGAGCCGCGGCTGATGCCGAGCTGCAGCCGGCCGCCGGCGATGAGGTCGGCGGCGCCGGCATCCTCGGCCATATAGAGCGGGTTCTCGTAACGCATGTCGATGACGGCGGTGCCGAGCTCGATGCGCTTGGTTTTGGCTCCGGCCGCCGCAAGCAGCGGAAAGGGCGAGCCGAGCTGGCGGGCGAAATGGTGGACGCGGAAATAGGCGCCGTCGGCGCCGAGCTCCTCGGCCGCGACCGCGAGGTCGATCGATTGCAGCAGCGCGTCGGCGCCCGAGCGCGTGCCCGATTGCGGCGAGGGCGACCAATGCCCGAACGACAGAAACCCGATCTTTTTCATGTGCTCCGTTCCGGTTCGGAGCGGCCCGCTGAGCCACTCGAACTCTTGTGTTGCTCCGACGCAATGCCGGGAAGAGCATACAACGGCTTTCCGCTTCGGAATTGCGCAACGCAAATAGTTGAAGCCGTGCGGCCATTCAACGGAACGCTGACGGATACAGACCGTCAATCGATCCGGATCCAGACGGCTGCCTGGCGATCTTTCTGGAAAGCACGCGCCGCGCCGCGCGTGAGCGGCGGTTCCAGGAACTGATCAGTAGACGGTGAGCAAGGTCGGCAGCACGCCGGCCGCGCGGAAATACTCCACCGTCTCGATGAGTGGAAACAGGGCCAGGAAATAGAGCCCGTCCCGGAACGTGCTTTTCAGCGCGCTGGTGGAAAAGATCAATTGGTCCTGATCGCGGTAGAGCATCGGGTTCGGCCAGAAACGCGGCGTCCGCCCGGCATAGGCCGTGTAGACGGCGCCGAACTTGCCGAACAGGAATTCGGCCTCTCGATTGGCCGTGAACCGGAAGACGAGGAAGCTTGCCAGACCCAGTATCGCGGCCGCCAGCGCCGATCCGAACATCAACCCGATGCCGACCGCACCGATGATCGAGAAGAAATAGAGCGGGTTGCGGGTCATCGAGAACGGACCCGAAACGATCAGCTCGTCATTCTTCTTGCCGCCGACATAGAGGATGCTCCACAGCCGGCCAAGGAAGCAGACGAGCACGAAGCCGAAGCCGGCCGTCTCCACCAGCTCGTGCCCGCTCGAGCCTTCGCTGAGAAACGGCTTGGAAAACAGGAGCAGGACGATGGCCACCACCGCGGAGACCTGGACGACGATCAGGCGCTTGTGCTGGTCGAACGCTTTCGGCGCTGATTTGAGCGATGTGTAAGCCATTCGGGTCAGCCACTCCGGCCCAGTCAGGGACGCTACGCTCTAGCCTCTCTCCTGTGGGATTGCGAGGCCTGATCAGTATTTTCGGTCATTCTTACGAATTTGTAAGGACCGGGACAGGCCTGGGTAAGCCCCGGCTTGTGGGAATGGTGCACCGCCGATGCTAGCATGGCGTTCGCAATGGAGCACGGGCGAAACGCGAAAATGCGACTTCTGCTGGTTGAAGATGATCCAAGGACCGCCGACTACATCGTCAGGGGGCTGAGCGAGGCCGGGCACGCCTGCGACCTGCTGCGCAACGGCCATGACGCGCTCGTCGCGGCGACCCGCGATGCCTATGACGTCATCGTGGCCGACCGCATGGTTCCGGGCCTCGACGGTCTGTCGATGATCAAGGCGGTGCGCGCCGCGGGGATCAAGACGCCGGCCATATTCCTGACCTCGATCGGCGGCGTCGATGACCGGGTCGAAGGACTGGAGGCTGGCGGCGACGATTATCTGGTCAAGCCCTTCGCCTTCTCCGAGCTGCTGGCCCGCATCAACGCGCTCGGCCGCCGGCCGGCGGCGCAGGAACAGAAAACCAGTCTGCGCGTCGCCGACCTCGAGATGGACCTGATCATGCGCCGGGTGACCAGGCAGGGACAGACGATCGACCTGCAGCCCCGGGAATTCAGCCTGCTCGAGGTGCTGATGCGCGGCGAGGGCCGCGTGATTACCCGCACCATGCTTCTGGAGCGCGTCTGGGATTTCCATTTCGATCCCAAGACCAGCGTCGTCGAGACCCATATCAGCCGGCTGCGGGCCAAGGTCGACAGGCCGTTCGACGTGGCGCTCATCCACACGGTGCGCAACACCGGCTACAGCCTGCACGTGCCGGGTTGACGATCCATGCCCGATCGTATCTCGCGTCTCCGGCCGGCTGTCCATATATAAGCGACATGTCGATGCTGGACTCCGCAAGGCAATGGGCGCGTCGCATGAAGCGCGACGTTGTGGCCCTGTGGCTCGCTGCCCGCGATCCACGCGTTCCCTGGTACGCGAAGGTCATGGCCGGCGCGGTTGCAGCCTATGCGCTCAGCCCCGTCGACCTCATTCCGGATTTCATTCCGATCGTCGGCTATCTGGACGACCTTGTTATCGTTCCGCTCGGCATCCTGCTTGCGGTCAAACTGGTTCCGCCCGGCCTCATGCAGGAATTCCGCGACACTGCCACGCGCAGCACCAGGCCGGTCAGCCTGACCGGCCTGATCTTCATGATTGCGGTCTGGATAGCGGCGGCGCTGGCGCTGCTGTGGCTGTTATGGCCGAAGTCCGTCTAGCTCCCGACACAAGGACTTTGAAAGGTTGCAGGCTTGTCGGCAGGTCAGCCTTATTGTTCGTCTCGCCCAACCATCATAAGCGTTTGCAAGTGGCGGAGGCCCTCCAACCTCGTCAATCCCATGGCGAAGCAGGAGCGAAGCTCCGTCGCGGAGACCCTGGGGATCCATTCCGTGACTTTGATCGTAGGGTGCAGCGGAGCAGAATTCTGCACCGCCGCAGCGCTCATATGTAACGGAATGGATCCTCGGGTCTGCGCTGCGTCGCTTCGCTCCTTGCTCCGCCCGAGGATGACGAAGCGAGGGGCGTCAGTGGTCGATCTCCAAGGGATGCGACCTGCCATGGCAAACACATCCGACCGGCCAAAATTTCTGTGCTAGGGAATTGGTGCGATGAAGGACAAGCGCCCCAGCCTGCTGCGCAGCACGCCGTTCCGGCTGGCGCTGGCCTTTGCCTTCCTGTTCGTGCTTGCCTTCATTCTGTCCGGGGCGGTCGTCTACCAGCTGATGAGCGCCGACCTGGCGAGACGGCTCGATCAATCCATCAAGGAGACCTATACGGTCGTGGCCCTGACCTATGCGGGGAACGAGAAGGAAGATCTCATCGCCTCGGTCAACAACAACGCCGACCTCAGCCCCGACAAGGATCAACTTTTCTCGCTGACCGATCCCGACGGCAACCATCTGGCGGGAAACTTCACCGCTTCCGGCCTGCCCGACGGTTTCTCGATGTTCGCCGCCAGACTGCCGGGCGTGCCGCCCGACACGATGTATCGCGCCTATACCGGCGAGGTTGGCGGCAACAGCCTGACGGTTGCCGCCTCGCTCGCCGAGACCGACGAGCTGGAGACCATCGTGCTGATGAGCTTCGGCTGGGGGACGCTGTTCATCACCGGCCTCGCGATCGCCGGCGGCGCCCTGCTTGCCTCGCGCGTCCAGCGGCGGCTCGACGGCATCGCCGCCACCATGGTCGACGTCTCGCACGGACGGCTCGACACGCGTATCGCGCTGACCGGCAACGGCGACGACATCGATGCCGTATCCACCCAGGTGAACGCCGCGCTCGACCGCCTGTCGGCGCTGGTCGACGGCATGCGGGAGGTTAGCGCGAACATTGCGCATGACCTGAAGACGCCGCTCAACCGCCTGCAGATGATCCTCGAGCAGGCCGCCGACAAGACCGTTTCGGGCGAGGACGTCGCCGACGAGCTCGCCGATGCGCGCGCCGAAAGCTCGCAGATCAACGAGACCTTCGACGCGCTTCTGCGCATCGCCCAGATCGAGGCCGGCGCCCGCAAGGCGCGCTTCGTCGATCTCGATGTCGGCACTGTCGTCGACACCATCGGCGACGTCTATGCCGACGTTGCCGAGGATGACGGAAAGTCGCTGTCGACGAAGCTTGTTCCGGATACGAAATGGTATATCCACGGCGACCGCGACCTGCTGATGCAGATGCTGGCCAATCTTGTCGAGAACGCACTTAGGCATTGCCCTGCGGGCACGGCGATCGAGCTGTCGGTGACGCGGCAGGACGACCGCATCCTCGTCCACGTGAGCGACAACGGCCCCGGCATTCCGGCCGGGGAGCGCGAAAAGGTCTTCCAGCGGCTCTACCGTCTGGATACCAGCCGTACGACGCCGGGCAGCGGCCTTGGCCTCAGCCTCGTCAAGGCCGTCGCCGACCTGCATGGCGCCACCATCACGTTAGACGACAACAATCCCGGACTTGGCGTGTCGGTGAGCTTTCCGGCTGTGCGAGTCCCAGAAGCCTGAGGCAGTTCCCCGACACAGGAATTTTGAAAGGTTGCAGGCGCCCCAACATCGTCATTCTAGGGTCTACGCGGTACGCTTCGCTTCCCGCTCCGCCCTAGAATGACGACGGGTGGGCGACCGTTGATCATTTTTACCGCGCGACGCCCGCCTTGCGGAAATCGGAGGGCGACATGCCGGCAAGCTTGCGGAACGACTTGTTGAAGGCGCTGAGCGAGCCGAAGCCCGAGTCCATTGCGACCTTCAGCACGTTGGCGCCCTCATGCATCAAAAGCGCCTGCGCATAGCTCAGCCGCAGCAGATTGACATATTCGTTGAGCGTCATGCCCGTCGATTTCTTGAACAGGCTCATGGCGTATTTGGGATGGATGTCGGCCGCCGCCGCTATGTTCACGCAGTCGATGTCGTAGAGGAAATTCTCGGCGATGAAATCGCACATGCGCCCGACATTGCGCGAGGATTGCTGGTCGAAGGGGCTGCCCGCCCCGTGCCCCGACGCGGTCTCCGGCACCAGCCGGTAGGGCTCGAAGCGCACCCGCTCGAGCCGAAGCAGCAGCTCGTTGACGGCATGTTCGGCCTTGGCCGCATCGCCCGAGCGCGCGTACTCGTTCCAGCGCTTGAAATTGTCGTTGTCGGACTGGTCGGTGGCATTCGTCACCAGTGTCGCGCCGGTCATCAGCCGGTGCCTGACATCGGCCGGCAGATGCAGCCGGAAGAAATGCACCAGGGGCAGATGCGCGCCGGCATAGATGGCGTCGTCGGTCAGATCGTCCATCTGGTGCGGCAGCCCGCCCCAGAACAGGCACATCTCGCCGGCCGAAAGCGCGAGCTCGTGCTCGGCCATGCGGTAGTGCACGCTGCCGCGCACGATGAAATTCACCTCGACCTGGGCGTGCCAGTGCGGCTTCAGCATCACCAACGGATGGTTGTGGAACATCTGCAAAGCCAGCGGCAGGCCTTCGACGCTGCTCGCGCCTGGCTGGTAGAACGGACGCCCGGGCATCTTACTTTCCGCCAACTTCTTATTCCCTTTGTCGGGGACAAGCCTTCCGCGCCGCATAATCTACCCATGCTCACGGTGAGAGAGCAAACGAAATGGGAGGATTTCAATGCGCACCACACTGACCTGCGCCGCGCTTTTGCTTGCCCTGGGCTCCGGCCCGGCCCTCGCGCAATCCGGCGAACTCACGATCTGGAGCTGGAACATCGCCGCTTCGTCGCTGAAGTCGACCGTCGAGGGCTTCAACAAGAAATACCCCGACATCAAGGTCACGGTTCAGGACCTCGGCAACCAGCCGACCTACGACAAGTCGATCGCCGGCTGCGCCGCCGGCGGCGTCGGCCTGCCCGACATCGTCTCGATCGAGAACGGCGAGGCCGAGAACTACTGGAGCCAGTTCCCCGACTGCTTCGTCGACCTGCACACGCTGGGCTACACCGCCGAGGATCAGAAGAAATTCCCCGACTTCAAGCGCACCGAGCTCGAGGTCGGCGACAAGGCCTATGCGATGCCCTGGGATTCCGGCCCGGTCGCCGTCTTCTATCGCCGCGACTTCTACGAGAAGGCCGGCGTCGATCCCGCCTCGATCAAGACCTGGGACGATTTCATCGCCGCCGGCAAGAAGATCCAGGCCGCCAATCCCGGCGTCTCCATGACCAATGCCGACTTCAACGGCGACACCGAATTCTTCCGCATGATCTCCAACGAGCAGGGCTGCGCCTATTTCGCCGAAGACGGCCAGTCGATCACGGTCAACCAGCCGAAATGCGTCGACGCCATGACCAAGGTGAAGGAGATGAAGGACGCCGGCATCGTCTCCTCGGCCGACTGGTCGACCAAGATCACCAACAACACGGCCGGCACCGTCGCCACCCAGGTCTATGGCGGCTGGTATGAGGGCACCATCCGCACCGAATCGCCGAAGGAAAGCGGCAAATGGGGCGTCTATCTGATGCCGAGCCTGACTGCCGACGGCCCGCGCGCCGCCAATCTCGGCGGCTCCTCCCTGGCCATCACTTCGGCCAGCAAGAACAAGGAAGCCGCCTACGCCTATCTGAAATACACGTTGGAGACGAATGAGGGCCAGATCACCATGCTGAAGGATTTCGGCCTGGTGCCCTCGCTGATCTCGGCGCTCGACGATCCCTATGTCGCGCAGGGGCAGCCCTACTGGGGCGACCAGGCGGTGTGGAAGGACATCCTCGCCACGCTGCCGAAGGTTGTTCCGAGCCGCGGCACCCAGTTCCAGAGCGACGCCGAGATCATCGTCCGCGCCGTGCAGACCAAATACCTGGCCGGCGGCTATCCGGACGCCAAGGCCGCGCTCGACGACGCCGCCAGCCAGATCGCCTCGGCGACCGGCCTGCCGGTCAAGTGAGCATGACGTCGATGCCGCAAGGTCGGATACAGGAGCAACTTGCCGGACTGCTGGCGCTGCCCCTCACCTGCCTGCCGGCATCCTCTCCCCGTATAGTGACGGGGAGAGGGACGCTGTCGTCGGCGGTTTCGCCAATCACCAGCGTTGCGCGGAAGAGCGCCAAGGCCGCGGTCAGCTCCCTTCTCCCCGTCACTATACGGGGAGAAGGTGCCGGCAGGCGGATGAGGGGCAGCGCCGACCTCGTCAAATGATGGCGGCCTACCACCGGCCGCATCGGTATCAACACCGCCCGCCACGACAGGCGTGAAACAAACAACCGGAAAGGAGGAAGACGATGCGCTACCGCAACGCCACCGCGTATCGCTTCCTCACGCCCTATCTGCTGATCTTCGCCATCTTCTGGATCTGGCCGATCATCAGTTCGTTCCTGATCTCCTTCCAGGCGACACGCACCGTGCCGTGGCGCTTCGCGCCGGCCTTCAACTGGGGCCGCCTGATCGGCGACCCCGCCTTCTTCAACGCTTTGAAGAACACGCTCTTGATCCTCGTCATCCAGGTGCCGGTGATGATCTCGCTGGCGATCGTGATGGCGGTGCTTTTGAATTCGCCGCTGCTGAAGGCGCGCGGCCTCTACCGCTTCGCCTTCTTCGCCCCGGTCGTGGTCGGCGAGGTGGCCTATTCGGCGGTGTTCCGGCTGATGTTCAGCCTCGATTTCGGCATTGTCAACAAGCTGCTCGACAGCGTCGGCCTGCCCAAGATCGACTGGTTCTCCAACGTCACGCCGGCCATGGCGCTGATCATGATCGCGGTGACCTGGCGCTGGGCGGGCTACAACGCCATCATCATCCTGGCCGGCCTGCAGTCGATTCCGGAGGACGTCTACGAGGCGGCGACGCTCGACCGCGTCAGCAAGGTGAGACAGTTCTTCCACATCACTCTGCCGCTCTTGAAGCCGGTCATCGTCTTCTGCGCCGTGCTGTCGATCATCGGCACCATGCAGCTCTTCACCGAGCCGTTTCTGATCACCGAGCGTGGCGGGCCGGGCGGCGGCACCGAGACGCTGGGTCTCCTGCTCTACCGCCAGGGCTTCCGCTCGCTCAATTTCGGCTATGCCTCGGCGATCGCCTACACGATGGCGGGGCTCGCCATCGCCATCACGCTGGTCCAGCTCTGGCTGACGAGAGAACCAAAATGACGGGGGAGCCGAAATGACCTCGCGCTCTCAAAGACGGCTCGGCCGCACGATCGCGCTGCATCTTTTCCTGACGCCGCTGGCACTGGTCTGGCTGTTCCCGCTGTGGATGATGGTGGTGTTCTCCACCATGCCCGACAACGGCATCTTCAGCCCCGGCATCGAGCTTCTGCCGCATGACGGCTTCCTCGACAATTTCAACAATCTGCAGCGCGACACCAATTTCGTCGGCGCCATCGGCATCTCCGTCTCGGTGGCGGTGACCTACACCTTCCTGTCGGTGCTGCTCACCTCGATGGCCGGCTGGGCGCTGGCGCGCTACGAGTTCCTCGGCAAGGGGCTGGTGGTGGCGATCATTTTCGGCACCATCACGCTTCCCTATGCCGTGGTGCTGATCCCGCAATTCATCATGGTGGCGCGCGACTTCGCCTTGGCCAACACCTGGATCGCGCTCATCGTGCCGCCGCTGTTCAATTCGCTGGGCGTGCTCTTCATGCGCCAGGCCTTTTCGATGATGCCGGCCGAGCTGTTCGACGCCGCGCGGGTCGAGGGCGTGAAGGAGTGGCGCATCTTCCTCTTCGTCGCGCTGCCCTTGGCGCGGCCGATGCTGGCGGCCCTGGCCATCATCCTCTTCCTCGCCTCATGGAACAATTATCTCTGGCCGCTGCTGATCAACAGCCAGCCCGGCGCGATGACGGCGCCGGTGGCGCTCGGCACGCTGATCGGACTCACCAAGGTCTCCTGGGGCGGCATCATGGCCGGCGCCGTGATGCTGACGGTGCCGATGCTCGTCGTCTTCGTGCTTTTGCAGCGTCATTTCATCGCCGGCATCGCCGCCGGCGCGGTCAAATAGGTTAGGAGCGAGATGGCCGCGGTCACCCTCACCAATGTCGTCAAGCGCTTCGGCACCTTCCAGGTCGTCCATGGTGCCAACATCGATATCGCCGACGGCGAGTTCGTCGTCTTCGTCGGCCCGTCCGGCTGCGGCAAATCCACGCTTTTGCGCATGATCGCCGGGCTGGAGGACATCAGCGACGGCAGGATCGCCATCGGCGGCAAGGTGATGAACGATGTCGAGCCGGCCGATCGCGGCATCGCCATGGTGTTCCAGTCCTACGCCCTCTATCCGCACATGACGGTGGAGCAGAACCTCTCCTTCGGGCTGCGCATGAACGGCAACCCCAAGGCCGACACCGAACGACGGGTCAAGCGCGCCGCCGAGATCCTGTGTATCGACGAGCTGATGCAGCGCCGGCCGAAGCAATTGTCCGGCGGCCAGCGCCAGCGTGTCGCCATCGGCCGCGCCATCGTGCGCGAGCCGCAGGTTTTTCTCTTCGATGAGCCGCTCTCGAACCTCGACGCCGAGCTGAGAGTGCAGATGCGGGTCGAGATCTCGCGCCTGCATAAGGAGCTCGGCGTCACCATGATCTACGTGACGCACGATCAGACCGAGGCGATGACGCTGGCCGACCGCATCGTGGTGCTGAAGGCCGGCAATGTCGAGCAGATCGGCGCCCCGCTCGACCTTTACGACGACCCCGCCAACCGTTTCGTCGCCGGCTTCATCGGCTCGCCGAAGATGAACTTCCTGGCGGCGAAAGTCGTCGAGACGTCGAACAGCGCAGCGATCGTCGAGCTCGTCAATCATGGCGGCGCCAGGCTGAAGAAGCCGCTCTGCGAAGCTTTGCCGGCCGTCGGCGCCGAGGTCGTGCTCGGCGTTCGGCCGGAGCATTTCTTCGAGGCCGGCGAGGGCGGCTGCGATATTCCGGTCAAGGCAGACGTCGCCGAGCATCTGGGCTCGGTGAGCTACGTCTACGCCAATGCCGGAGCCGAGGAACTGATCGTCGAACGCGAGGCGGCGCGCCAGCGCGCCAGCGGCGACCATTTCACCGTCTCGATCAAGGCGGAGCGCGCGCTGCTCTTCGACAAGACAGGCGCGAGGATCCGCTGAACCCGATTTTTCTTGCCGGCATGCCAGGCGTGGCGGCGACCCATGGAGAATTCGACATGACATCTGGAAAAATACGCTGGGGCATCCTCGGGCCCGGCAGCATCGCAAGATCCTTTGCCGGCGGCGTGGCGCAGTCACGCACCGGCGAATTGGTTGCGCTCGGCGCCCGCAACCCCGGCAAGCCGGGACTGGCGCAAGCCTTTCCGGGCGCCCGCATCCTCGACGGCTATGACGCGCTGCTGGCCGACGATGGTGTAGACGCCGTCTACATCTCGACGCCGCATCCCGGTCATGCCGAATGGGCGATCAAGGCAGCCGAAGCCGGCAAGCATGTGCTGTGCGAGAAGCCGCTGGCGCTGACCGCCTTCGAGGCCGACGCCATGATGCATGCGGCGCGCAAGGCCGGCACCTTTCTCGGCGAAGCCTTCATGTACCGGCTGCACCCACAGACGCTGCAGCTGGTCGAGCTGATCAAATCGGGCGTCATCGGCGAGGTGCGCATGATCAAGTCGAGCTTCGGCTTCGCCATGCCGGGCTTCATGCCCGAGCATCGGCTTTATGCCAATGAGCTGGCCGGCGGCGGCATCCTCGATGTCGGCGGCTATCCGGTATCGATGGCGCGGCTGATAGCCGGCGCCGCGACAGGACAAGCTTTTGTCGAGCCGGACAAGGTGGTGGGCGCCGCCCATCTCGGCCAGTCCGGCGTCGACGAATGGGCCTCGGCGCTGCTCCATTTCCCTGGCGGCATCGTCGCCGAGGTCTCCTGCAGCATTTCGCTCAACCAGGACAATGTGCTGCGCATCTTCGGCACCAAGGGCCAGATCGAGGTGCCCGACTTCTGGTTCGCCGGTGGCAACCGCGATGTCGGACCGGGCCGGATCGACGTGATCCGGTCCGGCGGCACGCGTGAAACCCTCAGCGTCAACGAGACCCGCCACCTCTATTCCTTCGAGGTCGACGCCGCCGGCGAGGCGATCCGGGCCGGCCGCCGGGAGTTCGCCTGGCCGGGCATGGCCTGGGCCGACAGCCTCGGCACGCTGCGTGTGCTCGACAAATGGCGCGCGGCCGTCGGGCTGGAATACGAGATCGAAAAGCCGGCTAAGCACGTCAACACCGTCTCCGGCCGGCCGCTCCGCACCGGCGGTGCCGCCATCGGCAAGCGCGCCATCCCGGGCCTGCCGCGCGCAGCGTCGCGGCTGGCGCTCGGCTTCGAGGATTTCCGCACCTTCTCCTCCGGCTCGATCCTGCTCGACGCTTTCTTCGAGGCCGGCGGCAATCTGTTCGACACCGGCTTTGTCTATGGCGCCGGCTACACCGAGACGCTGCTCGGGCAATGGCTGATGAATCGCGGCGTGCGCGAGCAGTCGGTCATCATCGCCAAGGGCGCGCATTCGCCGCTCTGCTATCCCGATGTGATCGGCAGGCAGCTCGCCCAGTCACTCGACCGGCTGCAGACCGACCATGTCGACATCTATTTCATGCACCGCGACAATCCCGACGTGCCGGTCGGCGAATTCGTCGATGCCATGGACCGCGAGGCCAGGGCCGGCCGCATCCGCGGCCTGTTCGGCGGCTCCAACTGGACGATGGAGCGCATGGACGAGGCTATTCGCTATGCCGAAAAGAACGGAAAGCAGAAGCCCGGCGCGCTCTCCAACAACTTCTCGCTGGCCGAGATGCTGGAGCCGATCTGGGCGGGCTGCATCACCTCCTCGACCGATGCGTGGAAGGCCTGGCTGACGGCACGCCAGATGCCGAACTTCGCCTGGTCGAGCCAGGGCCGCGGCTTCTTCACCGACCGCGCCGGCCGAGACCGGACCGACAATGAGGAGCTGGTGCGGGTCTGGTATTCGGAGAAGAATTTCGGCCGCCGCGACCGCGCGATCGAATTGGCCGGAAAACTCGGCAAGAGCCCGATCCATGTCGCGCTGGCCTATGTGCTCGCACAGCCCTTCCCGTCGGTGCCGCTGATCGGCCCGCGCACGCTTGACGAGCTGGAGGACAGCCTCAAGGCGCTGGATATCGAGCTTTCGCCGGAGGATTTGGGGTGGCTGGACGGGGGGCAGGAGAGAAGGAGGGCGTAGCGAGTTTATTCAGGAACGAAATGGCAGACGTCGCGTTCCTTCGCGCCCCCCTCTGCCCTGCCGGGCATCTCCCCCTCAAGGGGGGAGATTGGCCGTCACCTCGACTTTCGCCGATCTCTAGCGTTGCAAGGTAGGCGGGGCGTCGAAGCTGCTGATCTCCCCCCTTGAGGGGGAGATGTCCGGCAGGACAGAGGGGGGTGCTGTCCCGCCAGCATCTCCAAATGGCCCCGCTCACCTATCCACCCTCGTCGACAAAATGATCGACGACGACGTCCGCTCCACCCCGTCCATCGCGCCGATCTGGTCGAGCAGGGCGTCGAGATCCCTGATCGACGGAGCGTCGACGATGACGATCATGTCGAAATTGCCGCTCACCGAATGCACCGTCCTGACCGGCGGCATCGCCTCGAGACTGCGCACCACCTTGTCGGCGAGCTTGGGCGTGACGGTGAGCAGCACATGCGCCTTGACCAGCCCCTGTTCATAGTCGGGTGAAAGTCTGACGCCGTAGCCGGTAATGATGCCGCGCTGTTCCAGCCGCTCGATCCGGCTCTGCACCGTGGTGCGCGACACGCCGAGCTTACGCGCGAGCTCCGCCGTCGAGGCGCGGGCGTTGGCGCGCAGCAGGGAAAGCAGGGCCTGTTCAGCTTCCGTGAGCATTTCGACGAAACCTTTCGGCAAATCGCTTAAAGTTGCGCTTCACTCTGCCAGATTTCACGCTTCCTTTCGACAGGCAAGCTGCAATGAATCAGCCAATTCGAATTTGGCAGGGGAATTGACTATGAAGAACATCGTTGTCGTCGGCGCCGGCAAGATCGGCTCGACCATCGCCGAGATGCTCGCCGCCACGGGTGACTATCGCGTCACGCTCGTCGACCGCTCCGCCGCCCAGCTCGCTGCGGCCGAATTGCCGGCCGGCGTCGAAACGCAGGAGCTCGACATCGCAGCGCCCGGCGCGCTTGAGAAGATTCTGGCCGGCAAGTTCGCCGTGCTGAGCGCTGCGCCTTTCCACCTCACCACGCGCATCGCCGAGGCCGCGGCAGCGACCGGCGTGCATTATCTCGACCTCACCGAAGACGTCGTCTCGACCCGCCGCGTGAAGGAGCTGGCGCGCGATGCCAGGAGCGCCTTCATTCCGCAATGCGGCCTGGCGCCGGGCTTCATCTCGATCGTCGCCAACGATCTCGCCGGCCGCTTCGACACGCTGGAGAGCGTGCGCATGCGCGTCGGCGCGCTGCCGCAATATCCGTCGAACGCGCTGAACTATAACCTGACCTGGAGCACCGACGGCGTCATCAACGAATATTGCGAGCCCTGCGAGGCGATCGTCGAAGGCGAGCTGATCGAGGTGCCGCCTCTGGAGGAGCGCGAGGAGTTCTCGCTCGACGGCGTCACCTACGAGGCCTTCAACACCTCGGGCGGTCTCGGCACTTTGGCCGAGACGCTGAAGGGCAAGGTGCGCACGCTGAACTACCGCACCATCCGCTATCCCGGCCACGCCGCGATCATGAAGGCGCTGCTCAACGACCTCGGGCTGCGCCACCGCCGCGACGTGCTGAAGGACATCTTCGAAAGCGCCCTGCCGGCCACGCTGCAGGACGTGGTCATCGTCTTCGTCACCGTTTCGGGGCGCAGGAACGGTCGCCTGCTGCAGGAGACCTACGCCAACAAGATCTACTCGCACCGCGTCGGCAATGTCGTGCGCAGCGCCATCCAGATCACCACCGCCTCCGGCATCTGCGCCGTGCTCGACATGCTGGCCGACGGCACCCTGCCGGCAAAGGGATTTGTCCGCCAGGAAGACATCGCGCTCGACGCTTTCCTGGCCAACCGCTTCGGCCGCGCCTACGCGCAGCACGAGATGGTGAGCCGGCTGGCGAGCTGAGCAACGCCCTCTCCTTCTCCCCCTGGTGGGAGAAGGTGGATCGGCGCGAAGCGCCGAGACGGATGAGGGGTACTCCAGCGGAGTGAGACGCATTTCCTGGAACACCCCTCATCCGGCCGCTTCGCGGCCACCTTCTCCCACAAGGGGAGAAGGGAGAACTCCGACCCGCGGCGCGTCCGCTATTTGCGCAAATTCAACGGACGCCCTGATAGAAACCGGACAAGGTTGCCTGTGGTTCGCGAGGCGATGCCGGTGCTCCGAGCGGCTTGTGGCGGCTTCTCCTGCCGGACAAGCTCGCGTGGCTTGGCGCCTGGCCGCCCCACTCTGAAGGAAGGCGTCTCGGTCGGCTTGCCCCTGAGAACGTTGGCGACGTTGTTGTCATGGACGACGATACACCATTGGGCATCCTTCGACGGCGCGATGATCGTGTTGTAGCGGGTCGCCATCTTCTGGTGATGGTCGCTGTAGACGCCATTCATCGCCGCCGATCTCTTCTCGACCAAGGTTCCGAAAGCCGACATGGCGTACTCATGGTCGGTGTAGCGGCCGGTTGCCGTGTCAAAATTCTGGCCGTGCGGAAAGGCAATATAGAGAGGTTGCTCGTCCACCGTGCCCTTTTCAATCTCCCTTCGCGCCAGATGGTCGATCCGCGCCATGAAGCTCGGCGCAAGCGCGTCGTCGCTGTCGAGCCGCGTGAGCGACACGAACCGGGCGTCGGTGTCTGCCTGGACGAAAGCATTGAACCGGGCGCCGTGGTCCTCACCGGCCTCGACCAGGATCGGCCTCACCTCGACACCATCCACGCAATTGCAGACGGCCCGGACATAATTTTCGTGCGTATCGGCATCCAGCGCGATGAGGACCGTAAAGTCCTTCAGAGACTGTGTTTCGAGCGAGGCAGCGCAGTAATTGTCAAACAGAGCCAGCCGTTCGACCAGCCAGACAGGGTCGAGATTCGCCCGTCCTTTGCCGCTCCACTGGCTTGGCGTGAAGCTGGCGCGGGTATTGCAGCGAATCGTAATATATTTCTTCAGATCCATGCTGATATGCCGGCGACAAGTCTTGGAAACAGGCCATAGCAACAATGAGCATGAAACGCCATGCGATCCACGCGGGGGCGTTGATAGTGAGAGCAGGCGGCTGGCGAGCTGGGGAGGTTCGCGACTTCCTCTCCCCCGTCGATCGGGGGAGAGGTGTCGAGCGAAGCTCGGGGGGTCGACCGGCGCCGGCCGTTGTTGTTTCAAGCGATCGAGGCTCGGTGGTGGTGAATAGTTGTACGCGCCTCCGCATTTGAACAGCGGCTTCCCCCACTCCGTCGCTGCTTCGCAGCGCCACCTCTCCCCCCTCCTCAGGGAGAGGAAAGGAGCCAAGAGGAACAGGTTCGCGCTCTTCCTCTCCCCCGTCGATCGGCGAGAGGTGTCGAGCGAAGCTCGGGGGTCGACCGGCGCCGGCCGTTGTTGTTTCAAGCGATCGAGGCTCGGTGGTGGTGAATAGTTGTACGCGCCTCCGCATTTGAACAGCGGCTTCCCCCACTCCGTCGCTGCTTCGCAGCGCCACCTCTCCCCCCTCCGGAGGGAGAGGAAAGGAGCCAAGAGGAACAGGTTCGCGCCCTTCCTCTCCCCCGTCGATCGGGGGAGAGGAAAGGGAAAGCCTCTCTTAAATATGCAGCGCGTGCCCGAGCGCCTTCAGCGCCGCTTCCTGAAAACCTTCGCCCTGGGTCGGATGGGCGTGGATGGTGCCGGCTATGTCTTCCAGCCGCGCGCCCATTTCGAGCGCCAGGCCGAAGGCCGTCGACAGTTCCGAAACACCCTGCCCGACCGCCTGGATGCCCAGCACCAGATGATTGTCCGCGCGAGCCACGACCCGCACAAAGCCGTCCTCGCCTTGCCTGGTCATGGCGCGGCCATTGGCGGCGAAGGGAAACTGTCCGATCTTGATCTCGCCGGCGAACGCCTTGGCCTCTTCGGGCGACAGGCCGGCTGTGACCAGCTCCGGATCGGTGAAGCAGATCGCGGGAATGGCGCGCTTGTCCCAGCTCCTTTTGTGGCCGGCGACGATCTCGGCCACCATCTCGCCCTGCGCCATGGCGCGATGCGCCAGCATCGGCTCGCCGGTCACGTCGCCGATGGCGTAGATGCCGCGCATCGAGGTCCGGCACTGGTCGTCGATGCGGATGAATCTTCCCGCCTTGTCGAGGTCGATCTGGTCCAGCCCCCAACCTTCGGTCAGCGGCTTGCGCCCGACCGTCACCAGGATCTTGTCGGCCGCGATCTTGGCGTTCTTGCCGTCGGCGGTTTCCACCAGCAGCGCATCGCCCTTGGTCGACAGTCCCTTGGCCTTGGCGCCGCTCATCACCTCGACGCCGAGCTCGCCGAGCCGCTTCAGCACCGGCCTCGTCAGCTCGGCATCGTACTGCGCGAGCACGCGCGGCAGGGCTTCGACCACGGTGACCTTGGCGCCCATCTTGGCGAAGGCCATGCCGAGCTCGAGCCCGATACAGCCGCCGCCGACGACGGCGAGCTTCTTCGGCATTTCGCTCAGCGCCAGCGCTTCGGTCGATGAGACGACCGGGCCGCCGAAAGGCAGGAACGGCAGCTCGACCGGCGCCGAACCGGTGGCGATCACGACCGTCTCGGCGCGGATCACCTGCGTTCCGGTCTCGGTCTCGACCTCGACGGTCTTGCCGTCGCGGAACGTCGCCCAGCCTTGCACCGTCTTGACCTTGGCCTTCTTCAGCAGCCCGGCGACGCCGCTGTTCAGCCGGCTAACGATACCGTCCTTCCAGGTGATCGTCGTGGCCAGATCGAGCGCCGGCGCGGCGACCTTGATGCCGAGCGGATCCTTGCCGCCGGCCATGTGCGCAACCTTGTCGAACTCCTCCGCGGCATGGATGAGCGCCTTGGACGGGATGCAGCCGACATTGAGGCAGGTGCCGCCCGGCTTGCCGAACTCGACAATGACGGTGTCGACGCCGAGCTGGCCGGCGCGGATGGCGCAGACATAGCCGCCCGGCCCGGCGCCGATGACGAGCAGCTTGCAGGAGATTTCTTTCATGTCAGCTGCATCCTTTCGGAAACGAGCGCGGCGCCTCTCCTTCTCCCCTTGTGGGAGAAGGTGGATCGGCGCGTCAGCGCCGAGACGGATGAGGGGTGTTCCAGCGGAGTGAGACGCCGGCGTTCCCTGGAGCACCCCTCATCCTTCGGCGACGCCTTCTCCCACAAGGGGAGAAGGGGGAGCCGACATCCCGGCGCCGCGCCTTTCCCTGCCTTACCTACGTTTGCGATAAACCTCATCCCCCTCAATCCACGAAGATCATCGCCGGCGTCTCCATGAGCGCCTTGATGCGCTGCACGAACACCGCGGCGTCCCAGCCGTCGATGACGCGATGGTCGAAGCTGGACGACAGGTTCATCATCTTGCGCGGGATGAACTGGGTGCCATCCCACACCGGCCGCACCATCATCTTGTTGACGCCGACGATCGCCACTTCCGGATAGTTGATGACCGGCGTCGTCGCCACGCCGCCCATCGCACCGAGCGAGGTGATGGTGATGGTCGAGCCCGAGAGCTCGTCGCGGCTGGCCGTGCCGGACTTGGCTGCCTCGGCCAGCCGGTTCACCTCCGCGGCGCAATCCCACAGGTCGCGCGCCTCGGCATGCTTGACCACCGGCACGACGAGCCCGGTGGGCGTCTGCGCGGCGATGCCGATATGGATGCCTTCATGCTGGTGGATGATGCCGGCCTCGTCGTCGAACAGGGCGTTGAGGTTCGGCTGGTCGGCGATCGCCTTGACCATCGCCCGCATCAGGAAGGGCAGCAGCGTCAGCTTGGGGCGATCGGCGCGCTTTTCCTTGTTGAACGTGGCGCGCAGCTCCTCCAGCGCCGTGACGTCGATCTCCTCGACATAGGTGATATGCGGGATGCGCGATTTGGCGAGCGCCATCTTCTCGGCGATCTTGCGCCGCAGGCCGATGACCTTGATGTCCTCGATGCCGTCCTTTGGGGCAAGCCCGGTGGGGCGGGCAAGCTGCGGCCCGCGCGCCAGGAAGGCATCCAGGTCCTCATGGCTGATGCGCCCGGCCGGGCCGCTGCCCGGAACCTGGCGAAGATCGATGCCGGCTTCCCTGGCGCGCAGCCGGACGGCGGGCGAGGCCAGCGGCTTTTCGCCTTCCGGACGCGGCGCGCCGGTGACGGACGCCGGGCGCGTGCCCTTGGGCGCCGCGACGGAAGGCTGCGCCGAGACTTGCGCCGGTTTTGGCGCCGCTTTCGCGGCGTTCGGCGCCGGGTCGGACTTTGCCGCTGTGGGCTCGGCCGGCGTTTCTGCCTTCGGTGCGGCCTTGGCGTCGCCGTCGGCTTTCACATTCCCTTCGCCGGCTACCTTCAGCCGCACGATCGGCGAGCCGATCGCCACCGTGTCGCCGATCTCGGCGCCGAGCCAAAGGATCTCGCCGTCGACCGGCGAGGGGATCTCGACGGTCGCCTTGTCGGTCATGACGGCCGCCAGCACGGCGTCCTCGCGCACCAGGTCGCCGATCTTGACGTGCCATTCGACGAGCTCGGCCTCGGCGACGCCTTCGCCGACATCGGGAAGCTTGATCACATATTCGCCCATCCTCAGGCTTCCCCCTTCTTCAAGCTTCAATCGTCTCGACGAGCGCGCGCCCGACCCTGGCCGGGCCGGGGAAATACTCCCACTCCTGCGCATGCGGATAGGGCGTGTCCCAGCCGGCGACCCGTGTCACCGGGGCTTCCAGATGGTAGAAGCAGTTTTCCTGCACCAGCGCGACCAGCTCGGCGCCGAAGCCGGAGGTCAGCGTCGCCTCATGCACGACGACGCAGCGCCCCGTCTTCTTCACCGAAGCGACGATCGTGTCGAGGTCGAGCGGCAGAAGCGTCCTGAGATCGATGATCTCTGCATCGATGCCGGTTTCCGCGGCCGCGGCCTCGGCGACATAGACCATGGTGCCATAGGCAAGCACCGTGACCGCCGAGCCCGGCCGCCGGATCGCCGCCTTGCCGAGCGGGATCGTGTAGTGGCCGTCCGCCACCTCGCCGAGCTCATGCTTCGACCACGGCGTCACCGGCTTGTCGTGATGGCCGTCGAAGGGACCGTTATAGAGCCGCTTCGGCTCGAGGAAGATCACCGGATCCGGATCCTCAATCGCCGCGATCAACAGCCCCTTGGCGTCGTGCGGGTTGGACGGCACCACCGTCTTCAGGCCCGACACATGTGTGAACAAGGCCTCGGGGCTCTGGCTGTGCGTCTGGCCGCCGAAAATGCCGCCGCCGGTCGGCATGCGCACCACGATCGGGCAGGTGAAATCATTGTTGGAACGGTAGCGCAGCCGCGCGGCCTCCGAGACGATCTGGTCGTAAGCCGGATAGACATAGTCGGCAAACTGCACCTCGACGCAGGGTTTCAGTCCATAGGCCGCCATTCCGATGGCCGAGCCGACGATGCCCGATTCGCTGATCGGCGCGTCGAAGCAGCGGTTCTTGCCGTATTTGGCCTGCAGGCCTTGCGTGCAGCGGAAGACGCCGCCGAAGAAGCCGACATCCTCGCCATAGACGATGACGCGCTCGTCACGCGCCATCGAGACGTCCATGGCGTCGCGGATTGCCTCGATCATGGTTTTTCTCGGCATCGTCAGACCCCCGCCTGCTGCCGCTGGCGCCTGAGATGCGGCGGCATCTCGGCATAGACGCCTTCGAACATGTCGCGCGTCGACGGCTTGCCGCCGGCATGCAGCGTGCCGTGGCTTTCGGCTTCCTTCTGCGCCGTGATCACCGTTTCGAGGATCTCGGCCTCCGCCTGGGTGTGGCGATCCTCCGACCAGACTTTCCTGTGGATGAGATGGTTCTTCAACCTGACGACCGGATCGCCGAGCGGCCAGGCATCGGATTCGGCCTTGGGCCGATAGGCGGACGGATCGTCCGAGCTCGAATGCGCGCCGACGCGATAGGTGACATATTCGACCAGCGTCGGCCCGAGATTGCGCCGCGCCCGCTCGATCGCCCATTTGGCGACGGCATGCACGGCGAGATAATCGTTGCCGTCGACGCGCAGCGACGGGATGCCGAAGCCGAGGCCGCGCGCCGCGAAGGTGCCGGAGCCGCCGCGCGCTATGCCCTGGAATGTCGAGATCGCCCACTGGTTGTTGACCACGTTGAGCACGACCGGCGCCTTGTAGGTCGAGGCGAAGACCAGCGCCGCATGGAAATCGGATTCCGCCGTCGAGCCGTCGCCGATCCAGGCTGCGGCGATGCGCGAATCTTTCGAGATCGCCGAGGCCATCGCCCAGCCGACCGCCTGGATGTATTGCGTCGCCAGGTTCCCGGAGATCGAGAAGAAGCCGTGCTCCTTCGACGAGTACATGATCGGCAGCTGCCGGCCCTTCAGCGGATCGGCCTCGTTGGAATAGATCTGGTTCATCATCGTGACCATCGGATAGCCGTCGGCGATCAGCAGACCGGCTTGCCGATAGGTCGGGAAATTCATGTCGCCCGGCTGCAGCGCCTTGCGGAAGGCGCAGCTCACCGCCTCCTCGCCGAGATGCTGCATGTAGAAGGAGGTCTTGCCCTGGCGCTGCGCCATCTGCATGCGCGCGTCGAAGGTCCTGAGCGTCATCATGTGGCGCAGGCCTTCGAGCAGCTCCTCGTCGGTGAGCAGGCCCGCCCAAGGCCCCACCGCTTCGCCGGCGCGGTTGAGCACCCTGATGATGGAGAAGGCCATGTCGCGGATGGTGCGCGGATCGACATCGATCTCCGGGCGCGGCACCGATCCCGCCTTGGGAATGGTCACATTCGAGAAGTCGGGCGTGCCGCCGGGCCGCACCTCCGGCTCGGGCACATGAAAGCGCAACATTCCAGCATCGGCCATGAGCTCACGTCCTCCAATGTTGCCGGTGCGATATTTGCACATCCGCGCCGCCATTTCATCGGTCGAGATGGCGGCCGTCCTCCCGGCCATCGGCCTCGCGGAGCCGATGCGGCACATGGCCGACAAGATGCAGATATGGCGGCGAAATTTCTTGTCGATGTTTTCAGGCTGCGCGCAATTTGGCGAATGCTCGCATGGCTTTAGGCGCAAGAGGCTGCAATGCTTCGACCACGTTGGCTTCGGGTTAGTTGTCGACGGCAGCGCTGCCCCTCACCTGCCTGCCGGCATCCTCTCCCCGTATAGTGACGGGGAGAGGGGCGCCGTCATCAAGGGTTTCGCCAATCCACCAGCGTTGCAGAACGAGCGCCGAGGTTGCGGCCGGTCCCCTTCTCCCCGTCACTATACGGGGAGAAGGTCCGGCAGGGGGATGAGGGGCGGCGCCGACGCCTGATAGGGTGGGATCAATGCAACAACGCACAGTTCACCGAGCATTCCCATCGTGCTAACTCACCCCGCATGGCACAGAAGAAAGGATACGAGGTCGATTCGTGGCTGGCGCGGCCGGATCCGGCCATGGCCATCGTCCTGCTTTACGGCCCCGACCGCGGCCTGGTCGCCGAGCGGGCGAAGACCTTCGCGGTCAAGACCGGCCTGCCGCTCGACGATCCGTTCTCGGTGGTCAAGCTGGACGGCGCGGAAGTCGACCGCGACGAAGGCCGGCTGCTCGATGAGGCGCGCACCGTGCCGATGTTTTCCGACCGGCGGCTGCTCTGGGTGCGCAACGCCAGCGGCCAGAAGGCGCTGGCCGACGACATCAAGGCGCTGACGGCCGAGCCGGCGCCGGATGCGATCATTCTCATCGAGGCCGGCGACCTGAAGAAGGGCACGGGCCTGCGCGCCATCGTCGAGGCGGCCGGCAACGCCATTGCCTTGCCCTGCTATGCCGACGAAGCCCGCGATCTCGATTCGGTGATCGACGACGAGCTGCGCAAGGCCGGCATGTCGATGACGCTCGACGCCCGGCAGGCGTTGCGACGCAATCTCGGCGGCGACCGTCTGGCCTCGCGCGGCGAGATCGAGAAGCTTGTGCTCTACGCCCACGGCAAGAAGGAGATCGACCTCGACGACGTCAACGCGCTGTCCGGCGACGTCTCCGGCGCTTCCTTCGACGACGCGGTCGACGCCGTGCTGGACGGCAAGGTCGGCGATTTCGACACCGCCTTCACCCGCCACTGCCAGTCTGGCGGCCACCCTTTTCTGGTGCTGTCCTCCGCGATGCGGCAGTTGCAGGCGATCCAGGTGATGCGCGGCCAGATGGAATCGGGCGGCCGAAACGCCGCCTCGGTCGTGGCAGGCGCCCGTCCACCGGTTTTCTTCTCGCGCCGCAAGCTGGTGGAAAAGACGCTCGAGCGCTGGAACAGCGAAGCGCTCGGCCGCGCGCTGAACCGCCTGCAGGCCGCGGTGCTGCAGACCCGCAAGCGGCCGGATCTGTCGGAAGCGTTGGCGCGCCAGGCATTGCTGGGCATCGCGGTGGAAAGCGCCAGGCTGGGGCAGCGCAGCTGATCTCCCCCCTGAGGGGGAGATGTCGCCGAAGGCGACAGAGGGGGTCGCCAGCGCCCTTCGCGTCGAAAGATGACGTCGGCGATTTACGTCGAACGACCCCTTCTGGCCTGCCGGCCATCTCCCCCTCAAGGGGGGAGATTAGTCGCTTCGCCGATTTCGCCAATTACCAGAGCCACAAAGTAATAAGAGCCAGCGTGTTAGCCCTTTCCTAGTCCTAAGCCAAGAGTTCCTTAGCCGGGTAAAAGCTGATCAGTTCATTGTCATGGCGTCCGCCGGCTGGAAGGTTGGCAGCGCCTGTGGAAAGACCAGTACCGTCGCGCCGTAGAGGAGCAGGGCGACACCAGACACCTTTGCTATCCGCTCTCCCGACGGGAGGGTCTTTTCCGCAAAGATTAATAGGGTGACCACGGCCATCGCGGCGAGGTTCATGATCCCAATGGGAAAAAGAGCGAGAAACAAAAGCCAGCAGCAGCCCAGGCAAAAGAGCCCATGCTGCACGCCCATGCGCACCGCGCCCCACTGACCGTCGCGCCACGATGTCAGGATGAAGCCGACCGGGGTGCGGCATTTGGCGAGGCACAGATATTTCAGCGGGGAGAGCTGGTAGGCGCCCCCTGCCATCAGCAGCGCCCCGCCGATGCGCGCGGCCGTCGCCGTGGACAAGCCGACATACGCGGCAAGCACCTCCGAGCCCGCCGCGCCGGCAAAGGCGAGAACGCCCATCGCGCCCCATATCAGCATGTACCCGGCCGCGAACACCCAGGTCGAGACAAAGGTTTCGCCGCGCCCCCGTTTGCCGGCCTGCACTTGGTGAAACGTCAGGATCATCGGCGCGGCCGTTGGAAACATCATCGCAACCATCATGATCATCCAGACGGCAAGGAACAGCGGCGCCTTCATGCCCATGGTGGGCGAGTAGATTCCCATGCGCATGTCCGCGTCCAAGCCGATCTGCTGCCAGATGAGCAAGGCCCACGCCGCCGCCGCGATAGCGATCAGCAGCGCGAGAATGATGTTTCGCTGCAACGTCAACGCCATGGGCGGTCCGAGCATGCTGCCAAGTGCTATTGCTGACCGGACCAATTGATCGGGGCGTAATGTCCGTTGCGGCGCGAATTGTCCCAGCTCATGCCATGGTCGCTGTACGTGCTGCCTTCCGCCCCCATCGCCAGGGCGAGCCAGTCGGGATTGATGGGATGGCCGGTTGCCGCCCACATCTGTCCGTCCTCGCGCATGGTCGGCAGCGGTTCGACCGCCATTTTCATGACGCCTGCAATCTCTGCCGACCGCTTCTTCCCGTCTATCTGGTAGCTTATCGGAACCTTCTTGGCTCCGAGGTTGGTGCCGATCATGGGTGCCAACAATGCCATCGGTCCGCCCGCGGCGCCGGTGAAGATCGCGCCCAGCGCCTCCGTCTGCCTGTCATCGGCCCTTTCGTCGATATAGGCGGCGGCTGTCCAATTGCCGTCTGCCATCGGACCGGGCGTGTGGGCAACCATCGCGACGCTGAGGCCGTCCAATCGAACGTCGCCGAAATTGCCCTTGTCGATGTGAAAAACCAGGCCGACGTCGCAAACGCCTTTCGTCGGCTTCGATGTCAGCTGCGCATTGGTGGACAGCAGGCAAGGACACACGACATCGCAGCTACAATTTTCGAAGTAACTTCCAGACAATTGCCAGCTGACTGCCATTTACACCTCCCATTGTGTCAGGCGCATCGGCAGGGTCGCTTTGGGTGGCGCCGCTTCACCTCGATCGCGGCAATAGCCCCACGCCGCGACTGTCCGGCACGCCAGGGCATTTAATTTCAACTTGCTAATTTAAGCGTACGCCGATGCCCCACGCAGTCAAGCCAAGCGGCTGCGATTGGCGAAAGCCGAGGTGCCGGCTGATCTCCCCCCTTGTGGGGGAGATGTCCGGCAGGACAGAGGGGGGCGCTGTCCCGTCCGCCAGGATGGGCCGAACCCCTGCGCTTCGTCATCCTCGGGCTTGACCCGATGATCCATGCCATGACCCTTGCCGTAGAGTGCAACGGCGCAGAATTCTGTAACCATTGCAACGCCTTAGCGTCACGGCATGGATTCTAGGGTCTGCGCGCGTCGCTTCGCTCCTTGCTCCGCCCTAGAATGACGACGCAGATGGCCGCTGCTTTTCGTCAATCGCCAACAAAAAGGCCGGCATAACGCCCGGCCCCTTGATGTTTATCACCGATATATCAGCCATATCCAGCCTTAAGCCAGAACTTCATTAGCCGGCCAGCTCGTTGGGTATCAGAAACTTACCGCTCGTCCTTCAACCGCCGGCACAGCTCGTCGAGCTGCTCCAGCGTGCGATAATTGACGCGCAGCGTGCCGCCTTTGCCCTTGTGCTCGATGCTCACGATCATGCCGATCGTGTCGGTCATCAGCTTTTCCAGCGCCAGCGTGTCGGGATCCTTCTCCGGCGCGCTCGCCGCGGACTTCGCTTTGGCCGGCGTCGGACCGGCGGGCATCTGCGCCAGCGCCTCGGCCTGGCGCACCGAAAGCCCCTCCTTGACGATGCGCTTGGCAAGCCCGGCCGGGTCCTCGGCTGTGACCAGCGTGCGGGCATGGCCGGCCGACAGATCGCCGTCGACCAGCATGCTCTGGATGACATTGGGCAGCTTCAGGAGTCTCAGCGTGTTGGCGACATGGCTGCGGCTCTTGCCGATGACCTGGCCGAGATCGGCCTGGGTGTAGCCATGCTCGTCGATGAGCTGCTGGTAGCCTTGCGCCTCTTCGACCGGATTGAGGTCGGCGCGCTGCACGTTCTCGATGATCGCCAGTTCCAGCGCGGTGCGGTCGTTGACGTCGCGCACGATGAGCGGGATCTCGGTCAGGCCGGCGCGCTGCGCCGCCCGCCAGCGACGCTCGCCGGCGATGATCTCGTAGCGGCCGGGCTGCGAGGGCGAGGGCCGCGCCACCACGGGCTGTACGACGCCATGCTCGCGGATCGACTGCGCGAGATCGGTGAGATCGGCATCGCCGAAATGCCGGCGCGGGTTCTTCGGGTTCGGGCTGACGAACTCGATCGGCACCTTGCCGTCCGCCGCGACTGACGTGCTCGGCTTTTCCGGCGCCGCTGGACGGTCGATCTCGCCGATCAGTGCCGCGAGGCCACGGCCCAGTCTTTTTCTTGATTGGTCTTCGCTCATTATAATGTCCAGATCGTTTCGGAATCGAATCGGCTAATTAACCAAACCTGCTGGATCGCTTGCGGTTCAAGCGGCGCGCAGCTTGCGCTCGCGGCGGATCACCTCGGAGGCGAGCTGCAGATAAGCCTGGCTGCCCGAGCATTTGAGATCGTAGAGGATCGCCGGTTTGCCATAGGACGGCGCTTCGGAAACGCGCACGTTGCGCGGGATGATCGTCTCGTAAACCTTGTCGCCCATATGGGTGCGCACATCCTGCACCACCTGATTGGCGAGGTTGTTGCGCCCGTCATACATGGTGAGCACGATGCCCTGGATCGTGAGATCCGGATTGATCGTTCCGCGAACCTGCTCGACCGTCTCGAGCAATTGGCTGAGGCCTTCGAGCGCGAAGAACTCGCATTGCAGCGGCACCAGAACGGAATCGGCTGCCGCCATTGAATTCAAGGTCAAAAGATTGAGCGAGGGCGGGCAGTCGATCAGCACGTAGCCGAACGGCGCCGCCCGCTCGGCGGCGGCGCGCAGCGCATTGCGCAGCCTGAGCACGCGGTCGGGCGCCGAGGCGATCTCCATCTCGATGCCGAGCAGGTCGAGCGTCGACGGTACGATGGACAGGCCGGGTACTGCCGTCGGCATCGCGGCTGCCTCCAGATCGAGCTCGCCGGTCAGCACGTCATAGGACGAGACCGTGCGATCCTTGCGGTCGATGCCGAGGCCGGTGCTGGCATTGCCCTGCGGATCGAGGTCGACGATCAGCACGCGCTCGCCGATCGCGGCCAGCGCCGTGGCCAGATTGATAGCCGTCGTCGTTTTGCCGACGCCGCCCTTCTGGTTGGCGACAGTGATGATACGCGGTCCAGTTTTCATGGGTCGATGCCAGTAATTCATTGCGGGGTCGCCGAGCGCAGATCGGTGATTTCCAGGATGATGCCGTGAGGGTCGGTCATGCTTGGATGTTCTACCAGATCGAAGGCCCAGCGGTGAGTGCTTTCTTCCACTTCGGCCCGGTAATCCCGGCCTTTGTGGAAAAGCGCTCGTGCTCCTTTAGTCAGCCAGGGCGCGGCGAGATCGAGCAGGTCCGGAAGCGCGGCCAGCGCTCGCGCCGTGACGATTTCCGGTTCGGTAACAAAGGCATAGCTATCATCTATGCGTCGCGCGAGCACCCGCGCCGGCAGGCCGAACTGGCCGATCACCGATTGCAGGAACGACGCCTTCTTGCGGTTGCTCTCGACCAGATCGATCGAGGCGCCCGGCCGCTCAGCCAGCAGGAAACCGAGCACCAATCCGGGAAAGCCGCCGCCCGAACCGAGGTCGACCCACCGCGTAGCTGCAGGAGCGATTCGCGCCAGTTGCGCGCTGTCTAGGATGTGGCGGCGCCAGACGTCGTCCAGCGTCGACGGCGCCGCCAGATTGATGCTGCGGTTCCATTTCAGGAAGAGCTGCTCGAAGGCCTGCAGCCGCTCGAATGTTTCACGTGAAACCGGACCCGCCGCTTCCTGCAGACCCGCCCAAGCACCGCCCAAGTCATCGGCGCTCACGCCACAGACCTTCGCGCGACGAGCTCGGCATTGCGGACATGAGCGACGATGATCGCAAGCGCCGCCGGCGTCATGCCTTCCATGCGCTGCGCATCGGCGATCGAACGCGGCTGGCGCATCTTCATCTTCTGCTTCAACTCATTGGAGAGGCCCGGCACATCGGAAAAGTCGATGCTCTCCGGGATCAGCCGCGACTCTTCATGCCTTATCTGCGCGACGTCGGCCTGCTGGCGCTCGAGATAGACGGAATATTTTGCTTCCGTCTCGAGCCGCTCGGTCGTCTTCGCATCGAGCCCGGCGAAGCTGGGCTCGACGCGTTTCAGCCAAGCCATGTCGACGCCCGGATGTGCAAGCAGCTCATAGGCCGAGCGGCGCACGCCGTCCTTGTTGATCTCAAGCCCATGCCGCGCCGCTTCGTTCGGCGTGAGGGTGACCGACTTTGCCAGCGCGCGAGCATCGTCGAGCTTGCCCGCCATCTCGTCGAACCGGCGCATGCGCTCCGATGAGGCTATCCCGAGCCGATCGGCCAGGGGCGTCAGCCGCTCGTCGGCATTGTCGGCCCGCAGCGAAAGCCGGAACTCGGCCCGCGAGGTGAACATGCGATAGGGCTCGGCGATGCCGCGGCTGGTGAGGTCGTCGATCATCACGCCGATATAGGCCTCCGTGCGGCTGAGCACGACCGGCTCGCTCGCCGACGCCTTGCGTGCGGCGTTGATGCCGGCAAGCAGGCCCTGCGCGCCGGCTTCCTCATAGCCGGTCGTGCCGTTGATCTGCCCGGCCAGGAACAGGCCGGCGACACGCTTTGTCTCCAAAGTTGTTGACAACTCGCGCGGATCGACATGGTCGTATTCGATCGCGTAGCCCGGCTGCAGCATCGTCGCCTTCTCCAGCCCGGGTATGGTCTTCAAAATGTCGAGCTGGACATCTTCCGGCAGCGAGGTCGAGATTCCGTTCGGATAGACCGTGTCGTCGTCGAGGCCTTCCGGCTCCAGGAAAATCTGGTGGCCTTCGCGGTCGCCGAACTTGACGATCTTGTCCTCGATCGATGGGCAGTAACGCGGCCCGACACCGTCGATCGAGCCGGAATACATGGCCGAGCGGCCGAGATTGGCGCGGATCAGCTCATGGGTGGCCGGCATCGTGCGGGTGATCCCGCAACGGATCTGCGGATTGGCGATGCGGTCGGTCATCAGCGAAAACGGCACCGGATCATCGTCCGCCGCTTGGGCGTCCAGCGACGCCCAGTCGATGGTCCGGCCGTCGAGGCGAGGGGGCGTCCCGGTCTTGAGCCGCCCGAGCTTGAAGCCGGTGCGGGCCATCGTGGCCGAAAGCCCGTGGCTTGCCTGCTCGTTCATCCGGCCGGCGACGATCTTCCTTTCGCCGATATGGATCAACCCGCGCAGGAAGGTGCCGGTGGTCAACACCACGGCGCCGCAGGCGAGGCGTCGATCGCCCGAGACCAGCACGGCCGCGACCCGCCCGTCTTCGATCTCGAGATCCAGAACTTCGCCTTCGACCACCTCGAGATTGGCCTGCTCGCTGATCGCGGCCTGCATGGCCAGCCGATAGAGCTTGCGGTCGGCCTGGGTACGCGGTCCGCGCACGGCGGGGCCTTTGCGGCGATTGAGCAGGCGGAATTGGATACCGGCGGCATCGGCAATGCCCCCCATCAACCCATCCATGGCATCGATCTCGCGCACGAGATGTCCCTTGCCCAGGCCGCCGATGGCCGGGTTGCAGGACATGACGCCGATCGTGTCGAAACGCAGCGTCACCAGCGCGGTCCTGGCGCCGGCACGCGCTGCAGCGCTTGCCGCCTCGCATCCGGCATGGCCGCCGCCCACCACCACCACATCATAGTGATCGGTCATTTCAAGAATCCGGTTTCAGAGATTACCGACACATGTCCCCGCGGCTCGGCGCTGTCAAGGACGAAGGCCGGACTCGTTTCACGTGAAACAATGAAATGGCGGGGCGGGCCATCCGTTGAGAAGTCGGCGGGACAGCGCCCCCTCTGCCCTGCCGGGCATCTCCCCCCACAAGGGGGGAGATCAGATGTCATCCTCGCTTTCGCCAATCGCCAACGTTGCAGGGATGGCGCCTTCCGCGGAACTGCCAATCTCCCCCAAGTGCTTGCGGCATACACACATCTTCTGTGACTGGCGTGACTGATCAGGCTGAGGCTTGATTGCCACGTGGTTCCCCCAATCCGTCGCTGCTTCGCAGCGCCACCTTTCCCCCTCCGGAGGGAAAGGAAGGGAGTGCTGCCGGACAAGCGTTGGCGGCAAAAGCTTGGCGCCTTTCCTCTACCCCGTCGATCGGGGGAGAGGTGGCTCGGCGAAGCCGAGACGGAGTGGGGGTCGACTAGCGCTATATTAGACAATGCTGCGCCATGCTGCCATGCACGCCATCGCCAACCAGCCGCCCAGAAATGTGTGCATGCCGTAGCCCAAGTGCGGGAGATGCCCGGCAGGGCAGAGGGGGGCGCGAAGGAATGCGGCGGCTCTCGTCCTAGCCTAGTTGAATTGACGCAGTTCCCCGCCCACTCCGCAGCGCCATCCGCTGTTTCACGTGAATCACGCGCGGTGTCTCGTTTCACGTGAATCACTTGCCGATGCAGAACTGCGAGAAGATGACATCCAGCATGTCCTCGACATCCACCACGCCGACGATTCGTCCGAGCCGATCGGTTGCCAGCCGCAGTTCCTCCGCGCGCAACTCCTGGCTCTGCCCCGACACCGCCGCGACAAGAAAGTCCTTTGCTTGCCTCAGCAGCTCGACATGGCGCAGCCTGGACGGCAGGACATCGCCGGTGTTTCCAATCGCCGAGGCCGCGCGCCGCGCGATCTCATCCAGCAGTCCGGAAAGCCCCGAGCCGTCCTTGGAGGAAATGACCAGGTCATAGTTACCGTTAAGCGTGCCCTTGAGATCGGCCTTCGTTCCGATCTTCAGCAACGGAACGCCTGTCGGACCCTCGCCCACCGACTGCGGATCGACCATGTCCTCCAGCAGGAGGACCAGGTCCGCGCCACCGGCCTTGGCGCGCGCCCGTTCGATGCCGATCGTCTCCACCGTCCCGGCGGTCTCACGCAAGCCCGCCGTATCGACGACCCGCACCCGCATCCCGTTGAGATCCAGCACCACTTCAAGCAGGTCGCGCGTGGTGCCCGGCTCGTCGGTGACGATTGCCGCCTCGCGCTTGGCCAGCACGTTGAACAGGCTGGACTTGCCGGCGTTCGGCGCGCCGAGGATGACGACCTCGAAGCCGTCGCGGATGATTTCGGCCGCCTTGAAACCCTGGATGTGGCGCACGATTTCGTCGATCATCGCCGCCACGTCGGCCCACACCGCATCGGACACGGAGCCCGGCACGTCCTCCTCGTCGGCGAAGTCGATCTCCGCCTCGATCATTGCCCGCGCATGGATCAGCCGGCGGCGCCAGCTCGCATAAAGTTCGCTCTGCGCTCCTTCGGCATTGCGCAGGGCGAAGCGGCGCTGGGCCTCCGTCTCGGCGTTGACCAGATCGGCCAGCGCCTCGGTCTCGACCAGATCGAGCTTCCCGTTAAGAAAGGCGCGCCGGGTGAATTCGCCGGGCTCGGCATGTCTGACGCCTTCGAAACCGGTGATCGTCTCCAGCATCTTGGTGGCAACGGCGCGGCTGCCGTGGACATGGAACTCGGCAACGTCCTCGCCGGTGAAGCTGCCGGGACCGGGGAAGAACAGGACAAGGCCGCGATCGATGATCGAACCGTCGGGCGCTTTCAGCCTGCGCCGCGTGGTAAACCGATCCTTAACGCCGCCGCCGGCAATCGTTTCGAGCACGAATCGAGTCTTCGGGCCGGAGATGCGGATCACCGCAATACCGGCGGGCAGGCGGCCGCTCGACAGCGCCACGATCGAATCCTTCGAAGTTACCATTTGCCCGACCTGCCGAACCACCCTAGGTATCTTCTTTCATGCGACGTTCCGCACGGAAGCCGCTGCGCTTTCCCGGAATTGCCTTGCTCATCAACCAAGCCGAGCCGCCCATCGTGACCTTGCCTGCGCGAAACCTGCTTGCCGAAGAAGCCAGCCCCTATCTGCAGCAGCATAGCGGCAACCCGGTGCATTGGCGGGCGTGGTCGCCGGCAGCGCTTGCCGAAGCGAAGGAGCTCGGACGGCCGATCCTGCTCTCCATCGGCTATGCCGCCTGCCACTGGTGCCATGTCATGGCGCATGAAAGCTTCGAGAACGACGCCGTCGCCGCCGTCATGAACCGGCTCTTCGTCAATATCAAGGTCGATCGTGAGGAGCGGCCGGACATCGACCAGATCTATATGGCCGCACTCCATGCCATGGGCGAGCAGGGCGGCTGGCCGCTGACCATGTTTCTCACGCCCGACGGCAAGCCTTTCTGGGGCGGCACCTATTTTCCGCGCGAGGCCCGCTACGGCCGACCGGGCTTCGTCCAGGTGCTGGAAGCGGTCGACAAGGCCTGGCGCGAAAAGCAGCAAAGCCTCGCCGAAAGCGCCGACGGGCTGACCGCCCATGTCGAACAGCGGCTGGCCGGCGCGAAAGGCAAGGCGGTGCTCGACCGCGCGGCACTTGCCGATCTTGCGGGCCGCATCGACGGCATGATCGACCGCGATTTCGGCGGCTTGCGCGGCGCGCCGAAATTCCCCAACGCGCCCTTCATGCACAGCCTGTGGCTGTCCTGGCTACGCGACGGCCAGACCGCGCATCGCGACGCCGTGCTCGCCAGCCTGGAAAAAATGCTCGCCGGCGGCATCTACGATCATGTCGGCGGCGGTCTCAGCCGCTATTCGACCGACGACCAATGGCTGGTGCCGCATTTCGAAAAGATGCTCTACGACAACGCCCAGCTCATCCGCATGTGCAACTGGGCCTTCGCGGCCACCGGCAACGACTTGTTCCGCATACGAATCGAAGAAACCGTCGCCTGGCTGCTTCGCGAGATGCGCGCCGATGGCGGCGCCTTCGCCGCCAGCCTCGATGCCGACAGCGACGGCGAGGAGGGGCTTTTCTACACCTGGAGCAGGGAAGAGGTCGAAACCGCGCTCGGCGGCGATTCAGGTCCATTCTTCCAATATTTCGAGCTGGCTGCCCCGCATGGCTGGGAAGGCAAGCCGATCATCCGCCAGAGCGAAGCCCAGCAACGCCAGGGTATCGCCGATTACGCCCGGCTCGCGCCGCTGAAGGCGAAGCTGCTGGTCATCCGGGAAAAGCGGGTCAGGCCGGGCCGCGACGGCAAGGCGCTTACCGACTGGAACGGCCTGACGATCGCGGCGCTTGCAGAAGCCGGCCGTTCCCTCGGTCGGCGCGAATGGATCGACGCCGCAGCCAAGGCCTTTGCCCATATCGTCGAAGCCGGCCGGGATGGCCGTTTGCCGCATTCGATGCTGGCCGACAAGAAACTCTTTCCGGCGCTGTCGAGCGACTATGCCGCCATGACCAACGCGGCGATCGCCCTGTTCGAGGCGACCGGCGATGAGGCGTACTCCGATCACGCCCGAGGGTTCGTCACGGAACTCGACCGCTGGCATCAGGACGGCGAAAACACCGGCTACTACCTGACCGCGTCGGACAGCGGCGACGTTCCGATCCGCATCCGCGGCGATGTCGACGAAGCGATCCCGTCAGCCACCGGCCAGATCGTCGAGGCGCTGGTGCGGCTCTCCTCGCTCACCGGCGATCTCGACCTTTGGGAGAAAGCCTGGACGACCGCCGAGCTCGCCATGGGCCGCGCCGCGCAACAGGCCTATGGCCAAGCCGGCATCGTCAACGCCTGCGCGCTGGCGCTCGAACCGCTGAAGCTCGTCATCATAGACAAGCCGGAATCTCCAAGCCTCGTTCCGGTCATGAATCGAAATCCCGATCCGCGTCGGGTCGATATCGTCGTGACGATTGGTACGGAAACGAATCGACCGCTTTTGCCCGGCGGCGTGCTGCCGCCGACGGACAAGCTTGGCGCCTGGTTCTGCAGCGGACAGGTGTGCCTGCCGGCGGTGACTGATGCGGGCGAGTTGGAAGGGTTGTTGCGGCGAAGGCCAGACTCCAACGGCACGTAAGCCGGAATCCCTCATATGCCCTGTTTTCGAGCGTCGGCGCCGCCCCTCATCTGGCTGCCGCCATCTTCTCCCCGTGAACGGGGAGAAGGGCGCTATCGCCGCCGATTTCGCCAATCCCCAGCGTTGCAAGAAGGAGCGCTGCGTACAAGCTGCCTCTTTCTCCCCGTTCACGGGGAGAAATGCCCGGCAGGGCAATGAGGGGCAGCGCCAACAATCGCCATTCACTCCAACCGAGGAGCCATCTTCTTCCGCCGAAACGGGATGCTCCCCGCCTCACCCAATCACGTATTCATCGAATCGAAGAAGTCGGCGTTGGTCTTGGTCTGCTTGAGCTTGTCGATGAGGAACTCGATCGCGTCGGTCGTTCCCATCGGCGCGAGAATCCGGCGCAGTACGAAGATCTTCTGCAGGTCCTGCCGCGGAACCAGCAGGTCTTCCTTGCGGGTGCCGGATTTGAGGATGTCGATCGCCGGATAGATGCGCTTGTCGGCCACCTTGCGGTCGAGCTGGATTTCGCAGTTGCCGGTGCCCTTGAACTCTTCGAAGATCACTTCGTCCATGCGGCTGCCGGTATCGATCAGCGCCGTGGCGATGATGGTGAGCGAGCCGCCCTCCTCGATGTTGCGGGCGGCGCCGAAGAAGCGCTTCGGCCGCTGCAGCGCGTTGGCGTCGACACCGCCGGTCAGCACCTTGCCGGACGACGGCACGACGGTGTTGTAGGCGCGGCCGAGACGCGTGATCGAATCGAGCAGGATGACGACGTCGCGGCCGTGTTCGACCAGGCGCTTGGCCTTCTCGATCACCATCTCGGCGACCTGGACGTGGCGCGCAGCCGGCTCGTCGAAGGTCGAGGAGATCACCTCGCCCTTCACCGAGCGCTGCATGTCGGTGACTTCCTCCGGACGCTCGTCGATCAGAAGCACGATCAGGTAGCATTCCGGATGGTTGGCGGTGATCGAATGCGCGATGTTCTGCAACAGCACCGTCTTGCCGGTTCGCGGCTGCGCATTGATCAACGCGCGCTGCCCCTTGCCGATCGGCGCGACCAGGTCGATCACGCGTGGCGAGATGTCCTTGCTGGTGGGATTGTCGACCTCCATCTTCAGCCGCGAGGTCGGGTAGAGCGGCGTCAGATTGTCGAAATGGATCTTGTGCCGGATCTTTTCCGGGTCGTCGAAATTGATCGAGTTGACCTTGAGCAGCGCGAAATAGCGCTCGCCCTCTTTCGGGCTGCGGATCGGTCCTTCGACGGTATCGCCGGTCTTCAGCGAAAAGCGCCTTATTTGCGAGGGCGAGATATAGATGTCGTCGGGACCTGGCAGGTAGTTTGCATTGGCCGAGCGCAGGAAACCGAAACCGTCCTGCAACACCTCGACCACGCCGTCGCCGATGATCTCGATGTCCTGGGTGGCGAGCTTCTTCAGGATCGCGAACATCAGCTCCTGCTTGCGCATGACGCTGGCGTTCTCCACCTCGAGCGATTCGGCGTAGGCGATCAGCTCCGGCGGCTTCTTGTTCTTGAACTCTGCGAGTTTCATTTCTTGCATTAGATGGACTCTGGGTAGGCTTTTGGGGAGAAAATATCGGCTGGTATGCGACAAATGCCGAGCGCGGCCGAAGCGAAAAAAGGGCGGCGCGTGACGGGAAGGAAGACCCGTCTTTTATCGTCCGTCGTCTGAAAGAGCAAGCCGCCTTTTGCCGGGTGTGGGGAAGCCTCAGAACGGCTTCACGACGACCAGGATGACGATGACGATCATCAGCAATGTGGGGATTTCATTGACGATCCGCCAGTGCCTCGCCGGCTTTTCGTTTCGGTCCTCGGCAAATTTTCTCACCGCCCCGGCGAGATAGCCATGCAGGCCTGAAAGCAACAGCACCGCGAGGATCTTGGCGTGCAGCCAGCCGCCCTGGAATCCAAAGCCTTTCCAGGCGAGCCAGAGGCCGAAGACCCAAGTCAGGGTCATCGCCGGATTGATGATCGCCCTCAGCAGCCGGCGCTCCATCACCTTGAAGGTCTCGGACTGCACGGAGCCCTTCTCGGCTTCGACGTGATAGACGAAAAGCCGCGGCAGATAGAGCATGCCGGCCATCCAGGAGATGACGGCAATGACATGGATCGCCTTCGCCCAGGGATAGAAGCTGTCGGGTGCTGTGAGGTAGAGCAGGGCGGTCAGCACGACGAGAACGACAATGCCGATCGTCATGCGCTTCATCGCCTGGCCGGCGCTGTTATCGTCGCTCTTGCCGGTCATCCTCGGCTCCTCACCATTTTCACCATGGCCTCGACATGCGCCACCGGCGTTTCCGGCGTGATGCCATGGCCGAGATTGAAGATCAGCGGTCCGCCGCCCAGCGTGCGAAGAATGGCGTCGACGCCGTCGGCCAGCGCCTTGCCGCCGGCGACCAGCCGCAACGGGTCGAGATTTCCCTGCACCGCGCCTTCACCTTGCAGCTCCTTCGCCATCGACAACGGCACCGTCCAGTCGAGGCCGAGACCGGTGATGCCCGTCTTCTTCCTGTACTCGCGATAGCGCTCGCCGGCGCCTTTTGGAAAGCCGATCACCGGCACATCGGGATATGCCGCCATCACCTGACGCACGATCTCCGCCACCGGTTCGACGCAGAACGCCTCGAAGGAAGCCTCGTCGAGCACGCCCGACCACGAGTCGAAAATCTGCACCACATCGGCGCCTGCCTCGATCTGACGGATGAGATACGCGGCCGAATAGTCGGCCAGTATCTTCAGAAGCCGCGCGAAAGCCTCCGGCTCGCGATAGGCGAAAAGCCGCGCCGGCCCCTGGTCCGGCGTGCCGTGGCCGGCAATCATATAGGTCGCCACCGTCCAGGGCGCGCCGCAGAAGCCGATCAGCGTCGTTTGGTCCGGCAGCTTCGCGCGCAGCCGACGGACCGTTTCGTAGACCGGTTCGAGATTCACGTGAAACGTTTCGCCGTTCAGAGCTGGAATCTCAGCCGCGGCAATCGGCTTCAGGATCGGCCCATGTCCCTCTTCGAAGCGGACTTCCCGTCCGAGCGCATTGGGAACGACGAGGATGTCGGAGAACAGGATCGAGGCATCGAAGCCGAAGCGTTCGATCGGCTGCAGCGTCACTTCGACGGCAAGGTCGGGATCGTAGCAGAGGTCGAGGAAGGATCCGGCTCGTTTCCGGGTCTCGCGATACTCAGGGAGATAACGGCCTGCCTGACGCATCATCCAGAGCGGCGGCGGTGAAACCGTCTCGCCCTTGAGGACGTCCAGCATGATCCGTTTCCCAGGCATTCAGTCCGCGCCCTCTCTCTACAGCGCCGCGCGTCCTAAGACACGCAAAGGACGCTGTAGCACTTATCATCTGGCGCATGATCCTTTCCGAACCTCCGGTTCGGGGTCATGCGCTGTCTCTTAAATCAAATATCTATTTTTAAAGAGTCTTCTGATTCTAAGAGTCTGTTGGTTGTGGTGGTTGCGACCTGTCCCGCCTGCCGCTCGAAAAGGCCAGTCAGCATATTGTCGCGCGGCCTCATTCGCAAATTGGAGGGATCTGGGGAAGAATCGGATTCCGGCTTTCGAGTCAGCGGCTTGGCATTCCCGCACCAGGTCTTGCGCTGTGGACGATATCGCCCAAGAAAAGTTGATCCCCAGTTTTGTCCCCAGCGCCGCGACAAAGCCTACAGCAGGGCGAATTGTGGACAAGGTGCCATCTGATACAGTCGCCCTCAGCGACCAGGCTTCCTCATCCAGCCTTGTCCACAATTGCCCACAGTCTGGAACCACCCCCTGTGAACAAACCGCAAAGCTTCTTCCACCTGCATCTGATTTCCGACGCCACCGGCGAGACCCTGCTGGCGGCCGGCCGCGCCGCGTCCGCCCAATACAAGGATGCGCGCGCCATCGAGCACATCTATCCGCTGATCCGCACCGAAAAGCAGGTCGCCAAGGTGTTCGAGGATATCGAGGAAGAGCCCGGCATCATTCTCTATACGGTCGTCGACCAGAAGCTGGCGCGCAGCATCGACGAGCGCTGCGCCGCCATGGGCCTGCCTTGCGTCTCGGTGCTGGAACCCGTGCTCAGCGTCTTCCAATCCTATCTCGGCACGCCTGCCGGGCGGCGCGTCGGCGCCCAGCATGTGCTCGACGCCGAATATTTCCGCCGCATCGATGCGCTGAACTTCACCATGGAGCATGACGACGGCCAGCTTCCGGCGAACATGGACGATGCCGATATCGTGCTGATCGGCATCTCGCGCACCTCGAAGACGCCGACCAGCATCTATCTCGCCAATCGCGGCATCAAGACCGCCAACATTCCGATCGTGCTCGGCGTGCCGTTGCCGGAAAGCCTGATCGCCGCCAAGACGCCGCTGATCGTCGGCCTTGTCGCCACCGCCGAGCGCATCTCGCATGTCCGCCAGAACCGCATCCTCGGCAACACCGCACCCTATGTTTCGACCGACTATGTCGACCGCGCCGCGATCAACGAGGAGCTCGCCTATGCACGCCAGCTATGCACGAAACATGGCTGGCCGATGATCGACGTCAGCCGGCGCTCGATCGAGGAGACGGCCGCGGCCATCGTTGCCCTGCGCGGAAAGACGAGATAACGGAGATCGAGCCGGGTGAGGGTGGACCTGCCACTGTCGCCGGGTAGATCGAAAAGTCACGACGGATCGCATGCCTTGGAGATTGGCCGAAACGCCCATCGCTTCGTCATCCTGGGGCGCAGCAAGGAGCGAAGCGACGCGGCGCAGACCCCAGGATCCATGCCGTGACGCCGAAGCGTTGCGACGATGCAGAATTCTGCTCCGTTGCGCTCTTCGATCGAGTGAACGGCATGGATCCTAGGGTCTCCGCGACGGAGCTTCGCTCCTGCTTCGCCCTAGGATGACGACGTTGGAGATGGCTCCGGCTAATCTCCACGGTTTGTGCTGGCGCAACGGACCAGCAATGGAATCTCGGTCGCCGGCAAAGCGCCCAACCGGCCGGAACCAACAAAGGGAGCTAGTTGGCGAAAACCATGGCCGAGAAAATCATACTCGCTTCGGGCAGCCCGTTCCGCAAGGCGATGCTCGTCAATGCCGGGCTCGACATCGAGGCGGTGCCGGCCGACGTCGACGAGCGGGCGCTCGAGGCGCCTTTGCAGGACAGCGGCGTGTCTCCCGAAGATGTCGCTGCGATCCTGGCCGAAGCCAAGGCGACCGAGGTCAGCGAGCGCAGACCGGGCGCGCTGGTGCTCGGCTGCGACCAGACGCTGTCGCTCGGTGACGAGATCTTCCACAAGCCGGCCGACATGGAAAGCGCGCGTCGCCACCTGCTCGCGCTCTCCGGCAAGACGCATCAGCTGAACAGCGCCGCCGTGCTCTGCCGCAACGGCGAAGTTCTGTGGCGCCATGTCGGCGTCGCCGGCCTGACCATGCGCAAGCTCGATCCCGTCTTCATCGGCCGGCACCTGGCGCGCGTCGGCGCCAAGGCTTTGGCAAGTGTCGGCGCCTACCAGATCGAGGGCGAGGGCATCCAGCTCTTCGAAAAGATCGAAGGCGACTATTTCACGATCGTCGGCCTGCCGCTCCTGCCGGTGCTGAAGGAGCTGCGCGCGCTGGGAGCGATCGATGGCTGAACGAAAGGCTTTTGTCACCGGCCATCCGATCGCGCATTCGCGATCGCCGAAGATTCACGGCTACTGGCTGGCGAAATACGGCATCGACGGCAGCTACCACGCGATCGACGTCGCGCCGGACGACTTCGCCGTGTTCCTGAAATCGCTGGGCGAGAATGGCTATCGCGGCGGCAACGTCACCATACCGCACAAGGAAGCGGCCTTTGCCCTGGTCGAACGCCGCGACGACGCGGCCGAGGCGATAGGCGCGGTCAACACGCTGTGGCTGGAAGACGGTATCTTGTGGGGCGGCAACACCGACGGTCTCGGCTTTGCCGGCAATCTCGACGAACACGCCCCTGGCTGGGCGGCGAACGGGCCGGCCGTGGTGCTAGGCGCGGGCGGCGCGTCCCGCGCGGTCATCCACGCGCTGAAGCAGCGCGGTGTGGGCGACATCCGCATCGTCAACCGCACGCTGGCAAGGGCTGAGGAACTCGCCGACCGCTTCGGCGCCGGCGTTTCCGCGCATGGCACCGGTGCGGCCGGCGAACTGCTTGCCGATGCCGGCCTGCTCATCAACACCACCGCGCTCGGCATGCACGGCAACGAAACCCTCGCCGCCGATCCGGCGGGTCTGCCCGGCCATGCCATCGTCACCGACATCGTCTATGTGCCGCTGGAGACGCCGCTTCTGGCCGCGGCCAGAGCGCGCGGCCTGAAGACGGTCGATGGCCTCGGCATGCTGCTGCATCAGGCGGTGCCCGGTTTCGAGCGCTGGTTCGGCAAGCGGCCGGAAGTCACGCCCGAATTGCGGCGCATGATCGTCGCCGATATCGAAACGCATTGAGATGGCGGGCAAAGCCATGATCGTGCTCGGCCTCACCGGATCGATCGGCATGGGTAAGTCGACCACCGCAAAAATGTTCGCCGAGGCCGGCGTGCCGGTGCATGATTCGGACGAGACCGTGCATCGGCTCTATGCCGGCAAGGCGGCGCCTCTGGTCGAAGCGGCCTTTCCCGGCACGACGAAGGCGGGCGTGGTCGATCGCGCCCGGCTGGCCGAGAAGGTGCTGGGCGATCCCGCCGCGCTGAAGAAGCTCGAGGCGATCATCCATCCGCTGGTGCGCGCCGATGCCGATGCGTTCCTGGCCAGGCACCGTGCCGCCGGCGCGCCGCTCGCCGTGCTCGACATCCCGCTGCTGTTCGAAACAGGCGGACGCAACCGCGTCGACAAGGTCGTGGTCGTCACCGCGCCTGCCGAGGTGCAGCGCGCCCGTGTGCTCGAAAGGCCCGGCATGAGCGAGGAGAAATTCGCCTCCATCCTTGCCAAGCAGGTCCCGGACGCCGAGAAGCGCCGTCAGGCCGATTTCATCGTCGACACCGGCCATGGTTTTGACGCCGCGCGGGCGGCGGTCGCCGCCGTCGTCAGCGATTTGACGATGGCCAAGAATTGACCGGGGATAAGTCCGACAAAAACGCTTCCTGACGCCTGTTGTCAGTAGGCCCCATTGCCATTTTGTTCCGGTGTATGATTCTGCTCGCTTGGAGCAGGCTGATTCGAAATGCGTGAGATCATCTTCGATACCGAAACCACCGGCCTCGATCTGCGCGACGACCGCATCATCGAGCTCGGCGGCGTCGAGCTGGTCAATCGCTTCCCGACCGGCCGCACCTTCCACAAATTCATCAATCCGCAGGGGCGCGCCATTCATGCCGAGGCGCAGGCCGTGCACGGCATCAGCGCAGCCGATCTGGTCGGCAAGCCGACCTTCGCCGAAATCGCCGACGAATGGCTGGCCTTCACCGACGGCGCCAAGCTGATCGCCCACAACGCCGCGTTCGACATCGGTTTCCTCAACCTCGAATTCAGCCGGCTCGACCATCCGGCCATCGATCCCGGCCGCATCGTCGACACGCTGGCGCTGGCGCGCCGCAAGCATCCGATGGGCCCGAATTCGCTGGATGCGCTTTGCCGGCGCTACGGCATCGACAACACCCGCCGCACCAAGCATGGCGCGCTGCTCGACTCCGAATTGCTGGCCGAGGTCTACATCGAGCTCATCGGCGGCAAGCAGGCGGCGCTGGTCCTCGAGACCGTGGCCGTGCAGATGAACGGCGCCGGCGAGGTGGCCGATATCGACATCTCGATCGGCGCGAGGCCGATCGCCCTGCCGCCGCGCCTCACAGAGGCGGATCGCGCTGCCCATGCCGGCCTCGTCGGCACGCTCGGCGAAAAGGCGTTGTGGCTGAAGGTGGCTGCCGGTTGAGCGGCCGCTTCTGGTGCCTACCTCGGAGATTAGCTAGCGGAAACCCTCATGAATTCGTCATACTCGGGCTTGACCCGGTATCCATGCCATGACCCTTGCCGTAGAGTGCAACGGTGCAGAATTCTGTAACCGTCGCAACGCCTTAGCGTAACGGCATGGATCCTAGGGTCTGCGCGCGTCGCTTCGCTCCTTGCTCCGCCCTAGGATGACGGCCGGACGATTCGTCATGGCAAATCGCGAAGGTCGGAGCCAGCCGAGCCAACAATAAGCGGCTGTAGGTTGAGCACTTGCTCGTTGGCGCCAACCTACGCGGTTAGCTGTATCGCCCATTCTTTCGTCATACTCGGGCTTGACCCGAGTATCCATGCCGTGACCGTCGCCGCAGAGTGCAACGGTGCAAAATTCTGTAACCGTTGCAATGCTTTAGCGTAACGGCATGGATCCTAGGGTCTGCGCTGCGTCGCTTCGCTCCTTGCTCCGCCCTAGGATGACGAGCGAGCTGTCGTAGCGGCAATTCGCGAAGGTCGAAGAAAATAAAAGCCCGGCGCTAGGCCGGGCTTCTCGACCAACCGGCCAAGCCTGTCTCAGCTCACCTGGACCTTGCTCGCGGCCTGGTCCTCGGCGATGCGCTGCTGGAACATCTGCGCGAAATCGATCGGGTCGAGCATCAGCGGCGGGAAGCCGCCATTGCGGGTGGCGTCCGCGATGATCTGACGGGCGAAGGGAAACAGAAGCCGCGGGCACTCGATGAACAGGATCGGCAGCATGTGCTCCTGCGGGAAGCCGCTGATGGCGAAGACGCCGCCATAGACCAGCTCGACGTTGAACAGCACTTCCTGATCGAAGGAGGCCTTGGCGTTCAACGTCAGATTGACGTCGAACTGCTTGTCCGAAAGCGGATTGGCGTTGACGTTGACGTTGATGGCGATGCCGGGCGCCTTGTCGCGGCCGCGCAGCGAGTTCGGCGCTCCAGGGCTTTCGAAGGACAGGTCCTTCACATATTGCGCAAGCACGTTGAGCGAGGGCTGTGCCTGGTTGCCGTTGCCATTGGCGGCGGCGTCATCGTTGCTGGCCATGAGCCTTTGTCCTTTTGCCTGGGCAGCATTGCTGACCGGATTGAAATCGCGGGTTCGCTACCATGCTCGGCAGGACAAAACAAGTTTTGCTGCCTTTATCGGCAGACGGAACGGGAAGCGCAAACGCTGGGGATTGGCCAAAGCGCTCCAACCTCGTCATTCCAGGGCGGAGCAGCCGCGAAGCGGCGTCGCGAAGACCCTGGAATCCATGCCGTGACCTCGGCCGAAGAATGCTGCGGAGCAGAATTCTTCGCCGCGGACGGTGCTCCCAGGTCACGGCTGGATCCTATGGTCTGCGCCGCGTCGCTTCGCTCCTTGCTCCGCCATAGGATGACGAAGCGATAGGCGTCCTACTTGCCAATGCTACGACTGCTCAATCCTTTGGTCGAAAGACCTAGTCGTCCTTCAGTCGCCGCCAGGGGGAATTGTGGTCCGGCCCGCGTTTGAAGTCGTCCTCACGCGTGTAATCGCTGTCGTCGAGATCGATGACCCTGTCGCGCCGGCGGGCTGAAAAGCCGCTGCTGAAGCTGGTCGCCATCACGATGCGGTTCTTGAGCAGGCGCCAGGCGAGATCCCGCACCGGCGGCAGGAGCAGCAGGATGGCGATGATGTCGGTGATGAAGCCTGGAATGATGAGCAGGACCGCCGCCAGCACGATCATCGCGCCATGCGCGAGCTGGCGGCTGGGATCGCGTCCGGCATCCATTTCCGCCCGCACCCGCGCCATCACTCCGAAACCCTGGTGGCGAAGCAGCAGGCTGCCGGCGATGCTGGAAAGGATGACGAGCCCGACCGTCGCCAAAGCGCCGATTTCGCGGCCGACGACGACGAAGCCTGCTATCTCCAGAAGCGGCAGCAGGATCAGGAACAGCGGGAAGAGTGAAAGTCGCAAATCTCTACCGATCGCTTTCTTCTTTTGCGGCCTCGCGGGCAATCGCCGCTGGCACTGTGGCCATTAGGTAGGTATGGCTGCCTTTGATTTGAATGATTGCGCTCGCCGTTCTATATGCTTTGGGTAATGAACGCTATGCGACCGCCGCCATCCTAGGGGCTCTGGTGGTCCGGCCAGGACAGGGATCGAATTGGCGGAAGATATGGGTTTCTTCGACTTCGGCACGATTTTCTTCTTGATTGCGGCGGTGGTGATCTTCTTCCAGCTCCGCAACGTGCTTGGACGTCGCACCGGAAACGAGCGCCCGCCTTTCGACCCTTATTCGGCGAGCCGCACGCGCGACCAGGACGCGGCGCAGAAATCCGAGAATGTGGTGTCGCTGCCGCGCAAGCGCATGCCGGGGGAGGCGACGGCCGAGACCTATGCCGCGATCGACGCCTTCGCCAAACCGGACACCGATCTCAACAAGGGTCTGCGCACGATCAAGGACAACGATCCCTCCTTCGACCCGAAGACCTTCATCGACGGCGCCAAGATGGCCTATGAGATGATCGTCATGGCCTTCGCCGACGGCGACCGCAAAACCCTGAAGAACCTGTTGTCGCGCGAAGTCTATGACAGCTTCGTCGCCGCGATCGGCGAGCGCGAGGCGAAGGCGGAAAAGATCCAGTCCTCCTTTGTCGGCATCGACAAGGTCGATATCGTCGCCGCCGAGATGAAGGGTTCGGAGGCGCATATCACGCTGCGCATCGTCAGCGAGCTGATTTCGGCGACCCGCGACAAGGTCGGCGCCGTCATCGACGGCGATCCCGAGAAAGTCGCCGAGGTCAAGGACGTGTGGACCTTCTTCCGCGATACCCGCTCGCGGGATCCGAACTGGAAGCTCGTCGCCACGGAAGAAGAAGACTGAGACCAAGCGGCGGGGCCAGGTCGTGCCGCTCTCTTCCACATTCATCCAAAAATCCTTCGGCGACCTGCCGGGCTGGGACGAGGACGACCATCTCGCCGCTTTCGCGGCGTTTAGACGCTCCGCTTTCCACGCGCCGACCAAGCCCTACCGCACCGGGTCGCTCGGCGTCGCATTCGACGGCTTTGCCGAGGCCTATGCCGAAGCGCGGACCGTTTCACCGGCGAATCGTTCCGAGGCGCGATCGTTCTTCGAGCGCCGTTTCGTTCCCATGCTGGTGGCGGCCGACAACGGCGGCGCTGGTCTCGTCACCGGCTTCTACGAACCGGAGGCCGAGGCCTCGCCTATCAGGACGGAGCGGTTCACCGTGCCGCTGCTCTCGCGCCCCGCCGATTTGATCGACATCGATGACAAAAACCGCCCCGGCGGCATGGATCCCTATCTCGCCTTCGCGCGCGATACGCCTGCCGGTCCGGTCGAATATTTCGACCGCGGCGAGATCGAGCGCGGCGCGCTTTCCGACCGGAAGCTCGAGATTGCCTGGCTCGCCGACAAGGTCGACGCCTTCTTCATCCACGTCCAGGGCGCGGCGCGACTGAAGATGACCGATGGCAGGCTCTGCCGCGTCACCTATGCCGCCAAATCCGGCCAGCGCTTCACCGGTCCGGGCAGGATCCTGAGCGAGCTCGGCGAAATCCCGCTTGCGAAGGTGACGATGCAGTCGATCCGCGCCTGGTTCAAGGCGCATCCCGACCGCGTCGACGAGATCCTCTGGCGGAACCGCTCCTACATTTTCTTCCGCGAAGCGCCGGTCGAGGATACGGCGCTCGGCCCGATCGCCGCCGCCAAGGTGCCGCTGACGCCCGGCCGCTCGGTCGCCGTCGACCGGCTGCTGCACACCTTCGGCACGCCCTTCTACATCGATGCGCCGACGCTCACGGCCTTCGACCGGAAACCGTTCCGGCGGCTGATGATCGCGCAGGACACCGGCTCGGCCATCACCGGTCCGGCGCGGGGCGATCTCTTCGCGGGCTCAGGCGATGCCGCCGGCGAAATCGCCGGCGTTGTGCGCGACGCCGCCGACTTCTACGCGCTGGTCCCGCGCGGGCTGGTCGACAGGAGGGGCGCGTGACCCGCCGCGACGACAAGCTCAGCGAGGACGATCGTATCCTATGGAACCTGGTGGCGCGGACGACGCGGCCGCTGAAAGGCAAGGTCGCGATCGAGATTCCCGATATCGTCGAGCCGAAGCCGGCGCCGGCGCCCGCGCCGGCCAACGGCGCTCCGGTCGTTGCCGCGAAGCCGAAGCCGCAGCACGTCTCGCATGCGCTCGACGACCAGACGCTCGACAAGCTGAAGAAAGGCCGGCTGCCGATCGAGGGCCGCGTCGATCTGCATGGCATGACGCAGGACGAGGCCTATTCGCTGCTGCTCGGCTTCCTGCACCGCGCGCATGCCGGCGGCATCCGCTACGTGCTGGTCATCACCGGCAAGGGCTCGTCCTCGGGCGGCGACGGGATCTTGCGGCGCTCGGTGCCGCACTGGTTGTCGACACCGGCCTTCCGGCACCTTGTTTCGAGTCATGATCATGCCGCCCGCAATCATGGCGGCTCGGGCGCGCTCTATATCCGCTTGCGGCGGACGCGGTCATGAGGATGCCGGCCTTGAGGACGCGACAGTGACCCCGTTCGGCGAGAAGCTCAGGGCATTGCGTGCCGAGCGCGGCGTCAGCCAGAAGGCGATGGCTCAGGCCATCGGCGTCAGCGCCGCCTATCTGTCGGCGCTGGAGCATGGCCGGCGCGGCGCGCCGACCTGGACGCTGATCCAGAAGATCATCGGCTATTTCAACATCATCTGGGACGACGCGGAGGATCTCGCCCGCCTCGCCGAGACCTCGCATCCCAGGGTCAGGATCGATACCTCCGGCCTGTCGCCCGCCGCGACCGAGCTGGCCAATCTTCTGGCCGAGAGCATCGAGAAGCTGGACGAGGCGGAGCTGCGGAAGATCACCGCATCGGTTCGGGCCGCGCTGAGGGGATAGTTGCCCCGGATGACAAGGGTGGGGTTTAGCCGAAGCGCCCGAACTTCGTCATCCACGGGCGGAGCGGGAGCGAAGCGGACGCGCAGACCCGAGGATCCATTCCGTGACTTCGCGCGAAGGATAAGGCGGCGCAGAACAGAGGTCGTTATGCACCGCGGTGACGCTTATAGGTAACGGAGTGGATCCTATGGTCTGCGCCGCGTCGCTGCGCTCCTTGCTTCGCCCTGGAATGACGAAATTGGCGCCGCCAGCTTTGCCTATTGCACCGATCCCACAAGCACCGGCTGGCCGTCGCGGATCGAGACCCAGCGGCCGGTATTGTCGATCGCCTGCCGCTTGAGATAGCGGTAGCCGGTCGCGTCCCAGGCTTTGACCTTGTCGGTCAGATTGTCGAGGATGTAGTCACCCTTGTCGGTGCGCACCGTCAGCACGGAATGGCCTTCGCCGTCGGGCTTGCGCACGACGGTGATCAAGAGATCCGCGAGCGACATGCCCATGCGATAGAGCTCGCGCCGTTTTTCCAGCACATAGTCCTCGCAGTCGCCGAAGCCGTTGTCCGGATAGGTCCAGACCTCGTCCTTGCCGTAATTGTCGAGATCGCTCATCGGCTTGACGGCGGCGTTGACCTTGGCGGTCACGCTGATCAGCCTGCGCCACAGGCCGTCGGTCATCGTGGCCGGCGCGAGATTGGCCGGGCGGATGTTGCATTCACTCGGATACGCCTTGCAGAAATCGTAGTGTCCGATCGGCTGCGAGGTCAGGCCGCCGGTGGCCATGGCGCCCGCCGCCGATGCCGGCACCGCCCAGTGGGCCGAGATCGCCAACCCTGCGACTGCGCACAAGCGCAGCATCCGCGTCATCGGTGAGGAAGTCATTGTCCCCCGGTCCGCCCTGTTCTTTTATTAACGAAACGTTAAAGGCGATTTACAGTCCGTGTCAATTAGAGACAACGGCTAGTTTGACGGCATGGTTACCCGCGCGATGCTGACAGCGGCACTTTCGCAACAGCGCCGTCGGCGAACGCCGCAAGCCGCCCGCCGTTAGCTTCCCTAACCGGCGCGGACGCCTCCTCGTCATTCAAGGGCGAAGCAGGAGCGAAGCTCCGTCGCGGAGACCCTGGAATCCGTGTCGTGAGGTTGCGCGAAGAGCAAAGGCGGCGCAAGACGGAGGTTGTTCTGCACCGCTGCACCATTCGTATGTAACGGCACGGATCCTTGGGTCTGCGCTGCGTCGCTTCGCTCCTTGCTCCGCCCTAGGATAACGAGGCAGCGGGTGTCTCGGCCGATCACCAAGGCATGCGACCCGCCAGCGCAAGCATAGCCGCCGGGCAAGCGTTTCGGCGCCTTGCTCAGCTCTTGGCGGAGCGGACCAGCTTCGGCTTCGCCGCCACCCGGGTCTGGCGGCCATAGCTGGCGATGAAGTCGACGATGCGCGGCACGATCTCGGACCGGAACCGCGAGCCGTTGAAGACGCCATAATGGCCGACGGCCGGCTGCATGTAGTGGGCTTGCCTGTCGGCTGGGATGTTCGCGCAAAGATCGTGCGCGGCCTGGGTCTGGCCGAGACCGGAAATATCGTCGTTCTCACCCTCGACGGTGAACAGGGCGACGTTGCGGATGAGGCTCGGATCGACGGCCTCGCCGCGATGGGTCATTTCGCCCTTCGGCAAGGCGTGGCGCACGAACACCGTGTCGACGGTCTGCAGGTAGAACTCCGCCGTCAGGTCCATCACCGCCAGATATTCGTCATAGAAGTCGCGGTGCTTCTCGGCGTTGTCGCCATCGTTCTTCACAAGGTGCATGAAGAAGTCCTTGTGGGCGATGATATGGCGGTCGAGATTCATGCTCATGAAGCCCGAGAGCTGCAGGAAGCCGGGATAGACCTCGCGGCCGAAGCCCGGCACCGGCCAGGGCGCCTGCATGATGACGTTGTCGCGGAACCAGCCGATGCCCTTTTCCTCGGCCAGCAGATTGACCGCGGTCGGGTTGCGGCGGGTGTCTATCGGGCCGCCCATCAGCGTCATGGTCGCCGGCACGAAGGGGTCACCGCGTTTTTCCATCAGCGCCACCGCCGCCAGCACCGGCACCGATGGCTGGCAGACCGCCATCACATGGGTGTCCGGACCCAGCGCATGGAACATGTCGACGACATAGTCGATATAGTCGTCGAGATCGAAGCTCCCCTGCGACAGCGGCACCATGCGGGCGTCGACCCAGTCGGTGATGTGCACGTCGGCGTGAGGCAGCATCGCCTCGACCGTCCCGCGCAGCAGCGTCGCGTAGTGGCCGGACATCGGCGCCACGATCAGAAGCTTCGGGTCCGGCTTGCGGCCCGCCGGAAGCGAACGCTCGAAGCGGGTGAGGTTGCAGAAAGGCTTCGACCAGACGGTCTTTTCAGTGACGTCGACGGTCTTCCAGTCGATCACCGTCTCGGTCAGGCCGAATTGCGGCTTGCCGTAGCGGCGCGTGGTGCGCTCGAACAGTTCGGCGGCTGCCGCGACCGAACGGCCGAGCGGCGTGTGCGAGACAGGATTGAGCGGGTTGGAATAGAAAAGCCGCACCGCGTCGGCGTAGAGGCGGGCGGGCTGCAGCGCCGCATGGTTCATTTCGTAGAGCTGGTAGAACATCGGGAACCTCGCTGCTACCTGACGACCAAAGGGCCGACGAGCAGCGCCGAGCCTCGAATGTCTCGCAGCGAGGTTAACAAGATACTGTTGCGATGCAATACGTCACGTGGCGTGACGAATAGGTCTTTCGTCGAAAGCGTTGGAAAACCGGCTCGAAGGGCACAGCCGGCTCAATGTGCACCGCCGAAATATGTAGGAAATATGTCCGGCCCCTCTTACCGGACATATCAGACATATCAGACGCGCGCCATGCACACCGCGGTGTGGCCCGAGCCGATAAAACCGAGCTGATTGGCGGCGCCGCGCGAGAGGTCGAGCACGCGGCCTCTGACGAACGGACCGCGATCGTTGATGCGCACCACGACGCTGCGGCCATTGTTCTTGTTGGTGACCCTGAGCCTGGTGCCGAACGGCAAGGTGCGGTGCGCAGCGGTCAGTTCGGCGGGATTCATGCGCTCGCCGGACGCGGTTCTCGAATGCAGAGCATACCAGGAGGCGCGTCCGCATTGCGCGGCGGCCGAGGAGGCACTCGACGCGCCTGCCATCAGGCCAGCCGCGATCGTTACCGCGACAAGCGCGGTGCGGTTGGTTTTCTTCATCTTTTAGGGGTGGGCTCCGTTTACAGACAACCCGCCGTAAGTGCCGAATGAGGCGGGAAATGCGGCATTGATCTGGCGGTTCCATGGCAAAGGCACACGTTTGGAGTCGCCGCGAAACAGTTTGTCATGAAATTTCCGGAGCACGCAGGCGTATTCTTTGTGAAGACCGAGCCGGATTGCGGGAAGTCTCGAGTAGGATCGGCCGTCAATCCGCAAGTAGAAGCGGAAGCGATTGCCTGGCTTCCTTTCCCTCCTTTATTGCGCGCGCATTCCGGTGGAGGATCGACTTTCCAGGGGGATCTCGCTGATGCGATTGATCGGGAATTTGCTGGCGCTGCTCGTGCTGGCGATCGGTGTGCTGTGGTCGCTGCAGGGGCTCGGGCTGGTCCAGGGCAGCTTCATGACCGGCCAGAGACAATGGCTCTACATCGGCCTCGTCACCGCGCTGGTCGGCCTGCTCGGCCTCGGCTGGGCGAACCGCCCGCGCGTTTGAGGGAAAAGGCCCCCTTCTCCCCTTGTGGGAGAAGGTGTCGCCGAAGGCGACGGATGAGGGGTGTTCCAGGGAAAGCCGGCGTCTCACTCCGCTGGAGCACCCTCATCCGTCTCGGCGCTACGCGCCGATCCACCTTCTCCCACAAGGGGAGAAGGGGTGGTGCCGCGCCTGCCTTCACGCGGCCTTTGCCGCCGGCTTGGCCGTCTTGACGTGAGTGACGCTGCGGCGTCCGTCGACGCTCACCGGCACATCGCCGTCGACGGTGGCGCGGCGCACGATCCGGTGCTGGTCGCCATAGTCGTTCACCGCGTAATGCTGGGTGGCCCGATTGTCCCAGATCGCGACGTCACCGGCCTGCCAGCGCCAGCGCACGGTGTTTTCGGGCGTCGTCACATAGCTCTGGAACAATTCATAGAGCTTGGCGGAGTCGCTCTTCGACAGGCCGACGAAGCGCTGGACGAAATTGCCGAGCAACAGCGAGCGCTCGCCGGTTTCCGGATGCACGCGCACGACGGGGTGCTCGGTTTCGTAGACGGTCGAGGTGAAGACCTCCTCGAAATGCTTCCTTTCCTCGGCGGTGGCGCGAGGCCGCACGGCGGCATAGTCGTAGGCATTGCTGTGGATGGCCCAGAGATTGTCGGCCAGCAGCTTGAGCGGCGCCGGCAGGCTTTCATAGGCGGCGTGCGTGTTGGACCAGATGGTATCGCCCCCGGCCGCGGGAATGACGACGCCGCGAAGCACGGAGAATTTCGGATAGGCGTCCACGAAGGTGACGTCCGTGTGCCATTGGTCCGCGCGGCCGCCGCCGCGGCTCGAATCCAGATTGAGGATCGAGGCGGTGCCCGACACCGGCCCTTGCGTGGGATGCGGCACGAGATCGCCCAGGCGCCGCGCGAACAGCTCATGCTCGGAATCGTCGAGATGCTCCTGGCCACGGAAGAAGACGACCTTGTGCTTCAAAAGCAGCTGGTTGATCGCCGCGATGGTGGCGCCCGACAGGCTTCCGCCAAGCTGGATGCCCCTGATTTCCGCGCCCACGCGGGCGGTCAGCGGAAAGATGTCGGTTGGCGGAATGACCTGGTCGACGGCGGCTAGGTTGCTCATGGGGATCTCCTCTTTGCTGGTTGGGGAAGGGAAAGGGCCGGTCACTGCGACCAGTATTGCCAGGCCCAGTAGAAACTCTCGTCGTGTGGCGGCAGGCGGCCGCGCTCCGCGTCGAGCCGGACCGGCGCCGGCGATCGGGGCGCGTCGTCCCGTGACGGCTTGTCCTCGTCGGGAAGGTGCAGAAGCCAGTGCCCGAGCGAGCGGCCGAGATGCGCGAAAAGCACTGCGGTGGAATGGGCCATCGTCATTCTCCTTGGCTCGGATCATTCCCGCCCCGCCCAGGACACCAGCGCGCGCTCGATCCTGCGGATGACGAATTCCAGCGCGAAGGCGATCGTCGCGATCACCAGGATGCCCATCACCACGACATCGGTGACCAGGAACTGCGCGGCCGACTGGATCATGAAGCCCAGCCCGCGCGTCGCCGCCACCAGCTCGGCCGCCACCAGCGTCGACCAGCCGGCGCCGAGCGCGATGCGCAGGCCGGTGAGGATCGAGGGCAGCGCGCTGGGCAGCACGACATGGCGGACAAGCTGGCTCCGGGTCGCGCCGAGCGAACGCGCCGCGTCGATGCGCTCGCGCGACACGCCGCGCACGCCGGCGGCGGTCGACAGCGCCACCGGCGCCAGCATGGCGATGGCGATCACCAGGATCTTCGACGGTTCGCCGATGCCGAACCAGATGACGATCAGCGGCAGATAGGCGAGCGGCGGGATAGGCCGCAGGAACTCGAGCAGCGGATCGAACACGCCGCGTCCGACCCTGCTGATGCCGATGGCGAGCCCCATCGGAATGCCGACGACGATCGCCGCGATCAGCGCGGCGAACACGCGCCAGAGGCTGGCGGCGACGTGCTGGATCAGCGTCGCGTCGACGAAACCGTCGCGGGCGACGACGACGAACTTTGCCCAGACGGCGGCGGGCGATGGCAGGAAGACCGGCGAGACCAGTTGCAGCCGGGCCGACACCGTCCAAGCGGCCAACAGGACGAGGATGGTTATGGCGCTGACCAGCCGTGCCGAAATGCCCGTCCGGTCGCGTCGCGGCCGCGACCATGGCACCGAGAATCCATCGCGCTCGCCGGCTTTGGCTTCCCGTCGTTCGCTGTAGGTGCCGACGCTCATGCCGCCTCTCCCTCGAAGATCGCGTCGGTCAGCTCCGAGCGGGCCGCGGCAAAGGCCGGATCCGCCTTGATCGCGCGAATCGGCTCGCCGGCGGCATAGCGCCGGCCGAAATGGGTTTCGAAGCTGCGCACCACATGGCCGGGTCCCGGCGCCAGCACGACGACCCTGGTGGCAAGCACCAGCGCCTCCTCGATGCCGTGCGTGACCATCAGCACGCCGACCTGGGCAGCCGACCAGAGGTCGAGCAGCGTCGTCTGCATGCGTTCGCGCGTCAGCGCGTCGAGCGCCCCGAGCGGCTCGTCGAGCAGCAGGAATTCGGGTTCGGCGGCCAGCGCGCGCGCCAGGCCGACGCGCTGGCGCATGCCGCCGGAGAGTTCCCAGATGCGCCTGTCGCCGGCGCCGTCGAGTTTGACCAGCGACAGCAATTCGTCGGCGCGCCGTGCCCGGCTGTCGGCGCTCACGCCGCGCAATCGAAGCGCGAAGGCGACGTTTTCCCGCGCGGTCAGCCAGGGAAACAGCGCGTCATTCTGGAACACCACGGCGCGGTCGGGTCCGGGCGCGGTGATCGGCTGGCCGGCGATCATGGCCCGGCCGCGCGCCGGCTTCACCAAGCCGGCAGCGACGTTGAGCAGTGAGGTCTTGCCGCAACCCGAGCGGCCGACCAGCACGACGAAGTCGCCCTTGCCTATGTCGAGCGAAACGCGTTCGACCGCCGGCGCCGGTTGGCCGTCATAGTGGACGGTGACCTTGTCGAGCGTCAGATGCGGCATTGGGCTCAAACCTCCGCTGGATCAAGCGCTGGGTCAGGGGCCTGCCCCGAAGCCGCGCCTCGTGAGCGGCTCCGGGACAGGCAAGCGCAAGGCCAGGGAAGAAGGGCCGCGCTTGTCGAGCAATTCCAGGAAGGGCGGTCTTCCTTCCGGAACTGCCTGGAGAAAAGCTCAGTTCGAGGCGAGCGCCTCGCTGGCATATTTGGTCGTGACGTATTTCGAATAGTCGGGCAGCACCGCGTCGATCTTGCCCTGCTCCTTGAGGAAGGCCGATGCCGCCGCGATCGCCTTGACCGTGCCGCCGCCGAGGAACTTGTCGGAGGCCTGCTCGTCCAGCGTCGGGAAGACATAGCCCTTGAGCAGTTCCGGCACCTCTTCCAGCTTGGCGCCGGTGATCTTGGCGATCTTGCCGGCCTCAGGCGAAGAGACCGACCAGGCCTCTGGCTTGGCCAGGTATTGGGCATAAGCCTCGCCCGTCACCTTGACGAAGTCGCGCACCGCTTCCGGATGCTTGTCGGCGAAGTCGGCGCGCACGATCCAGGCGTCGAAGGTCGGCGCGCCCCAGGCCGCCACTTGCGAGGAATCGAGCACCACCTTGCCGGAGGTCTTGATCTGGCCGAGCGCCGGGTCCCAGACATAGGCCGCGTCGATGTCGCCGCGCGCGAAGGCGGCGGCGATTTCCGGCGGCCTGAGATTGAGGATCTCGACCGCCTTGGCATCGACGCCCTCGTGCTTCAGCGCCGCGAGCAGGCTGTAATGCGTGGTTGAAACGAACGGCACCGCCACCTTCTTGCCGGCGAGGTCGGCGACTTTCTCGATGCCGGCGCCGTTGCGGGCGACGAGCGCTTCCGACGGCCCGATCAGTCCGACCACGAAGATGGTCTCAATCGGCAGCTCGCGGCTGGCGGCCGCAGCCAGCGGACTCGAGCCGACATAGCCTATGTCGACCGAACCAGAAGCGATCGCCGCGATGACGTCGGCGCCGGAATCGAATTTGCGCCAGTCGATCGCGGCCTTGGTCGCCTTCTCATAGGCGCCATCTGCCTGCGGCACCTTCGAGGGCTCGACCACCGTCTGGTAGCCGATGGTGATTTTCAAATCCTCGGCCATGACTGGGCCGAGCAGGGCGGCGCTTGCCAGCGCTGCCGACGACAGGACAAGAATGCGTCTGGAAATGGTCGACATGAAAGGCTCCATTCAAAGGAGAAAACCGGATTGCCTTTCTATCGTCTGTTAATTCTATCGGGTTTGTAGAGTTAAATCCTTCCAACCAAACGGGCTTTGTTGGAAAAGTGTCGCTAGGTACCAGCGGCGGAGGCGCAAAAGGTTGGTCGCGGGTGCTTGGTGACCGGAGCCTCTCGGAGATTGGCGAGCCGTCCCTTCTGTCGTCATTCTAGGGCGGAGCAAGGAGCGAAGCGACGCGCGCAGACCCTAGAATCCATGCCGTAAAATAGAGGTGATGCTACGGTACAGAACTGTCCGGTGTTGCGCCGGGTCTTTGTTCTGCATCGTGGCACCTATCATGAATGTAACGGAATGGATCCTAGGGTCTGCGCTCCGCTTCGCGTCGCTTCGCCCTAGGATGACGAAGCCGACCAATACGCTTGGTCAGGCTGCGAACAAAAATCCCGCTGTCACCTTTTCCAGGTAAATCCATGCCCCAGATAGCGGCGGAATTGAAACCGGCTTTCGTGTGCGAACGGGTTAGTATAGTAATCTTATCGACATTAGGGAGAGAGAACGATGCGCGACCAACTGAATCGCATACCGCTATTCGTTCGTGGCGCCGGCCGGCCGGCCGCGGCATCGGCTGCCTCATGGCAGTCGGCCCCGGCTGTCTAGGCCCGATCGCGGCCCCTCGAGCCTCCTGAATTTCAGCCATGGTTGGACGCGGCAATTCCATCATCATTGTCGGCGGCGGCGCCAGCGGCGTCGTGCTGGCTGCGCATCTGCTCAAATCGCCGAACCCCGATCTGCGCGTCACGCTGATCGAGAAGCGTCCGCATTTCGGCCAGGGCATGGCCTATTCGACGCTGCTTTCCGCGCATGTGCTCAACGTCAAGGCCTCGGGCATGAGCGCCTATGCCGACGATCCGGACAATTTCGCGCGCTGGGTGCTGGAGCGCGGCCTCGCCCTGCCGGACCAGGGGCCGTTCTATGCGCCGCGCAGCCTCTATGCCCGCTATCTGAAGGAGCTGCTCGACGATCTCGAAGACCGCGAGCGCGAGCGCGGCCGTTTGCGGCTGATCCGCGAGGAGAGCCTGTCGGTCTCGCCGACCCCGTCGGGCGTCGAGGTGGCCCTGGCCAACGGCACCAGCGTCGTCGGCCACCTTGCCGTCTTGGCCACCGGCCATGACGAGCAGCCGGGTGCCTTCCAGGGCCGCGCCATCCGGATGGGATCGGAGGCCGACACGGCGCTCGACCCGCAGGCTCCCGTGCTGGTGCTCGGCACGGGCCTCAGCATGGTCGACGCCTTTCTTTCGCTGGAGCAGCGCGGCCATCGCGGCGAGATCGTCGCCGTGTCGCGGCGCGGTCTGCTGCCCTCGCCGCATCGCAAGGGCAACCCGATCAAGCTCGATGTCGCCGACATCCCGCTCGGCACCCAGCTCTCCTATTTCGTCGGCTGGTTCCGCAACCTGATCCGCGAGAACCAGAAGGCCGGCGGCGACTGGCGCGACGTCGTCGACGGCTTGAGGCCCTTCAACCAGAAGATCTGGCAGAACTGGCCGCCCTCGGCCAAACGCCGCTTCGTCGAGCACACCAAAGCCTGGTGGGACATCCATCGCCACCGCATGGCGCCGGAGGTTTACGAGCGTGTCACCGAAGCGGTCGGCTCGGGTCGCATCCGCCTCGTTGCCGGACGCGTCGCGGACATCGAACCGAACGACGGCTTCACCGTCACGATCCAGCAGCGCGGCACGCAGGCGCAGGAAAGGCTCGAGGTCGCGCGCATCTATGACTGCATGGGCATTGCCCGCGACATCTCGAAGACGTCGAACGGGCTCGTGCGTTCGCTGGTCGAGCGCGGCCTGGCCCGTCCCGATCCGCTGCGCCTCGGCCTCGACGTCACCGCCAGATGCGAGCTGATCGCGGCCGACGGCACGGTGTCGTCGAAGCTCCTCGCCGTCGGCCCGCTGACGCGCGGCACCTTCTTCGAGATCGACGCCATTCCCGACATCCGCGTCCAATGCGCCAAGCTCAGCAAGCAATTGCTGGGCTGAGCAATTCCAGGAAAAGCGTACCGGTTTTCCGTCCGGAATTGCGTAAAAACAAATACTCCAGGTTCCGGTTTGACCTTCAGCCGCCAAGCGCCTCGCAGACGACCCGCGCGGTCTCGGCGCCGGAAAAATTCTGCTGGCCGGTGATGAGATTGCCGTCGCGCACGGCAAAGCCGCGCCACAAGCCGGCCTGGACATAGTTGGCGCCGATCGCCTTGAGTTCGTCCTCGATTCGCCACGGCATCAGATGCTTGCCGCGTTCGAGCGCGCCCATCTCCCAGGTGGCTTTGTCGGCAAAGTCCTCCTCGGCATTGGCAAAGCCGGTGACGGTCTTGCCGGCGGCGAGCAGCGTTCCGTCGGTGTGCCTCGCGTAGCGAAGGATGGCGGTGCCATGGCAGAGCGCGGCGGCCACCTTGCCGGCTTCATGGAAGGCGACGAATATCCACTGCAAATCGGTAGCGCGCTCGTAGGTGAACATCGGCGCCTGGCCGCCGGCGACGACGATTGCGTCGAAGCGCTCGACATCGATCTCGGCCACCGGTCGCGTGTTGTCGACCAGGGCAGAAAGTTTCGGGCTCGAAATGAAGCCGAGCGAGATGAGGTCGGTCTCCGAATAGCCCGATGGATCGCGCGGGTCGCTCAGCGCATCGGCCTCGCACTTGCCGCCGTCGGGCGAGAAGATCTCGACTTGATAGCCGCGTTCGGTGAAGGCGAACCAGGGATGCGTGAGTTCGCTCCACCAGAAGCCGACCGGCCACCCGGTCGTGGTCGAGACGGCCGGATTGGCGATGATGATCGCCACGCGTTTGGGTTTTCGCCCATTGACCGGATTTGGATCCCGCACGCTCATTGTCGCACTCCTTTCTGAAAGTGTTGCCTGCGAAGTCGGACAAGGCAATCTGGCCACATGGCCGGGCAATTTCCGCTTTCGTCGCGGCCCCGCCTTGCCTACCATCTGCACATGACCCAACGCGGTAGACTCTATGGCTGCCCGGTCGAGTTCGCGCTCGATGCGCTCGGCGGCAAGTGGAAGACAGTGATCCTGGCCCGGATCAAGGAGCGGCCGCTGCGCTATTCCGAATTGCGCCGGACGATCCCGTCGCTTTCCGACAAGATGCTGACCCAGCGCCTGGGCGATCTCGTCGAGATCGGTTTCGTCAGGCTCGAGGCATCGCCCGACGGCAAGGGGCGCTATACTTTGACCGAGCGCGGCCACGACCTTGCCGCTGCGCTGCAGGCGCTCTACGACTGGGGCAGCGTGCATGGCCGCGCCGAGGGCGTGCGCTTCCGCACCGATGTCGAAGCCGCCGCCTAAAGCGCGTCGCGCCGAAGCGGATTCAGGCGACGCGCTTTAAGTCTTTGTTTTTATGCATGTCCGTTATCGCAAAACCGCTGCGCACTTTTTGCGCGACATGCATTAACAAGCCCACTTCCTCAGACCGTGCTGGCAAGCGCGCCGCAAAAGCCCGCGGCATCGGTGACAACCGCTTCGCCGAGGAAACGAAGCGTGGCCAGCGAGCGGTCGCGCGCTTCCCGGTTGCCGAAGCCGCAGGCGTCATCGATCAGAACGGCCACGAAGCCATTGTCGGTCGCTTGGCGCACCGTCGGCTCGATGCCGATCTCCATGGCGATGCCGGCGAGCGCCACGGCGCGCACGCCGCAGTCACGCAAGGCAAAGCCGAAGGCGGTGGAATCGAAGGCCGACATGGTGAGCTTATCGAACACCGCCTCGTCGGGGCGCGGCTCCAGTTCGGGTACGATCCGCGTCGCTTCGGCGTCGCGCAGAAACCATGGCTCTACCGCAGCGGGATCGCCCTGCCGCTGCCAGGCCATGGCGGTGCGCAACTGCGTGGCGCCCATCCATTTCTTCGGCAGCGACAGATGGCGCGTGAACGCCACCCGCATGCCGGCCGAGCGCGCCGCTTCCAGTGCCGTGCCGGTGCGTTCGATGATCGTCGCCGCGCCTGCGACCTGGCGGCAGATGCCGACCTGCATGTCGTAGACGACCAGCGCCATGCGGCGCGGATCGCACCATTCGGCCATGCTGGTCGGGATCTCGATGCCTTCGCTTGACCAGATCATGCCGCCGTCCGATCCCAGGGCTTGGCGATGTCGACGGTCGGGTCGAACAGGAATTCGAGCGGCAGCGGCGCGTCGAAGGCGATGAAGTGCCATTCCAGCAACCCGGCCTTGGACAGCGGGAAATCGTCGGTGTAGCGCCTGGCTTCCTCGATGCTGTCGAGCTCGAAGACGATAATGACGCCGCCGACATCGGCGCGCGCATAATTCTCGCGCACGATGCCTGCCTTCCAAAGCCGCCAGACATTCGAGACCTCGTCGCGCAGATAGGGCCGCAGATCGTCGAGCGTGACGCCGGGCTTGAAATTGTCATAGCAAGAATCTTCATCGGCTGCTCCTTGCGTTGGCCCCGCGCGGAATTCGGCTAGCATGGTGGAAAAGGCAGCGGCAACGAACCACATGGTTCGTTGAAGCATCGCGGTGGTTGGCCGCTGTGGTGATCGGTCGGCAAGATGCCGCCATCTCGCCGGCCTCGGTAATCCGGATTCCTGATTGGGATCGAGGGGCTAGGCGGCAATTGAAGCGTAATCTCCCCCGTTGAGGGGGAGATGGCCGGCAGGCAGAGGGGTCGTTTCGACCGGGCTCGACCTACCTGCTGCAGAGGGAGGTTAGCGCTTCACGCGCGGTGACCCCCTCTGTCGCCTTCGGCGACATCTCCCCCGCGAGGGGGGAGATTACGCACCTCGCGAAATTCCATTCCCCCACTCGCCGCCGGATTGGCACGATCTATCTTCTTTCCAAGCCAAAAGGGCTGGAAAAGACGCTCCTGTGTGATGCGTGAAGCCGGAATGGAGTCCGGCCGGCATCATGCGCGAGATTGTAACCCGCGTCGAACTTGCTTCCATGGAGGGTCCGAGATGAGCGTGCACAGGAAAGCGGCGCCGGACGGCGCGGAAGGCAATTTGGCGCGGCTGCGTCCGCCCTACGCCTCGGTGCTCGACCTGATCGGCCAGACGCCGGTTGTCGAGCTCACCAAATTCGACACCGGCAAGTGCCGGCTGTTCATCAAGCTGGAAAGCCAGAATCCCGGCGGCTCGATCAAGGACCGCATCGCGTTGTCGATGATCGCGGCGGCCGAGAAGGCGGGCCGGCTGAAGCCCGGCGGCACCATCGTCGAGGCGACAGCCGGCAACACCGGCCTCGGCCTCGCCCAGGTCGGCATCCCCAAAGGCTACCGCATAATCCTCGTCGTGCCCGACAAGATGTCGCGCGAGAAGATCCAGCATCTGCGCGCTTTAGGCGCCGAAGTGCGCATGACCCGTTCCGACGTCGGCAAGGGCCATCCCGAATATTACCAGGACATGGCCGAGAAGATCGCCACCGAGCTGCCCGGCGCCTTCTATGCCAACCAGTTCGCCAACCCGGCAAACCCGCTGGCGCACGAGACCACCACCGGCCCGGAAATTTTTACCCAGCTCGACGGCGACGTCGACGCGGTGGTGGTCGGCGTCGGCTCCGGCGGCACGCTCACCGGTCTCGGCCGCTATTTCGCAAAACATTCGCCGAAAACCGAGATGGTGCTGGCCGATCCGGTCGGCTCGGTGCTGGCGCCGCTGATCAAGACCGGCAAGATGGAAGAGGCCGGCAGCTGGACCGTCGAAGGCATAGGCGAGGATTTCGTGCCGCCCAATGCCGACCTCTCGCTGGTCAAGAAGGCCTATTCCATCACCGACAAGCAGAGCATGCTGGCGGTGCGCGATCTCCTGTCCCGCGAGGGCATCCTGGCCGGCTCGTCCTCCGGCACGCTTCTGTCGGCCGCGCTTCGCTATTGCCGCGAGCAGACGACGCCGAAACGCGTCGTCACGCTGGTCTGCGACAGCGGCAACAAATACCTGTCGAAGGTGTTCGACGACATCTGGCTGGCCGAGCAGGGCTTGGCCGACCAAGAGCAGCATGGCGACCTGCGCGACCTTGTCATGCGCTCGCCGCGCACGGGTGACATCGTCACAGTCGGCCCCGAGGAAACCCTGCTCAACGCCTATGGCCGCATGCGCCGCTCCGATGTCTCGCAATTGCCGGTGCTCGACGACGGCAAGCTGGTCGGCATCGTCGACGAGAGCGACATCCTGGCCAAGGTCGACGGTCCCTATGACGGCCGCTGGGACCGTTTCAACGCGCCGGTGCGCACTGCCATGACCTCCAGCCTGCACACGCTGCAGGCCAGCCAGACGCTCGACGCGCTCTTACCCGTCTTCGACCGCAACGAGGTCGCCATCGTCTTCGATGGCGAGGAGTTCATCGGCCTGATAACCCGTATCGACCTGATCAACCATCTGAGGCGCCGCGCAAAATGACGACATCTGGCAGGAACCGCCTGGCCTTTTCCACCCGCACCATTCATGGCGGCCAGAGCCACGACCCGACCACCGGCGCGGTGATGGTGCCGATCTACGCCACCTCCACCTACGGCCAGCAGTCGCCCGGCGTGCACAAGGGCTTTGAGTACGCCCGCAGCCAGAACCCGACGCGCTTCGCCTTCGAGCGCGCGGTGGCCGATCTCGAAAGCGGCACGAAGGCCTTCGCCTTCGCCTCCGGTCTGGCGGCGATCGGAACGGTGCTGGAGCTGCTCGATGCCGGCGCCCATATCGTGGCCACCGACGATATCTATGGCGGCTCGTTCCGGCTGATGGAGCGGGTGCGCAAGCGCTCGGCCGGCCTCCAAGTGAGTTTCGCCGACTTCACCGATCTGGCGACGGTCGAAGCCGCGATCCGGCCCGAGACAAAGCTGCTCTGGGTCGAGACGCCGACCAACCCGCTGCTGCGCATCGTCGACCTCGAAGGACTCGCGGCGCTTGCCAAGCGCAAGGGACTGCTTACCGTCGCCGACAACACCTTCGCCAGCCCCTACATCCAGCGGCCGCTGGAGCTCGGCATCGACATCGTCGTCCATTCGACGACGAAATACCTGAACGGCCATTCCGACATGGTCGGCGGCGTGGCGGTCGTCGGCGACGACAAGGATCTCGCCGATCGGCTGAAATTCCTGCAGAACGCCATCGGCGCCATTTCCGGCCCGTTCGACAGTTTCCTGGCGCTGCGGGGCATCAAGACGCTGGCGCTGAGGATGGAGCGCCACTCTGCGAACGGCCTGAAGATCGCGCAATGGCTGGAAGGCCGGAAGGACGTGCGCCGCGTCATCTATCCCGGGCTTGCCAGCCACCCGCAGCACGAGATCGCGAAGTGCCAGATGCACGCCTTCGGCGGCATGATCTCGGTCGATCTCGACCGCGATCTCGCCGGCACCAAACGCCTCCTCGAACGCACGCAGCTCTTCACGCTGGCCGAAAGCCTCGGCGGCGTCGAAAGCCTGATCGAGCATCCGGCGCTGATGACGCACGGCTCGATTCCGGCGGAAAAGCGCGGCGCGATCGGCATTTCCGATTCGCTGGTGCGGTTGTCCTGTGGGATCGAGGACGGCGATGATTTGATTGCGGATTTGGAGCAAGCGTTGGGGGGATAAACAGCCTTCGTCGCGATCCTTCGCGCCCTCTCTGTCCTGGCGACTGTCCTTCGTCATTCTAGGGCGGAGCAAGGAGCGAAGCGACGCGCGCAGACCCTAGAATCCATGCCGCGACGCTAAGGCGTTGCTGCACCTCAGAATTCTGCTCCGTTGCACCCTACGGCAGAGGTCACGGCATGGATACTCAGGTCAAGCCCGAGTATGACGACGTCACGAGGGCCATCAGCCAATCTCCAACTTCGTCGCCAGAAGCCCTTACCCCACGGCTGTCCCGCCGACACTCCGTATGTGTGCCATTGCAGACTGCAGCTTACACCTTACAGTGAGCCAGCTTGCGATCTCCGGAGGCGTGATGCGCGTGATCGTGTTGGGTGGCGGCGTTGTCGGCGTCACCACCGCCTATCAGTTGCAGAAGGACGGGCACGAGGTCGTCATCCTCGAGCGCCGCGCCGAAGTCGCCGCCGAGACCAGCTGGGGCAATGCCGGCATGATCGCTCCCGGCCATTCCTTCGTCTGGTCGTCGCCCAAGGCGCCGATGATCCTTTTGAAATCGCTGGTGCTGAAGGATCAGGCGCTGCGCTTCAAGCTCTCGGCCGATCCCAGGCTCTACAGCTGGTCATGGCTGTTCCTGATGGAATGCACGGCCGAGAAGGCCAGGCGCAACACGCTGCTCAAGCATCGCCTTGCCGCCTATTCGCAATCGGTCCTGCACGAGGTCATCGCCGACGAGCAGATAGACTATGACCGCAACGATCGCGGCATCCTCTATTTTCACCGCAGCCAGCAGGCGCTCGACAAGGGCGTCGAGCACATGAAGCTGCTGGAATCCGACGGGCAGGAGATCAGGGTACTCGACCGCGCCGGCGTCGTCGCGCTCGACCCGTCGCTTGGCTCGGCGAAGGAAAAAATCGCCGGCGGCATCCATTGCCCGACCGACGAGACCGGCGATCCTGCAAAATTCACCCGGGCGCTTGCCGCCAAGGTCGTGGAGCGCGGCGGCGTGATCCATACGGGAACGACGATCACCGGCATCGAGACTTCGGGCGACGGCGTCACCCGGGTGCTCACCGACAAGGGCAACTTCAAGGGCGACGCCTATGTCCTGGCGCTCGGCTCCTACAGCCCGCTGATCGCGAAGACGATCGGCATCAGCCTGCCGATCTACCCGATCAAGGGCTATTCGCTGACCATTCCCGTCGGCAACCGGCCGCATCCGCCGACCATCGCCTCGGTCGACGAGCACAATCTGGTCGCCATCTCGCGCTTCGGCGACCGCATACGCGTCACCGCAACGGCCGAATTCGCCGGCTACGACACCAGCCACAAACCGGCCGATTTCGCCTTCATGAAGGGCGTGACGCAGGAGCTTTATCCCGAGGGCGCCGACTATGAGCGCGCCGAGATGTGGGCGGGCCTGAGGCCGATGACGCCGAACAATCTGCCCGAGTTCGGACGGCGGCGCCTCGGCAACCTCTATCTCAACACCGGGCACGGCCATGTCGGCTGGACCATGTCGCATGGCTCGGCCCGCATCACCGCCGATCTGATCGCCGGCCGCAAGCCGGCCATTTCGATGGATGGACTTTTGAACTGAACGCTCGGATTCCAAACGGGAACCGAACCGAGATCGACGAGAAAGGGAATGCCATGTCTGTCAGCGCAGCCCGCCTTCATTCTTCGGCACCGGTCGATCCCAAGCCGGTCGACCTCGGCATCTTGCCGTCGGAGCTCGACGGCGGCCTTGCCTCGCGCGCGGCGATCGGCCTCGCGATCCTCGCCACCGACCAGACGTTGGAGCACGAGTTCCGCGCGCTGGTGCGCATTCCGGGCGTCGCCTTCTACGAGGCCCGCCTCTTCAACGACAACGACATCACGCCCGACACGCTGCGCGCCATCGGCCCGCGCATCGCGCCGACCGTCGACCTCATCCTGCCCAGCATTCCGCTCGACGTCGTCGGCTTCGGCTGCACCTCGGCCACCATGACGCTCGGCGAGGAGGCCGTGTTCGCCGAGATCAGGAAGGCGCGGCCGGGAGTCGCCTGCACCACGCCGGTCACCGGCGCGCTCGCCGCCTTCAAGGCGCTCGGCGCCAGGGGCATCGGGCTGCTCACGCCCTACGCCCCCGAGATCAACCAGGGCCTAGTCCGTTATTTCACCGGCCGCGGCCTCGACATCGCCGCCGTCGCCACCTTCGACCGGCGCGACGATCGCGAGGCGGCTCGTATCTCGCTCGCCTCGATCGAGGCGGCGGCCGAGCGCATGGCGGCGACGCCGGGCGTGGACGCGATCTTCATCTCCTGCACCAGCCTGCGCGTCGCCGAGGCGGTGGCGGGGCTCGAACGGAAGATCAGCATCCCCGTCACTTCCTCGAACCACGCCATGGCCTGGCACTGCCTGCGGCTCGCCGGCATCGACGACGTCGTGCCGGCCGGTGGCAGATTGTTTGCGCTGCCGGCACTGTAATCAGCGCGGCGAACTTTTCAGGGGACCGTCATACATTGTCAAATATAGCGCTGGTCGACCCCCACTCCGTCTCGGCTTCGCCGAGCCACCTCTCCCCCGATCGACGGGGTAGAGGAAAGGCGCCAAGCTTTTTGGCCTCAACGCTCGTCCAGCAAGGCTCCCTTCCTTTCCCTCCGGAGGGGGGAAAGGTGGCGCTGCGAAGCAGCGACGGATTGGGGGAACCACGTGGCAATCAAGCCTCGGCCCGATCAGTCACGCCAGTCATAGAAGATGTGTGCATGCCCTAGACAAAATGGGGAGAGGTGGCCGCGAAGCGGACGAGAGGGGCCGGCTCTGCCTACGCGGTTACATGAGATCGCCCTCCGTTAACGGAATCGGAAGGAGATGCTTAACGCTTCGCTACTATGTCCCGCTCTGGGAGGCAGGACAGAGTGAGCGCGATGAACGACAGCCCCGAAAAGCGCAATGAATGGCGCGCCATTTTCTACGTGCAGGCGCGTGTCGCCATTCTGTTTGTCCCGATCATCGTCAGCCTGCTGATCATCGGCGCACTCGCCGGCAATGACCACGATCCCGCCGCCATCGACCGGACCGTGACAAGTTCGGTGAAATAGGCGGCCTGACGACCGACACCCGCCGGTGTTCCGCGCAATCTAGACAAAGCGCGGGATCGGGCCGTTCTGCGCCGTCGTTCGCTCGCCGAGGTCGATGAACACCTCGTCGACATAACACCAGCCCCAGCCTTCCGGCGGATCGTAGCCTTCGATGATGGGATGCTGGGTGGCATGAAAATGCTTGGTGGCGTGGCGGTTGGGCGAGTCGTCGCAGCAGCCGACATGGCCGCAGGTGCGGCAGAGCCTCAGATGCACCCACCAGGAGCCGCTCTTCAGGCATTCCTCGCAGCCGAGCGCGCTCGGCGTCACGTCCTGGATGTCGTCCGTATGCCTGCATTCGTCCATCACTATCTCCTCGTCAATTCGGGATGACTGGCGCGGCCGCCATTTTGCGCCAGATAAGCATGCAGCGCCGCAACCACCTGGGCGCCTTCGCCGACGGCGGCGGCGACGCGCTTGGTCGAGCCGCAGCGCACGTCGCCGATGGCGAACACGCCGCTGCGGCTGGTCTCCATCGGGCCGTGTCCCGGCGCCACGTCCGCTCCGGTGCGGACAAAACCCTTGGCGTCCAGCGCCACGTCGCAACGCGTCAGCCAGTCGGTATTCGGGTCGGCGCCGATGAACAGGAAGACATGGCGGATGGGGCGCGTCGTCGCCACGCCGGTCGCCCGGCTGCGCCACCGCACTTCCTCCAGATTGCCTTCGTGGCCGTCCAGCGCCTCGATCTCGGTCTCGGGCAGCACTTCGATGTTCGGCTGCGCCTCGATGCGCTCGACCAGATAGCGCGACATGGTGGCGTCGAGGCTGTCGCGACGCGCCAGCAGCGTCACCTTGCGCACCTGGCTCGCCAGATAGACCGCCGCCTGGCCGGCCGAATTGCCGGCGCCGACCAGCGCCACCTCCTGGTCCCGGCAAAGCCGTGCCTCGATCGGCGAGGCCCAATAATGCACGGACGTCCCCTCGAACTGCGCCAGGTTGGCGATGTCGAGGCGGCGGTAGCGTGCGCCGCTGGCGATCACCACAGTGCGGGCGCGCACGGCCTCGCCGTCGCCGACATCGAGCCGGTAGCCGGTCATGTCGTCGGCGGCGCCGAGCAATTTGGCTTCATCGGGGATCACCATCTCGACGCCGAATTTTTGCGCCTGGTTGTAGGCGCGCGCCATCAGCGCCATCCCCGTGATGCCGGTCGGGAAGCCGAGATAGTTCTCTATTCGTGAGGAAGCACCTGCCTGGCCGCCGAAGGCGCGGCAGTCGAACACGATCGTCGACAGCCCTTCGGAGGCGGCATAGACTGCGGCCGCCAACCCCGCCGGCCCCGCGCCGACGATGGCCACGTCGTAGACCTTGTCGGCGTCGACCGGCCGCAGCAGGCCGACACAGCGGGCAAGGTCGCCCTCGCCCGGATTGTGCAGCAGCTTGCCGTTCGGGCAGAGCACGATCGGCAGATGGTGCGGATCGACATGAAAACGCTCGATCAACGTCTTGGCGCAGGGGTCGGTGTCGGAATCGAGAGCGCGGTGCGGCAGGCCGCTGCGGCGCAGAAATCCCTCAAGCCGCAGCACGTCGCCATTGCCCGGAGGGCCGATGACGATCGGCCCGCTGATACCGCTCTCGAGCAGGCCGACGCGGCGCAGGATCAGCGCCCGCATGACGCGCTCGCCGAGATTCGCCTCCTGCACCATCAGGTCGCGCAGCCGCTGCGAGGGGATGACGATCGCCTCGACCGGCCCGGCCGCCTCCGCACTGACCAGCGACGGTCGGCTCGAAAGCTGCGCCAGCTCGCCGATGAAGTTGCCGGCGCCGTACGTGATGATCGCCTCGCGCGGGCCGAGCCCGCCGGCCTGCGTAATGTCGACCTTGCCCGACAGGATGAGGATCAGCCCGGGCGAGACCGTGCCGGCGGTGACGATATGCTCGCCGGCGGCATAGCTGCGCGCTTCGCCGAAACGACGCATGCGCTCGATATCCGCGTCGGCGAGCACGGGGAACATCTGGTCGCGGCGGGCGGCAATGGTCGGACTGACGGAGAGGGCCATGAGGCGGACCGTAGCGTTATGGCCGCCGGGTTTGAAGCGGTTTGTTCGGCCGGAAGAGGAGGTTGTTGGCTGCCGACGGCGCCGGCGACCCCCATCGCTCTTGGAACTCCGGGATGGCCTGCCATCCGAAGCTCGAAGAGCGAAGGATGGTGCCCAGAAGAGGACTCGAACCTCCACTCCTTGCGGAACACGGACCTGAACCGTGCGCGTCTACCAATTCCGCCATCTGGGCTGGTGGGCGCTCATGTAAGCGGGCAAGCGATACGTGTCAACGCGCTTTTTTCAGAGCATGATCCCCAAAGTGGGAACCCAGTTTCGGAAAAGATCATGCTCGATTAAGAAACGTCCGCAGCCTGCCGGCTTAGTTTCGGGGCGTCGGCGCCGCCCCTCATCCGCCTGCCGGCACCTTCTCCCCGTATAGTGACGGGGAGAAGGGGCTGGCCGCAACGCTGGCTCTCGTCTTGCAACGCTGAAGATTGGCGAAACCGGCGAAGAGAGCGCCCCTCTCCCCGTCACTATACGGGGAGAGGATGCCGGCAGGCAGGTGAGGGGCAGCGTCAACGCCGAAAAGGTGAGGGCGGGACGGAAACAAACGTGCTGGGAATGCCCTCGGAGATCGCCCGCCTGCCCTCTGACCGCCACAAGGAGGCCAGAGCCTCACCCCTCCAGCACTTCCTTCTTCGCCACTGTCGAATCGGCGTTGAGCTTGTAGATCACCGGCACGCCGGTGCCGAGCTCGAGCTTGACGATTTCCTCGCCGCTCTTGCCGTCCAGCGCCATGATCAGCGCGCGCAGCGAATTGCCGTGGGCTGCGACCAGCACCGTTTCGCCGCGCAGCACATGCGGCTGCACGTCGTGCAGGTAATAGGGCCATACGCGCGCGCCGGTGTCCTTCAGGCTTTCGCCTCCGGGCGGCGCGACGTCATAGGAGCGGCGCCAGATATGCACCTGCTCCTCGCCCCATTTCTTGCGCGCGTCGTCCTTGTTGAGGCCGGAAAGGTCGCCATAGTCGCGTTCGTTGAGCGCCTGGTCGCGGATGGTCTTCAGATCGCCCTGGCCGACCACGTCGAGGATGATCTGGCAGGTCTTCTGCGCCCGCTTCAGCGCCGAGGTGTAGGCGATGTCGAACTTCAGGCCGCGCGCCTTCAGCTTCTCGCCCGCGGCGAGCGCTTCCGCATTGCCCTGCTCGGTCAGACCCACGTCGCGCCAGCCGGTGAACAGGTTCTTCAGGTTCCATTCGCTCTGGCCGTGGCGCACGAGCACGAGAGTTCCCGACATGTTTGCTCCTCTAGGGTTTGAGCAATTCCGGGAAAACTGTGCAGCCATCCGGAATTGCGCGAGAACGAAATACGACAGGATGCCTCAGCTCAGGCCGAGCACGTCCCGCATGGAATAGAGCCCGGGCTTCTTCGCGCGGGCCCAAAGCGCCGCTTTTACGGCGCCGCGGGCGAAGATCGCCCGGTCCTCGGCCTGGTGGGAGAGCGTGATGCGCTCGCCGGTGCCGGCAATGATCACGCTGTGCTCGCCGACCACCGAACCGCCGCGCAAGGTGGCGAAGCCGATCGTGCCGGCCTTGCGCACGCCGGTATGGCCGTCGCGCGCCCGCACGCTATTGTCCTCGAGCGCGATCCCCCTGCCCTTCGCCGCCGCCTCGCCGAGCAGCAGCGCCGTGCCGGACGGCGCGTCGACCTTGTGCTTGTGGTGCATCTCCAGGATCTCGATGTCGAAATCTTGCGGCTCGAGCGCTCGCGCCGCCTGCTCCACCAGCACTGCCAGAAGATTGACGCCGAGGCTCATATTGCCGGATTTGACGATCGTCGCGTGGCGCGCGGCAGCCGCGATCTTCGCGTCGTCGTCGGCCGAGCAGCCGGTCGTGCCGATGACATGGACGATGCGCGCCTGCGCGGCATAGCCGGCGAATTCGACGCTTGCGCCAGGCGCCGTGAAGTCCAGAACGCCGTCGGCCTTGGCGAAGGCCGGCAGCGGATCGTCGGCGATCGGCACGTTGATGATGCCGATGCCGGCGAGCTCGCCGGCATCCTTGCCGAGATAGGGCGAGCCCGGCCGTTCGACTGCTCCGGCGACGCGCGCGCCGGGCATGGAGTGGATGGCGCGGATCAGCGTCTGGCCCATCCGGCCGGCGGCGCCCACCACCACCAGGCCCATATCGCCTGCTTCGCTCATGCGTTTCTCCCGACGACCTTCTTCGCGCGGCTGCGCGGCAACGGAGTTTGGCCCGAAGTCTGGCTTGCCTTGGCGTCATCGACAAGCCCCAGCCCCTTGTTGCCCTGGACCCGGTGGAAGCGGGCGTAGACGCTGTGCGGGTCGGCCATCAGCGAGGCATGCGTGCCTTCCTCGACCAGCCGGCCTTCCTCCAGCACGATGATATGGTCGGCATTGACCACCGTCGACAGCCGGTGCGCGATGACGATGGTGGTGCGCCCTTCCATGACATGGGTCAGCGCCTCCTGCACGCGAGCCTCGGCCTCGTTGTCGAGCGCCGACGTCGCCTCGTCGAGCAGCAGGATCGGCGCCTGGCGCACTATGGCGCGGGCGATCGAGACGCGCTGGCGCTGGCCGCCCGACAGCGTCACGCCGTTCTCGCCGACCGGCGTGTCGTAGCCCTGAGGCTGCTGGCGGATGAACTCGTCGGCGGCCGCCTGTTGCGCCGCCAGCTCGATCTCTGCGTCGTTGGCGGAGAGCCGGCCGTAGCGGATGTTGTCGCGGATCGTGCCTTCGAAGAGATAGGGCGCCTGCGAGACATAGGCGATCGAGCCGCGCAGCGACTGCTTGGTCACCTTGGCGATGTCCTGGCCGTCGACCACGATGCTGCCTTGGTCGACGTCGTAGAAGCGCTGCAGGAGCGCCACCAGCGTCGACTTGCCGGCGCCCGACGCGCCGACGATCGCCGTGACCTTGCCGGCGCCGGCGGTGAAGCTCAGGTTCCTGAGCACCGGCATGTCGGCGGAATAGCCGAACGAGACGTTGTCGAAGCGTACCTCGCCGCTGGTGATTTTCGCCTCGACGGCGTCGGGCGCGTCCTCCTGTTGCGGTTCGAGGTCGAGCAGCTCGTAGATCATGCGGGCGTTGACCAGGGCCCGCTCCATGCCGACCTGCATGCGCGCCAGTCGCCTCGCCGGGTCGTAGGCGAGGATCAGCGCGGTGATGAAGGAGAAGACCGCGCCCGGCGGCTGCCCGAGAACCAGAGCGCGATAGCCGGAATAGGCAATGACCGCGGTGACGGCGAGACCGGCCAGCATGTCGGAGATGGGCGACAGCCGCTCCGAGACGCGGGCGATCTTGTTGCTGCGTTGCTCCGCCGTGTCCGCCATGTGGTCGATGCGCCGCGCCAGCTCTCCCTCCATGGTGAAGGCCTTGACGATGGCGATGCCTTGCGTGGCCTCCTGGATGGCGCCGATCAGCCGGGAATTGATCAGCACGGATTCCCGGTTGATTTGCCGCACGCGACGGGTGATGTAGACCACGGCCCAGATCAGCGGCGGTCCGATCAGCAGCGAGCTCAGCGACAATACCGGGTCCTGGTAGATCATGAGTCCGACGAGGCCGACCAGCGTGACGGCGTCGCGGGTGATCGACGTCAGGGTCAGGGACAGCAGGTCGCGAATGCCGCCGACATTCTCGTTGACCTGCGCCGCCAGTCGGCCCGAACGCGTGTCGTTGAAGAAGCCGACGCCGAGCTTCATCAGGTGGTCGAAGATGCGCTTCTGGTAGCGCGCCACCAGATTGTTGCCGATCTTGGCCAGCGCCACGGCCTGACCATAGCCGGCGAAGCCGCGCAGCACGAAAGCTCCCATGAAGCCTGCGCAAATCCACACGATCGCGTCGCCACGCCGCTCGTAGAATATCTGGTTGACCATCGGCGCCATGACCCAGGCCGAGAACGCCGTCGTGCCCGAGACCAGCAGCGAGCAGGCGATGACGACGACATAGGACCAGCGATGGTCACGACCGTTCTCGGCGAGAATACGGCGCAGCACCGCATTGACCTCGCCGGGCCGGGCCTTTTGCTTGCTTGGGGTTTCAAGTGTCAAATCGGGAGCGCTTCATGATTCTGACAGGACGGGGCGGCTTTTTCGGCCCCCCTCTTAGCGCCCCGGCCACGGCTTGCCTATGGCGAAACTTCGTCGCGGCGTCGCGGAGGCGGCGAAGGATGATTTTATTTTGGAGGCCGGCGCCAGGCACCCCCCTCTGGCCTGCCGGCCATCTCCCCCTCAAGGGGGGAGATTGGCAGCTTTAGCGCTTCGCTCGATCCTGCAATGTTGGCGATTGGCGAAAGCCGCAGTGACGTCCGATCTCCCCCCTTGAGGGGGAGATGTCCGGCAGGACAGAGGGGGGTGCTTGGCACAGGCCTTTCAGACATCTGGGCCTGACCGCGCCAGCCTCACGTCCGCCAGTGCCGCCCCGCCGTCTGGACGCCGAACAGCGATGGCGTCCTGGCATAGGCGGCGAGACCAAGCAGCGCCGCCAGCGGATGGGTGATGACATAGACCGGCATCGCGCGCATCAGCGCGCTGTGCGGCGCCTTGTCCTCGAAAGCGGCGCGGAAATTGCCGGCTTTCAGCGCCGGCACGATTTTTTGCGCGATGCCGCCGGTGAGAAAAACGCCGCCGCGGCTCATGAACACCAGCGCCAGATCACCCGCGGTGCGGCCGAGGCAGGTGACGAACAGCGACAGCGCCTCTTCCGCCACCGGATCGGATTTGGCGAGCGCTGCCGCGGTGACTTCCGCCGGCGTGGTGAAGGGCGCCGGCTTTGCGTCGGCCTTGGCCACCGCCCGATAGAGATTGACCAGTCCTCGACCGCACAGGATCTGCTCGCCGGAGATGCGGCCCTCGAGCTTTTCGATATGCGGGAACACCTCGAAGTCGCGCGGCGTGCGCGGGCCGATGTCCATATGCCCGCCCTCGCCCGGCACCGGTATCCAGTGGCGAAGCGCGTAGATCAGCCCGGCGACGCCGAGCCCGGTTCCGGGGCCGAGCACGACCCGGCCGGCACTGGGCTCGGGCGTGCCGCCGCCGATCTTCTCCATATGCTCTTCGCCGAGCGCCACCACGGCCAGCGCCTGTGCCTCGAAATCGTTGAGCACCAAGATCTCGCTCAAGCCCAGATTGGCAAACATCTGGTGCGGCTTGACCACCCAGGGACAGTTGGTGAGCCGGATCTCGTCGCCGTCGACCGGGCCGGCCACCGCCAGCACCGCCGAATTCGGCTGGATCGACGAGCGGTCTAGCACCGCCGCCTGGATCGCCTCGTCGATGGTCTTGAAATTGGCCGTCTGGACGATCTGCGGCTCGGTCGCTTCCGAATTGGCGTCCAGCACGATCGAGAAGCGCGCATTGGTGCCGCCGATGTCGCCGATCAGGACCGGAAACCGCAACGCTGTATCGTCTTCGCCAACCATGCTCTTTGTTCGCCCCGTTCCGGCCGTCTGTTGGGTTGAACTAGCGCATGGGCCGGCAAAGGGAAAGCCGGTTGGCGCCAGTTCCGGAGCAATCGTTTCAGGTTCGAATTCCGTACTCGTCCCATTTTTCCGGCGTTGGCACTGCCCCTCACCTGCCTGCCGGCATCCTCTCCCCGTATAGTGACGGGGAGAGGGGGCCCTGTCGCCACCGATTTCGCCAATCACCAACGTCGCAGGAAGAGCGCCGAGGTTGCGGCCAGCCCCTTCTCCCCGTCACTATACGGGGAGAAGTGCCCGGCAGGGCGACGAGGGGCAGCGCCTGGTTCGACAATTGGCCCGTCAGGGCGAAATGCCCCGGCGTCAGTTCCCCGGCCTTGGCCTTGGCAACGGAATGCCGATCTTCGGTGTCGGTGCGAAGGCGCTTGCCGCCGCAGGCATCGCGGAGTTGTCGCTGGAGATCGTCTCGGCTGGTACGGTCGGTTCCGGCTTGGCCGCCGCGACCGCTGCCGCGCCGCCGCCCTGATAGGTGACGGCCGCCAGCGACGGTGCATCCGGAGCGGCAAGCACCGCCTGGCACTCTTTCGGCAAATTGGCCATGGTCATCAGGTCGCGGGCCTTCGGCGCATCCGGGTTCTTGTTCGGGCGCCAGGGCTCCTCGGTGAACCACCAGGCCAGCGGCTTGCCGCAGCCGTCGTCGTCGGGCGTCGCCTCCTGCGCCTTGCAGCCGGGCGAGCCAGGCTGGCAGCCGATGCGCATGTGGAAATGATAGTCATGGCCCCAGAAAGGGCGGATCTTGCGCAGCCACGAGCGGTCCCCGGTGACCGTATCGCAAAGTTTCTTCTTGATGCCCGGATTGACCAGGATGCGCTCGACTTCCGGGTAGCTCGCCGCGCGCTTGAGCAGCCGCGTATGCGCCGGCGTCCACAGCGCGTCCTTCACCAGATGCGTCTTCTCGTCGACCATCAGCGTGGCGCTCATATTCTCGCGCTCGGCAAACGTCAGCGGGCGCCTCGGCATCGGCGTCAGCCAGATGTCGGCGTCGAGGCCGATCTGGTGCGAGGCGTGGCCGGTCATCATCGGCCCGCCGCGCGGCTGCGAGACGTCGCCGATCAGAAGCCCCGGCCAGCCGTCCGTCTGGGCGTCGCGCGCGAGCTTCTCGATCAGCGCAATCATCGCCGGATGGCCCCAGCGACGATTGCGCGACGGGCGCATCACTTCCCAGCTCGGTCCGTCCATCGGCAGGGCGACGCCGCCGGTAAAGCAGCCTTTGGAGTAGAAGCCGAAGGATTGCGCGGGCGCTACCGCCGGCAGCTTCTTGGCGCCGAACAGGTCTTTTGCACGTGGTTCGGCCGAAATCGCGGCCGCCGCCAGCGCGGCCAAGGTCATCAGCGCAAGCGCGGCGGTCAGGAACGGCCTCCTGTCGGGCAGCGATCGCAACGTCATCAGGTCGGGTCCCCTCTCCAGTGGCGCGACGCAATCTCGGGCGCTTTGGGCGCGAATCATATCATGCCATGCGCGGCGCTTCGATCACGAGCGGTTCATCGGGCTGCGCGGCTCTCCATCCCGCCAGTTGCCGTCGGCCCACATCCGCTCCAGCGCCACCCGGTAGTTCGGGAAGCGGAAGCTGTAGCCGGCCGCCTTGATCGCCTTGTTGGCGACGCGCTTGTTCTCGCCATAAAAGGAACGCGCCATGGGCGAAAGTTGGGCGGTCTCGAAAGGAATTTCCAGCGGCGGCTCGACGCCCATCAGCCCGGCCGCATAGGCGACGACGTCCTGCGGCGGCGCCGGCTCGTCGTCGGTGACGTTGAAGATGCCGCCGAGATTGCGTTGCGCCAGATGCCAGAGCGCGCCGGCGATGTCGTCGCAATGGATGCGGTTGAACACCTGGCCGGGCTTGACCAGCCGCCTTGCGGTGCCGTCATCGAGATTGACCAGCGCGTTGCGGCCCGGCCCGTAAATGCCGGACAGCCGCAGGATCGCCACCGGTTTTTCGATCTCCCGACCGAGCGTCAGCCAGTCCTGTTCGGCCGCCACCCGCATCATCGAGCGCTTCGACACCGGTTTGCAGTCGGCGCCCTCATCCACCCAGGCCCCGCCGTGGTCGCCATAGACGCCGACGGTGGAAAGATAGCCGATCCATTCGAGCGCCGGCATTTTTGCGCGGATCGCCTCCCTGGCGGCGTTGAGCACAGCATCGCTCGCTTCGTCCGGGGCGACCGAGATGATGAGATGCGTCGTTTGCCGAAGGGCATCGCCGATCTCGGGGGTCAGCGATCCGTCGAAATGAAGCGGCTCGATGCCTGCTTGCTTCAACGCCTCGAATTTTCCCGGCGAGCGGGTCGTGCCAAGGATGGGCGCGCTCTGGCTGTTGGCCCGACCGAAGGCCTTGCCGGAATAGCCGGCGCCGAAGATGAAGAACCGTTTTTCGCCCATCAGGAATCCTCTGCATGATCCGGCAGCGCCGAAAGCCATTCGTCGCGCACCGCTTTGTCGTCTTCGGTCTCTAGGGCCGGCGCGGCGAGCTTCGCAAAATCGCGCCGCGGCATCAGTCGCGACAGTGCCCAAACTGCCGCACCCCGCACCAGCGGCGAGTCGTCATGGAGCAGGTCAAGCACCGTGTCGATCAGCGATATATCAGCCGAATTACCGGCGGCGATCAGCACGTTGCGGATGAAACGATCGCGGCCGATCCGCTTGATCGGCGAGCCCGAGAAGAAGGAGCGGAACGCCGCATCGTCGAGCGCGAGCAGTTCCGAAAGCTTAGGTTCGCGCAGGTCCTCGCGCGCGGCAAGCTTGGCCTCCGAGGCGACGCTGGCGAATTTGTTCCATGGGCAGGCGGCCAGGCAATCGTCGCAGCCATAGATGCGGTTGCCGATCTTCTCGCGGAATTCGCGCGGGATCGGCCCCTTGTTCTCGATGGTGAGGTAGGAGATGCAGCGCCGCGCATCGAGCCGGTAGGGCGCCGGAAAAGCATCGGTCGGGCAGACGTCGAGACAGGCGCGGCAGGAGCCGCAATGGTCGATTTCCGCCGTGTCCGGCTCGAGCTCGGCCGTCGTGAAGATGGTGCCGAGGAACAGCCACGAGCCATGCGCGCGGCTGACCAGATTGGTGTGCTTGCCCTGCCAGCCGAGGCCGGCGGCTTCGGCAAGCGGCTTTTCCATCACCGGGGCCGTATCGACGAAGACTTTGACATCGCCACCCGCCCGCGCCACGATCTTGCCGGCGATCTCCTTCAGCCGGCCCTTCATCACGTCGTGATAGTCGCGGTTTTGCGCGTAGACCGAGATCGCGCCGCGATCGCGTTTTTGGAGAATATCGCGGGGGTCGCGGTCCGGACCGTAGTTCATCGCCAGAACGATGATCGAGCGCACCTCCGGCCACAGCGTCGAGGGCTCGGCCCGGCGCAGAACCGTCTCTGCGATCCAGTCCATCGAGCCGTGAAAACCGTCGGCGACGAATTCGGCCAGGCGCGCCGGCGCCAGCGGGATCGCCTTCGGTCTGGTCACCGCGATCGCCTCGAAGCCGGCGCGGCGCGCCTCCGCGTCGATCAGGGCACGCAGCTTCTTCTTGTCAGAAGTCGAGGTCCGCATAATGCGATACCGGCGACAGGCCGCGCACCCGGTCGGTGAGCAGCGGCCGGAACGACGGCCGTGATTTCACGCGTGTATACCATTCGCGCGCCGCCGAGTGCTCGCGCCAGTCGATCTCGCCGAGATAGTCGAGCACCGAAAGCGTCGCCGCCGCGGCGAGGTCGGCATAGGTCACCTTGTTGCCGGCGAGCCAATGGCGCGTGCCGGCCAGCCAGTTGGTGTATTTCATATGCTGGCGGATGTTGGCGCGCGCGGCGCGGATCGCCGCCGAATCGGGCGAGCCGCCGCCCGCCGTTTCCGGCATCACCGGCTTCAGCACGCGCTCGCGCACCAGATGCCGGGTGACCTCGCTTTCGGCCTTGCTGAGATACCAGTCGGTCAGCCGGCGGATTTCGGCGCGCTGCATCGGGTCTTCGGCGAACAGCCGCTTGTCGCGCTTCAGCACCCCGCGCGTTTCGTCGAGATATTCGGCGATCACCATGGCGCCGACGATCGGCACGTCGCCTTCGGCAAGCAGGATCGGCAGCGTGCCGGCCGGGTTGAGCGCCAGAAACTCCTTGCGCCGCGTCCAGGGCTTCTCCTCGATCAGCGCCAGCTCCTCGCCATACTCGCCGAAAGCGAGGCGCACGAACCGGCAGGTGGCGAACATCGGATGGTGGAAAAGCGTCAGCATGGTTCCGCGATGATAGGGCGCACTGGCGAATCGCCCCCTGCGCCGGTAAGTCTTGGCGGCCCGTCATGCGGCCGTCACGGTGTTGCGACCTATAGGGGGACTTCCGCGCCGTGACAAGCAAGCCGTTGTCTTCAGCTATCCCCGAATCCTGAGGTTGCCATGGAAAGCCAGACCATCGTCGAAGCGCTGCTGCTTGGGCTGCTGGAGGGCCTGACCGAGTTCATCCCGGTGTCCTCGACCGGCCACATCCTGCTCGCCGGCCATTTCCTCGGCTTCCATTCGACCGGCAAGGCCTTCGAGATCCTGATCCAGCTCGGCGCGATTCTCGCCATCCTCAGCGTCTACTTCCACCGCCTCTGGAAGATGCTGCTCGACCTGCCGCGTGACCGGCTGACCCGGCATTTCGTCATCGGCATCCTGATCGCCTTCCTGCCGGCCGCGGTCATCGGCGCGCTGGCGCACGACTTCATCAAGACCTTCCTGTTCGAATCGCCGCGGCTGATCTGCATCATGCTGATCATCGGCGGCGTGGTGCTGCTTGCCGTCGACCGCATGAACCTGAAGCCTGTCCATCACGACGTCGAGCGTTTCCCGTTGAGCCTTTATCTCAAGATCGGCCTGTTCCAGTGCCTGTCGCTCATCCCCGGCACCTCGCGCTCCGGTTCGACCATCGTCGGCGCGCTGCTTCTCGGCGTCGACAAGCGCGCGGCGGCGGAATTCTCCTTCTTCCTCGCCATGCCGACCATGGTCGGCGCCTTCGCCTTCGACCTGTTCAAGAACCGCAACGTGCTGACCTCGGCCGACCTGCCGATCATCACCGTCGGCTTCGTCGCCGCCTTCGTCAGCGCCCTGATCGTGGTCCGCTTCCTGCTCGATTACGTCTCGCGCAAAGGCTACGCGCTGTTCGGTTGGTGGCGCCTGGCGGTGGGCGGGCTCGGCCTGGTGGCGCTGATGATCTGGGGGTGAGCGGCAGCCTCCGCGCTTTCGTCATCCACGGGCGGAGCAAGGAGCGAAGCGACGCAGCGCAGACCCGAGGATCCATGCCGTGACGCTGATCGTAGAATGCAACGGTCGCGAATAAACCTCGCTAGGCGCAACGCTCTTGATGCAGATTCTGCACCGCAGAAGCGCGGAAAGGTCACGGCATGGATCCTAGGGTTTCCGCGACGTCGCTTCGCGACTGCTACACCCTAGGATGACGAAGGGAGGGGCTCAATTCCTTCCATAAAACGCATTCTCGACATGCACCGGCCAGCGCCAGGGCAGCACTGCCACCATGTCGAAGCGCACCGAAAGCCGGCCGTAGTCCGGCTGGCGCGACAGCCAGAGATCGGCGGCGCCCTCGATGCGCCGTTCCGACGCGTGGGCGATCGCCTCCATGGCTTCCAGCAGCGTGCGTCGCGCCTTGACCTCGACGAACAGCACGAGGTCGCCGCGCCTGGCGATCAGGTCGATCTCGCCGAGCCTGGTGCGGTGGCGGCGCGCGAGGATGCGGTAGCCCTTCAGCATCAGCGCCAGCGCCGCCAGCCATTCGCCGCGATGCCCGCGCCGATAGGCCTTTCGCCGATGGCCGACAGTGCGCTCAGCCATCTTTTTGCTTGACCATGATCTTATCCAAAAACCGGCTTCCACTTTTTGGGATCATGGTCTGTCCTTCAGCTCGAGCAGCCGACGGTAGAGCGCCTGCTTCTGCCCGCCGGTCATCTTCGCCGCTTCCGCCGCCGCCTTGGAGGCGGGCATTTCGGCAACCAGCGACAACAACAGCCGGTCGATATCGGCCGGCTGGTCCTCCCCCGCCTTCGGCGGGCCGACGCATATGACGATCTCGCCCTTCGGCGTATCGGCCGCCGCATAGTGATCGGCAAGCTCGCCGAGCGTGCCCGTCCGCATTTCCTCGAACGCCTTGGTCAGCTCGCGGCCGATCGCGCCTCGGCGCGTGCCGCCAAGCACTTCCACCATCGCACGAAGTGTCTCCGCCAGCCGACGGGGCGATTCATAGAAGATCAACGTTGCCGGCACCTGCCTGAAGCTTTCGAGCTTCGTCAGCCGCTGGCCTGCCTTGGCGGGCAGGAAACCAGCAAACAGGAAGGCGTCGGACGGCAGGCCGGAGGCCGTCAGCGCGGCAAGCGCGGCTGAAGGCCCCGGGATCGGCACGACGCGGATGCCATGCTCCAGCGCTTCGCCGACCAGTCGGTAGCCGGGATCGGAAACCAAAGGTGTGCCGGCGTCGGAGATCAGCGCCACGCTCTGCCCGGCCGCCAGCGCCTCGATCAGCTTCGGCCCGGCATCGGCGGCATTGTGTTCGTGATAGGCCGTGGTGCGGCGGCGGATGCCGTAGCGCTCGAGCAGCACGCGCGAGACGCGCGTGTCCTCGCAGGCGACGATATCGGCGGCGGCCAGCGTCTCCAGGGCGCGCAGCGTGATGTCGGCGAGATTGCCGATCGGCGTCGCCACCAGATAGAGCGCCGGCGCCAGCGGCCGCGCCGGCATCTCCGTCTGCCCGATCAGGTAGCTGCGTTTGTCGCCGGTCAAAAACACCCCCTCCGTCCAAGCAATTCCAGGAAAAGTGTAAGGCGGTTTTCCGTCCGGAATTGCGCAAGAACAAGTCTGTTTGGCACGGCTCACGCGCGGTTGCAAAACGTGAAGTCGAGGTAAGGAAATCGCCATGCCTTCGCCACAGTGAGGAACGAAACCGGCAGCGGTCGATTTAATCCCTGATTCCCGGGAGGAGGCAGGACCGGACGATGCCCAATCGCTTCGACATTTTCATCAGCCGACTTGAAAGCAAAACCGCCCGCGAGGGCATCCCCCCACATCCGATCGCCGCCCAGCCAGGCGGCCGCCGCGACAAGGCCGACCAGAAACGGGTCCGTTCAGACGAGGTGCATGCGGAAAAGACCCGCGGCAAGCACCGCCAGAAGCACGACGCGTGATTGGATAGTAGGACGCTCTCCCTCTGATGTAGCGTTCCTTCGCGCCCCCCTCTGTCCTGCCGGACATCTCCCCCACGAGGGCATATGCGCTAAGATAGCTTTGGCATGGCTTGAAATTTGCGTTTTCGCGGTGGCTCACGCCAACGATGCCGCAAGGCATGGAGATTTTGGCGCAAGCTTGCCAAGCGAGGCTGAGTAAAGATCGCTGCGATCAGCGAGGCGACGATCTGGCGGGTGGCGCGCCACAGCAGCGGGCGCCCGTCGCTCAAGGGGGAGAGACACCCAACTCCTGCGAGAGGGGTTCGGTCACAAGCGCGATGAGGAAGTGGGCAAGAATCCAAGGCTTTGCGATCCTTGGGTCTTTGGCGGGAGGCGCGCGCAGCCCGATCAGGCTCTTCAGACGCTTGAAGGCGAGCTCGATGCGCCAGCGCATGCGATAGAGCTTGAGAACCGTGCCGGCGGGAAACTCCTGCCGGTCAAGCGAGGTCACAAGGATGACGAAGCCGGCCGCAATCAGCGCCTCGGGTCGAACCTTGTTGCCCTTGGCCTTGGCTTCCTTGTTGATTTTGCGCCGCGCTTCTTGTGCCGCTGCCTCGGATTTGCGCAAGGCGATCAGGCGCATCTTCACAGGCTCGCCCTTCTTGAGGGCCAACCGGACAGGCGTTTCGAAGACTTCCTCGCGGCGGCTCTCCAGGTAGCCGATGAGATCGAACGCCTTGCCGTTGGCGTCGAGCCATCGCGCATTCTTCCACGACGCGCGCACGACAACGTCGCCGCCTTGCGCCATGACCCTTGCGATCCGCTCGGCCTGCAGATAGGCGCGGTCGCCGATGCGGATCTCGCCCGCCACCACCGGCACGCGGTCGATCAGCTCGGCCTCGCTTTGGTCGGTGATCTCGAGGAAATCGAACTGCTCGCGCTCAAGCTCGAAGGCGCAGTGCATGCGCCAAAGGCCATTGTTCTTCTTCTCATGCGCACCGGCCTTGGCAACCGCCGTCGCATCGAGGATGCGGATCAGCCGGCCCTTGGCCAAGCCTTTTTCCTCGCGCTTCAAAAGATGCCCAATCAACTGCTGCAGCCACGGCCCTGCATTGCGCAGCCGGCCGAGCAAGGCCACGTCCGAGATGTCGGCAATCCCGCTCGCCGCCGCCCAGGCCACGACGCCCCGCATGCCCACCTTGCCAAGGCAGTAAGCCAATGTCAGGCGCAACAGATCGCACGCCGACCGGATACCCCGCGGTCGCAGGAACGCCTTCGTCTCGCGCGCACTTCCTGCGATCAACTCTTCGCCGCCGAGAAGCGCAATCGTCTCGGCCCAGCCGTCATCAACAAGTGATTCGTGTGTCATCCTCAGCGTAGAATCACAACCGATTCCGCGCTGCAACACCTATCTTAGCGCCTATGCCCACGAGGGGGAGATTGGCAGCTCCGCGGCCCCGCTTGTCCTTCCGACGTTGGCGATTGGCGAAAGCCGGCATGACATCTGATCTCCCCCCTTGTGGGGGAGATGGCCGGCAGGCCAGAGGGGGGCGCTGTCCCGCCGACGCCACGAGTGTCGTCCCTGTAGCAAAAGCCTACCGCGCCAAATCCGCCACCACCGCATCGAGCACGATCATGCCGGCGGTCGTGGCGCGGAGGCGCGCGTTGCCGACCGGCGCCACCAGACCCTCTGCCTGCAACACCGACAACCTGTCGCTCGACAGGCCGCGCCCCGAGAGCGTTTCGTAGCGCTGAAGATCGATGCCTTCGGCAAGCCGCAATCCCATCAGCAGGAATTCGTCGGCCTCTTCCGCGCGGGTGAGAACTTCACCATCGGTGACGCCGTGGCCCCTGGCCTCGACCAGGTTGAGCCAGGTCTCCGGCATTTTTTCCGCGACCGTCACCGTGCGGCGGCCGTTCTCGACGAAGCGGCCATGCGCGCCCGGCCCGACGCCGACATATTCGCCGTAGCGCCAGTAGGTCAGGTTGTGCCGGCTTTCCGCTCCCGGTCGCGCGTGGTTGGAGATCTCATAGGCCGGCAGCCCACGCGCTGCGGTTACTTCCTGCGTCAGCGCATAAAGGTCGGCGGCATGGTCGTTGTCGGGCAGGACGAACTTGCGTGCCGCATGCAGCGCATGGAAGGGCGTGCCTTCCTCGATGGTGAGCTGGTAGAGCGACAGGTGGTCGGCGGCGTGCCCGATCGCTTCTTCGAGCTCCGAAGCCCAAGCCTCCGGCGTCTGGCCCGGCCGTGCGTAGATCAAATCGAAGGAAAGCCGCGGAAAGATTTCCCGGGCGAGTCCGATCGCGTGCAGCGCCTCCTCGACATTGTGCAGTCGGCCGAGGAAGCGCAGGTCCTTGTCGTTCAGCGCCTGCACGCCGAGCGACACGCGGTTGACTCCGGCCGCGCGATAGCCGCGGAAACGCTCGGCCTCGACCGAGGAAGGGTTGGCCTCCAGCGTCACCTCGATGCCGGCGGGCACCGTCCAGTTCTTCGCCACCGCCTCCAGCACCGCCGCGACGGTTTCCGGCTGCATCAGCGACGGCGTGCCACCGCCGAGAAAGATGCTGGTCACCTCGCGCGCGCCGGTGCGGTCGCGCATCGTCGCCAACTCCGTCTCGAAGGCGCGGGCAAACCGCTCCTGGTCGACCGGCTGGTGGCGGACATGGCTGTTGAAATCGCAGTAAGGGCACTTGGCCGCGCAAAACGGCCAATGGATATAGACCCCGAAGCCGGGGCTGCGGTCGAGCGGCATGCTCTGGCCGGTCCCGATCATTCCGAACCTTGCCTTGCCAAATCCAAGCGCGCCAAATCCAAGCGAGCTTGCGCGAATTTCTGGAAGGCGCGGGCGCGATGCGACAGCGCCGTCGCCTGGCCCGGCTTCCAGCCATGCTTTTGCTCGGCGCTCATCTCGCCGAACGTCTTGTCGAAGCCGTTGGGCAGGAACACCGGATCATAGCCGAAGCCGAGCGTGCCGCGCGGCGGCCACACCAGCGTGCCTTCGGCCTCGCCGCGGTAATATTCGGCATCGCCGTCCGGGAAGGCGAGGCAGATGACGGCGACGAAGCGGCCGGTGCGCTGCGCCGGCTCGGTCGCGCCGGCTTCCTGCAAAGCCGTTTCGGTCTTGCGCATGGCCATGCCGAAATCCCTGCTGCCGTCGGCAGTCTCGGCCCAGTTGGCGGTGTAGACGCCGGGCGCGCCGTCGAGCGCGTCGACGCAGAGCCCGGAATCGTCCGACAGCGCCGGCAGGCCGGTGGCCTTGGCCGCGGCGTATGCCTTGATATAGGCGTTCTCCTCGAAGGTGGTGCCGGTCTCGTCCGGTTCCGGCAGGCCGTATTCCTTGGCCGATTTCGCCTCGAAGCCGAACGGCGCCATCAGGTCGGCGAATTCGCGCAGCTTGCCTTCGTTGTGGCTGGCGACGACGATCTTTTGTCCGTTCAATGAATGCATCACAGGCCCCAGATCCTTGGCTCGGCGAACTCGATCGAATTGCCCGAAGGGTCGCGGATATAGATCGAGTGTCCGCCCTGCGGCCATTCGAAATCGCTTTCGATGGCGATGTTCTTCGCCGCCAGATGCTTGCGCCATTCGGTGATCTCGTCGGCGCTCGCGGCGAAACAGAGATGGCCCTCGCCGACCGTGCCGTGCGGCGGCACCTTCAGCCTGGCATCGGGCGCCGGCGGAATTTTCGTCGCCTCGGCGTTGAAGAGGAGCAGCACGCCGTTGCCGCAACGGAAGAAGGCATGGCGGCCCTCGACCTTGCCCACCGGCTCGAGGCCGATGATGTCGCGATAGAAGGCTTCGGCGGCGTCTAAATCCTTGACGTAGAGGGCGGCTTCGAGGATTGCCGAGGGTATCACGAGGCCCCCCTCTCTGCCCTGCCGGGCATCTCCCCCTCAAGGGGGGAGATTAGCTGCGGCTGCGCCGGCACCTCTCCTGCAACATTGGCGATTGGCGAAAGTCGTCGCGACAGCCAATCTCCCCCCTTGCGGGGGAGATGGCCGGCAGGCCAGAGGGGGGTGTGAAGGATCGCCAACCTCATTCGTTCTTCTCTGCGGCGCCCTACGCCACCGCCATCTGCTGCAAACTCACCAGCCGCGAAATACCCTTCTTCGCCAGCGCCATCAGCGCGGCAAACTGCTCCTCGGAGAAGGGCTCGCCTTCGGCGGTGCCCTGGATCTCGACGATGCCGCCCTTGCCGGTCATGACGAAATTGGCGTCGGTGCCGGCCGAGGAATCCTCGAGATAGTCGAGATCGATGACCGGCTGGCCGTCATGGATGCCGCAGGAGATCGCGGCGACATGGTCCTTCAAAACCTTGGAGACGCTCACCATCTGGCGCGCCTCCATCCAGCGCAGGCAATCGTAGAGCGCTACCCAGCCGCCGGTGATCGAGGCCGTGCGGGTGCCGCCGTCGGCCTGGATGACGTCGCAGTCGACGGTGATCTGCTGTTCGCCCAGCGCCTGCAGGTCGACCACCGCCCGCAGGCTCCGGCCGATCAGTCGCTGGATTTCCAGCGTGCGGCCGCCCTGCTTGCCGGCGGAGGCCTCGCGCCGCATTCGCTCGCCGGTCGAACGCGGCAGCATGCCGTATTCGGCCGTCACCCAGCCCCTGCCGGAATTGCGCATCCAGGCGGGCACTTTTTCCTCAAGGCTCGCCGTGCACAGCACATGCGTGTCGCCGAACTTCACCAGGCACGAGCCTTCGGCATGCTTGGAGACGCCGCGCTCGAAGGAGATGGCGCGCATTTCATCGGCTTGGCGTTTGGAGGGGCGCATAGAGGCTCTTTCTGCTCTTTTGGATTCGTCGGCGGCTTGTAGACGCATGCGGCCTTACGCGCAAAGGAAAAGGGGGCGCAAAGGAAAACGGGGGCCGGGTTGCCATTGGGGCGGGAGTCTATATCTTCTAACAGGAGGTTTTGACTGGAATGAACAAGGCAGTCGATCCCGCGTCGCAGTCGCCGGTGCTTCAATCGCCCGTACTTCAATCGCTCGACATGCGTTCGCGCGACATCTTCAGGCGGATTGTCGATTCCTATCTGCGCGACGGTGAGCCCGTCGGCTCGCGCAGCCTGTCGCGCATCCTGCCCTCGTCGCTGTCGCCGGCCACCATCCGCAACGTGATGAGCGACCTCGAGCATCTCGGTCTTATCTACGCTCCGCACGTCTCGGCCGGCCGGCTGCCGACCCAGACCGGCCTGCGTTTCTTCGTCGACGCCTTCATGGAGCTCGGCGATCTGTCCGACGAGGAGCGCCGCGTCATCGAGGCGCAGGTGCGTGCCTCGGGCTCGGGCGCGACGCTGGAGCATATGCTGACCGAGGCCAGCCAGATGCTGTCGGGCATGTCGCGCGGCGCCGGCCTGGTGCTCGCCGCCAAGAACGAGGTGGCGCTCAAGCACATCGAGTTCATCCAGCTCGAACCCACCAAGGCGCTTGCCGTCATGGTGTCGCAGAGCGGCGACGTCGAGAACCGCGTCGTCGACCTGCCCGCCGGCATCACCGTCTCGCAGCTGCACGAGGCCTCGAACTTCCTCAACGCCCATATTCGCGGCCGCACGCTGGCCGAGGCGCGCGTCGAGATCGCCCGCATCAAGGACGAGACGAGGGCGGCCCTCGACACGCTGTCGCAGGACCTGGTCGAGAAGGGCCTCGCGGTCTGGGCCGGCGCCGAAAGCGGCCTGCCGGCGCGCCTCATCGTGCGCGGCCGCGCCAATCTTCTGGAGAACGTCACCGCCCAGGCCGACCTCGAATTGCTGCGCCATCTGTTCGAGGATTTGGAAACGCAGGACGGCCTGCTGCAGCTCCTCGACCTTGCCGAGGAAGGTCCGGGCGTGCGCATCTTCATCGGCTCGGAGAACAAGCTGTTTTCGCTGTCCGGCTCGTCGCTCGTGGTCGCGCCCTATCGCGACAAGGACGCACGCGTCGTCGGCGCGCTCGGCGTCATCGGCCCGACCCGGCTCAACTACGCCCGCATCGTGCCTATGGTCGACTACACTGCCCAATTGATTTCGCGCATGCTGAGGTAGGCGAGCGGGATCGCCGCAAGGAGGGTGGAAATGGCGCTGGAATCGTTCAAGGCCCAGATCAGCCTGCTGCTCGAGGAAATGGTGAACCAGCCGCAGGACGAGCACGAGGTGCAGGAACAGCTGCGCGAGAAGCTCAGGGAAATGCGCGCCATGGGCCTGCCGCTGCCGGCCGATCTGGTCGCGCTGGAAAAGCGGCTCGACGAGGACCTTGACGTCGAAGAGAGCTGACCGGGCCCCGGAACCGCCAAGAAATCGGGCCACCCCTCTTTTCGGAACGCCTGTCGATCCTAGTTTCCTGGCACGGAAATTTGATCGGTCGGCTGGTGCTTGCGTTGTCAGGTTGCCTTGGAGATTGGCTGAGGCGCCTTTAGCTTCGTCATCCTGGGGCGGAGCAAGGAGCGAAGCGACGCAGCGCAAACCCCAGGATCCATGCCGTGACTTGGAGGTGTTGCGACGGTGCAGAATTCTGCTCCGCAGCGCTCTACGATTAAGGTCACGGAATGGATTCCAGGGTCTCCGCGACGGAGCTTCGCTCCTGCTTCGCCCTGGAATGACGACGTCGAGGCGGCCTCAGCCGATTGCGACACGGCGGCGCAAACCATGGAGAGCAGCATGATACGGATCGCCGGCCTTGCAGGCATTGTCTGGCTCCTGGCTTCCGGAGCCTTCGCGCAGCAGGCCGACCGACCGTTGCTCACAGGCGAAAAGGCTTTCGGCGACTGGAAAGCCGACCGGCCCGGCATGCGCCGCCTGATCAGGCCGCGCGACCTGCCGTCTCCCCGCATCGGCAGGTTGGCATCGAATGCCCCCGGCCTGGGCGACCGCCCCGAAGGCGCGATGCCGATAGTGCCGCCCGGCTTTTCCGCGGAACTGGTTGCCTCCGGCATAGACAATCCGCGTGTCGTGCGCGTCGCGCCGAACGGCGACCTCTTCGTCGCCGACAGCGAAGCCAACCGGATCCGCGTCTACCGCCTGGCTGCGGGCAGCGCGAAACCGGCGGAAAAATCCATCTTCGCCGAAGGCCTCAGCCAGCCCTACGGCATCGCCTTCTACCCGCCGGGCGACAAACCGCAATGGATCTATGTCGCCAACAGCGACAGCGTGGTTCGCTTTGCCTATCGCGACGGCGACCTCGAGGCTTCCGGCGAGCCGGAAACCATCGTCGAGAAGATTCCGGCCAGTCATCACTGGACCCGCGACATCGCCTTCTCGCCCGACGGCAAGACGCTCTATCTGTCGGTCGGCTCGGGCTCGAACGTCGGCGAGGACATGGGCGCCAGGCCGAAAGGCGGTCTCGAGGAATGGGCGAGATCGCAACCGCTCGGTGCCGCCTGGGGCTCGGAGGCGGGTCGCGCCGACGTGCTCGCCTTCGACCCCGACGGCCAGAACCGCAGGATGGTCGCCACCGGCCTGCGCAACTGCTCGGGCATGACCGTACAGCCGGCGACGGGCGCGCTCTGGTGCGTCGTCAACGAGCGCGACGAGCTCGGCGACAACGTGCCGTTCGAATACGCAACGGCCGTCAAGGACGGCGCCTTCTATGGCTGGCCCTGGTACTATATCGGCTCCAACGAGGATCCGCGCCACAAGGGCGCGCGCCCCGACCTCGCCGGCAAGGTCACGGTGCCCGACGTGCTGATGCAGGCGCATTCGGCACCCCTCAACATCGCCTTCTACGAAGGCGGCAACTTCCCGGCCGACTACAAGGGCGACGCCTTCGTCGCCCTGCACGGCTCGTGGAACCGCAACGTCCGCAGCGGCTACAAGGTGGTGCGGCTGAAATTCAAGGACGGCAAGCCGACCGGCGAGTATGAGGACTTCGCCACCGGCTTCGTCATTTCGGATGACGAGGTCTGGGGTCGGCCGGTGGGCGTGGCGGTGGCGAAGGACGGCGCGCTGATTCTCACCGAGGACGGCAACGGCACCATCTGGCGTATTACGTATGGCGGCTAGCTGTTCGACAGAGGGCTTTTAGCAGGCTGCCGCTTGTCAACGGACAAGGCTTTCCCATTCCCATGAAATCAGCGAAAACGCTGGAGATTGGGCGAAGCCTCCCCCAACCTCGTCATTCCAGGGCGGAGCAGCCGCGAAGCGGCGTCGCGTAGACCCTGGAATCCATTCCGTGACCTTGATCGAAGGGTGCAGCGGAGCCGAACTCTGCACCGCGGCAGCGCTCGGAAGTCACGGAATGGATCCTCGGGTCTGCGCGCGTCGCTTCGCTCCTTGCTCCGCCCGTGGATGACGAGGCCGGGCCGTTTCGGCCAATCTCCAACGCACCCCGTCGGCGCGACCGGCCAAAAATGCTTATGCCGGGAACCACCTCCCGGCCGAGCTGGCACAACGAAACCCGCCGCAAGGGAATTACGCGCGACCGGGCATCATGATAAAAGCCGCGTTCCACACCGGTCCCTTGGAGCCACACCCCGAAGGCCTGCAACCATGACACTCACCGGATTCCTCGCTTACAGCGCCGCCCTCGGCGTCGCCGCCGCCATTCCAGGCCCCGGCGTCACCGCGCTTGTCGCCCGCGCGCTCGGCTCCGGCTTCCGCTCCTCGCTGGCGATGTCGTTCGGCCTGATGCTCGGCGACATCACCTATCTCACCGCCGTCGTGCTCGGCCTCGCCTTCGTCGCGCAGACCTTCGGTATGGTCTTCCTCGCCATCAAATGGGCGGGTGTCGCCTATCTCGCTTTCCTCGCCTGGCGCTTCTGGACCAGCGGCATCTCGCCCGAGACCGTCGAGGCGCGCAAGGGCAAGGGCGGCTTCGTGGCAAGCTTCCTTGCCGGGCTGACGGTGACGCTCGGCAATCCGAAGACGATGATCTTCTATCTCGCCATCACGCCGACCATCGTCGACCTGAAGACCATCACGCTGGCCGACTACGGCATCCTCGTCACGCTCACCGTTCTCGTGCTGTTCGTGGTGCTGGTGCCTTATCTGGCGCTGGCCGCGAAGGCGCGCTGGTTCCTGAAGTCGCCGCGCGCGCTCAGGGCGCTGAACCGCACCGCCGCCGGCTTCATGATGGGTGCGGCCGCGGCCATCGCCGCTCGTCAATAGCTCTTTCGTCATCCCAGGGCGAAGCGAAGCGTAGACCCTGGGATCCATGCCGTGACGCCACACGAAAAGTGCAGCGGTTCAGAACCAGGCTCCGCGGATCACCGACATCGGATGTCCGGACCAAAGCCTGCACCGCTGCGGCTCTCTGATGTCACGGCATGGATCCTGGGGTCTGCGCCGCGTCGCTTCGCTCCTTGCTCCGCCCCAGGATGACGAAGCTGGGGAGCTTCGGCTATATCGAACCTCCGACAAGTGGCGTGAAAGGAATCGTATTTTCCGGCGCGGGGTGGTTTTCAGCAACCGCCCCACTCGGATATTTTCGGCGGCCGGCCTATCTTGCGCGGCTGAAAGCCTTATTCTGTTTGCCTATGCCTTTGCCTTGGGAGCGAAACCAATGAACAAGCCCGTCACCTCCGCGCGTGTCCCCGGCCGCGGCCGCATCTTCAACTCGATCACCGAGACGATTGGAGACACGCCGCTGGTTCGGCTGGATAAATTCGCCAAGGAGAAGGGCATCGTCGCCAATGTCCTCGCCAAGCTCGAATTCTTCAACCCGATCGCTTCGGTCAAGGACCGTATCGGCGTCGCCATGATCGAGGCGCTGGAGGAGGCCGGCAAGATCGCGCCCGGCAAGACCACGCTGATCGAGCCGACCTCCGGCAACACCGGCATCGCGCTGGCCTTCGCAGCGGCAGCCAAGGGCTACAAGCTGATCCTCACCATGCCGGAGACGATGTCGGTCGAGCGCCGCAAGATGCTGGCGCTGCTTGGCGCCGAGCTGGTGCTCACCGAAGGGCCGAAAGGCATGAAGGGCGCCATCGCCAAGGCCGACGAGCTTGCCGCGACGCTGCCCAACGCCATCATCCCGCAGCAGTTCGAGAACCCGGCCAACCCGGAGATCCACCGCCGTACCACGGCGGAGGAGATCTGGAACGACACCAATGGCGAGGTCGACATCTTCGTCGCCGGCATCGGCACGGGGGGCACCATCACCGGCGTCGGCCAGGTGCTGAAGAAGCGCAAGCCCTCGCTGCATGTCGTGGCGGTCGAGCCGGAGGCCTCGCCGGTGCTCTCCGGCGGCCAGCCCGGCCCGCACAAGATTCAAGGCATCGGCGCCGGCTTCGCGCCCAAGATTCTCGACACCTCGATCTATGACGAGATCGTCAGGGTCTCGAACGAGGATTCGGTCGCCAATGCGCGCCTCGTCGCCCGCCTCGAAGGCGTCCCGGTCGGCATCTCGTCGGGAGCCGCGCTCCAGGCGGCGATCGTCGTCGGCTCGCGGCCGGAGAACAAGGGCAAGAACCTCGTCGTCGTCATCCCGTCCTTCGCCGAGCGCTACCTCTCGACGATCCTGTTCGACGGGTTGGGGGCGTAGGCCGAAGCCTCCGAACCTCGTCATCCACGGGCGGAGCGAGGAGCGAAGCGACGCGCGCAGACCCGAGGATCCATTCCGTGACATCAAGGCGTAGCAACGGTGCAGAATTCTGCTCCGCTTGCATCCGTCGGCCAAGGTAACGGAATGGATTCCAGGGTCTCCGCGACGCCGCTTCGCGGCTGCTCCGCCCTGGAATGACGAGGTTGGGGGCTTCCTGCCCTAACCCCTAACAAGCTTCGCCTTCTCGCCCTGCAGGAAACGCCGCAGCGCCGGGTCGCGCTCGAGGCCGATCGCCCGGTCGTAGGACTGGGCCGCCTGCTTCGTGTTGCCGAGCCTGGCCAACAGCCCGGCGCGGGCGGCCCAATAGGGCTGGTAGTCCTGCAGCCTTCTGTCCTCGCCCAGCACATAAAGCGCCGCCAGGCCGGCCGAAACCCCCTCGGTTTCGGCGATCGCCACCGCACGGTTGATCGCCACCACCGGCGATTCGGCCACGGCCTGCAGCGCGTCGTAAAGCTGGCGGATCGCCGCCCAGTCCGTGCCGCAGCCCCGCCGGCGCGCCGTATGCGCGGACTGCACGGCGGCCTCCAGCTGGTAGCGGCCGATGATGCCCCTTTGCGCGGCGCGCACCAACAAGGCTTCCGCCTCGTCGATCAGGCCGCCGTCCCAGAGCGCGATATCCTGCTCGGCCAAGGGCACGAAATCCCCTTGCGCGCCGCGCCTCGCCGAGCGTCGCGCCTCGGCAAACAGCATCAGCGCCAGCAGCCCGAGCACTTCCGGCTCGTCCGGCATCAGCGAGGCGACCAGCCGTCCAAGCCAGATGCCTTCGGTGGCGAGATTGCGCCGCCGGGTGTCGGTGCCGGTCGGGTCCGACCAGCCTTCGGCGAAGGTGGCGTAGATCGCCTCCAGCACCGCGCCCAGCCGATCGCCGAGTTCCGCCTGCTCCGGCACGCGGAACGGAATCCCGGTCTCGCGGATGCGCGCCTTGGCCCGCACCAGCCGCTGGCCCATCGTTGCCGGCGAGACCAGAAAGGCCGAGGCGATCGTCGCGGCGTCGAAACCGAGGATCGTCTGCAGGATCAGCGGCGCGCGCACGCTGGTGTCGATCGCCGGGTGGGCGCAGGCGAACATCAGCCGCAACCTGTCGTCCGGCAGCTCCTCGCCGTTCATGCGCGCCTCCATCTCTTCGGCGATCAGCTTCAGGTGATCGCGCGCCGCCTCGCCGGTCAGCCGCCGCCGCACTGCGTCCACCTCGCGCCGGCGCGCCACCGACAGCAGCCAGGCTTCCGGTTGCTCCGGCACGCCGGCTCGGGGCCAGCGTTCGAGCGCGGCGGCGAAGGCGTCGGCCAGCGCGTCCTCGGCGCCGGCGACGTCGCGCGTACGCGCCGCGACCCACGCGACCAGCTTGCCGTAGCTGCGCCGGGCGGCCGCTTCCGCCGCCGCCCGCGCGATCCCCGAGCGATCATCCATCGCGGGTCACTCCGCGGCGACGTACTCGGCCATTTCCCAGATCGGCCGCACCTCGACCGTGCCGGTGGAGGACGCGGGGCAGCGCGCACCCCATTCGATGGCCGTGTCGATGTCGGCCGCCTCGATCATGTAGAAGCCCGCCAATTGCTCCTTGGTGTCGGCATAGGGGCCATCGAGCACATTGGTCTTGCCGCTGGCCAGCCGCACCGAGGTGGCCGCCTGGGTCGGACGCAGCCGCTCGCCGGCGATATAAGCGCCGGATTTCTTGAGCGCCTCGGTATAGGCGCCGTAGGCCGCGAGGGTCTGTTGGGTTTGCTCTTTCGGAGCGTTCGCCATCGCGGCTTCGTCATTATAGATCAAAAGCATGTATCGCATGGTCTTCTCCCGTTTTCTGAAGGCCGCATCGTCGCGTGCCGACCTATGTCGTGCGGCGTCGGCCGATTTCGACAGGCGTCCGAAAAATCTTTCGTCCCCAAAGCAATCGAGCGCAAGCCGGCGCTTTTCGCCACCACTCAACCGTTCGTCTAATGGCTGCAATTGCGGGTTGGCATTTGTCGCTCGCTGTCTAAACTCCCCCGAATTCGTGCCGGGGGAGGCGGCGCGGCGCGATCGTTTCAGGAGGAGGAAACCCTATGCTCGATTTCAGGACGAAATTTGTTGCCGCCGGCGCGCTGGCGCTGTCGCTCGGCCTCGGCGCCATGTCGGCCGGGGCGCAGGAATTCATCAACGTGCTGACCGGCGGCACGTCGGGCGTCTATTATCCGCTCGGCGTCGCGCTGTCCGAGATTTACGGCAAGGGCATCGAAGGCGCCCGCACCCAGGTGCAGGCAACGAAGGCCTCGGTCGAGAACCTCAACCTGCTGCAGCAGGGCAAGGGCGAGATAGCCTTCGCGCTCGGCGATTCGGTGAAGCTCGCCGCCGAAGGCAACACCGAGGCTGGCTTTCCCGGCAAGCTCGACAAGTTGCGCGGCATTGCCGCCATCTATCCCAACTACATCCAGATCGTCGCCAGCAAGGAGTCCGGCATCAAGACGCTCGCCGACCTCAAGGGCAAGAGCCTGTCGGTCGGCGCGCCTGCTTCCGGCACCGAACTCAACGCCCGTGCCATTTTCGCCGCCGCCGGGCTGAAATATGAGGATCTCGGACGGGTAGAATATCTGCCCTTCGCCGAATCGGTGGAGCTGATCAAGAACCGCCAGCTCGACGCCACGCTGCAATCCGCGGGCCTCGGCGTCGCCTCGATCCGCGACCTCGCCACCTCGGTGCCGATCAACGTCGTCGCCGTGCCGGCCGAGGACGTCGCCAAGATCGGCTCGCCCTATATTTCGGTGGTCATTCCCAAGGGAACCTATGAGGGCCAGACGGAAGATGTCGCGACCGCCGCTGTGGGTAATTTCCTCGTCACCAGGGCCGACGTTTCCGACGAGACCGCCTATCAGATGACCAAGCTGATGTTCGACCATCTCGATCAGCTCGCCGCCGCCCATGCCGCCGCCAAGGCGATCGATCCGGCCAAGGCGCTCAACGGCATGCCGGTGCCGCTGCATCCCGGCGCGGAGAAATATTACAAGGAAAAAGGGCTGCTGAAATAAGGGAGGTAGTGCACCAGTCCCATATGTCTTCGCCAGGCACCCCCCTCTGGCCTGCCGGCCATCTCCCCCTCAAGGGGGGAGATTGGCTGTCATCGCGGCTTTCGCAAATCGCCAACATTGCAGATGAAACGCCAGCACCCAAGCTGCCGATCTCCCCCCTTGAGGGGGAGATGCCCGGCAGGGCAGAGGGGGGTGCCTCGCGCTACATCTCGCTTGCTTGGGAACGCGTCGGATGAGCGAAGCAAAGTCTGGAACGACAAGCGGCGGCAACTCGGCCACTTTTCATCTCCCTGTCGTCGAGGAGCAAGTCGAGGGCCTGCCGCCGGGCTTCGGCGAAGGTATCGCCGGGAAGGCGGCCTTCCTGATTGCCGTCGCCTTTTCCGTTTTCCAGATCTACATCGCCGCCTATGGCAGCCTGCCCAGCCAGGTGGTGCGAGCCATGCATGTCGGCTTCCTGCTGCTGCTTGGCTTCGGCCTGATCGCCAATCTGCGCGCCACCGGCATGGCGGCGAAAACCGCTTTTTGGACGCTCGGTGGGCTGGGCTTCGCCACCGGCCTCTACAATTGGGTGTTCTATACCGATCTCATCCGCCGCTCCGGCTTCCTCACCGCGCCGGACCTGATCGTCGGCACGCTGCTGGTGGTGCTGGTCTTCGAGGCGGCGCGGCGGCTGATGGGGCTGCCGCTCGCGGTCATCGCCTTCATCTTCATCGCCTATTGCTTCGTCGGCAATCATCTGCCGCCGCCCTTCGTCCATCGCGGCTACGATTTCGCCCAACTGGTCGACACCTTCGCCTATGGCACCGAGGGCATATACGGCACGCCGGTCTATGTTTCGGCGGCTTACATCTTCATCTTCGTGGTCTTCGCGGCCTTCCTCGAGCGCGCCGGCATGATCGCGCTGTTCAACGATTTCGCGCTCGGCCTGGTCGGCTCCTGGCGCGGCGGCCCGGCCCAGGTCTGCGTGCTCTCCTCGGCGCTGATGGGCACCATCTCCGGTTCGGGCGTCGCCAATGTGGTGGCTAGCGGCCAGTTCACCATCCCGCTGATGAAGCGCTTCGGCTTCCGCTCGGCCTTTGCCGGGGCCGTCGAGGCGACCTCCTCGATGGGCGGCCAGATCATGCCGCCGGTGATGGGCGCGGTCGCCTTCATCATGGCCGAGACGCTGAACATCGCCTATGCCGAGGTGGTGAAGGCGGCGATCATTCCGGCGCTGCTCTATTTCGGCGCCTGTTTCTGGCAGGTGCATCTGGAGGCCGGCAAGGCCGGCCTGCGCGGCATGGCCAAGGGTGACCTGCCCAACCCCTGGGAAGCGGTTGGAAAGCACTGGCCGCTGGTGCTGCCGCTCGCCGTTCTCGTCTATCTTCTGTTTGCCGGCTACACGCCGATCTTCGCCGGTACGATGGGTCTGGCGCTGACCATCGTGCTGATCCTCGGCACGCCGCTGGCGGCCTTGATCGGACCGTTCGCCTTCCGCGTCGTCTTCTGGCTGGCGCTTGGCCTTGCCGCCGCCTCCTTCATGCGGTTCGGCGTCGATAGCCTCGGCCTGGTCATCGCGGCGCTCATCATCGCCTGCTTCACGTTCAGGGGTGGGCGCGAGACGCTGCGCATCTGTGTCGACTCGCTGGCCGAAGGGGCGAAGAACGCGCTGCCGGTCGGCATCGCCTGCGCCATCGTCGGCATCGTCATCGGCACGCTGACGCTGACCGGCATCGCCTCGACCTTCATCGGCTGGATCATCTCCATCGGCGAGAACAATCTGTTCCTGTCGCTGGTGCTGACCATGCTTACCTGCCTGGTGCTCGGCATGGGCATCCCGACCATCCCCAACTACATCATCACCTCCTCCCTGGCCGGTCCGGCGCTGCTGTCGCTCGGCGTGCCGCTCATCGTCAGCCACATGTTCGTTTTCTATTTCGGCATCATGGCCGACCTCACCCCGCCGGTGGCGCTTGCCGCCTTCGCCGCCGCTCCCATGGCCAGGGAAAGCGGCCTCAAGATCGGCATCCAGGCGACCAAGCTCGCCATCGCCGGCTTCGTCGTGCCGTTCATGGCGGTCTACACGCCGGCGCTGATGCTGCAGGATGCCGGCCCGATCGCGGCTTCGTTCGGTTATCCCGTCGAGGTCGCCTACATCGTCGTCAAGGCCTGCATGGGTATCGTGCTCTGGGGCGCCGCCGCCGTCGGCTTCCTTGCCCGCCGCATGGCCTGGTGGGAGCGCTTGGTCGCGTTCGCCGCCGGCGTGCTTCTGGTGGCGGCGCTGCCGCTTACCGACGAGACCGGCTGGGCGCTGGCGTTGGTATGGATCGGCTGGCATTGCTGGCGCGCCAACCAGGCTTCGGTAAGGGACGCTGCGTGAGCCTCTGTATCCTTGCTGGCGGGAAAACGATGGTTCTGGCCACGGCCGCCTTCACGCTGTCCTGGACACATTCGGTGGAGCGGACGCGTTGGCAGGAGGACTGGAATGTGACGTCTTCGGGTCTACTGATCGTCGAAGCGCGCGTCAAAGGCTCCGGCGCCGGCATGGAGCCGCCCGAGGGCTCAGTGCTGCGGGACGGCTGGTGGGTCTATGCGCCGCGGATCGGCGCTCAGCCGCGCCTTGTGCTTGCGGCTTCCGGCGCGACCGGGGAAGGCTGGACGCTGTGCACGGCCGAAGATTGCAGGGAGCTGGGCAAGGCGGCAACGGATGCGATTATGCTCGAACCTTGCGAGGGCTCGGGCAAGCCGGCGCCATGATGCGGGATCAGGAGCAGCGCAAATTCGCGGCTGGACAAAGGGACGTTTCGGTTGGGGCAGGTCGGTCATGTCGGCCCCGGCTGTTTGTGCCCCTGTACAATCAAGGGGACACTAAGCCGGCCGCCGGCGGCGTCAAAGGCGCGGCGTTGTCGCACGCCTGCCGTCGGCGACGGCGGGGCGCTCGTCACGATAGGTCGTGGCGCGGTTGTCGGCGGCCGGCTTGCAGATCCGGCTGTTGTGGCGGCTGTCGGGCATGACGGTCAGTGCGTGCCGACGCCGAGCGAGTTGCCGCGGCGGGCGCAGGCCGGACCCGGGCCGCGCATGTAATAGCGCTCGGGCCGATAGGTCGGCGCGACGAATTCGCGAATGGCGGCGGCATAGCCGGCGATGTGGTTCCAGAAGTTCATTTTACCTGTCCCTGTCCCGTTTTCGGATGTCCCTTCCGAATTGCCCGGGAGCATAGCGTCGAGGCGTGAATAGTCGGTGAACGCGATGTTAATTTGTGGTCCGAAACTCGTTGCTTCGTGGCTGGAATGCGGCTGATTCGCGGTCTTTCGGTGCCTTTTGTCGCGTTTCCGGCTCGTGTGGCTTTTGCATCACATAGGTTTCGTCTCGATGTCGCTTGGACGCGCTTCTGTTTCACGTTCGATCCGGAAATTTCATTGCGCGTTACGCAAAAGGTCAGGAACCGGCCCGGAAGGGACACGTTGATTCCTTCAAGCCCGCGCGGCTCCGACGAAGGCGGCCGCGCCGCCGATTGAATCCCCAACCCGGAACAAGCAATGGAAGGCAACAGCCATGGGTTTCTTTTCGAAAGACATCAAGACGCTGGACGACCTCTTCATCCATATGCTGCGCGACATCTATTATGCCGAGAAAAAGATAGAGCGGACGCTGCCGAAGATGATCGGCTTGGCGACCGATCCGCAGCTGAAGGCCGGCTTCGAAAAACACCTCGAGCAGACCAAGGGTCATATCGATCGCGTCGAGCAGGTGTTCGAGCTGCACGGCGTCAAGGCCAAGGCCGTCAGCTGCCCAGCCATCGACGGCATCCTCGAGGAAGCCGATGAGGTGAGTGCCGATATCGACGACCGGGAGGTTCTCGACGCCGCGCTGATCGCGTCCGCGCAGGCGGTCGAGCACTACGAGATGACACGCTACGGCACGCTGATCGCCTGGGCCAAGCAGCTCGGCCGCAGCGACTGCGCCAACGTGCTGGCCAAGAACCTCAAGGAAGAGCAGGCGACCGACCGCAAGCTCACCGAAATGGCGGAAAACAGGATCAACCTGCTTGCGGCCTGATGGGCTATGCCGCGACGGCGCGCGCCGGCTTGCCCGGAACCCAAGCGCGCCCTGCCCGTTGCCGTTGGGACCGCATCGCGCAGGCGTTCGCAGTAGGAGCTGGCAATGGCACCGCGCCCCGCCTGGAAGGGCTATCTGAAACTGTCGCTGGTCACTTGCGCCATCGAGCTGACCAACGTCGTCACCCATGCCGGGAAGGTTTCGTTCCGCATCCTCAACCGCAAGACCGGCAACACCGTCAGACGCATCTATGTCGACGCCGAAACGGGCAAGCCATTGGACGAAGGCGACGAGATCAAGGGCTACGAGGTGAGCGACGGCGAGTTCGTCCATATCGAGGAAGATGAGATCGAGGCCGTTGAGATCGAGTCCTCGCATACGATGAACCTCGACGGCTTCGTCGAGAAATCCTCGATCGAGCAGATCTATCTCGACACGCCCTACTATGTTTCGCCGGCGGACGAGGTGTCGCAAGAGGCTTTCGCCGTCATCCGCGACGCGATGGCGGCGAAGAAGATGGCCGGCCTCGCGCGCGTCGTGCTCTATCAGCGCGAACGCCCGGTGGCGATCGAGCCGCTCGGCAAGGGCATGGTGCTGACGACCCTGCGCTACGACGACACGGTGCGCCAGCCCGAAACGGTCTTCGACGACATCGAGGCAACCAGGACCGATGACGAGATGATCGATCTTGCAGAGCACATCATCGACCAGAAAAAGACGAAGTTCGACCCTTCAAAGTTCGACGACCGCTACGAGGACGCGCTGCTCGAGCTGATCCGCGCCAAGAAGGCGGGCAAGAAGGCGCCCAAGGCCAAGGCGCCGGCGAAGCCGTCCAATGTGGTCAATCTGTTCGACGCGCTGAAGAAGAGCCTGAACGCGGAAGGCGGCGGGAAAGCCGGCAAATCTTCATCGAAAGCGCGGCCGGCGCGGGCCAAGGCCAAGGCTTCCGCTGCCGGTCACAATCGGCATGGAAGCCGCAAATCCGCATAGGAGCAGGACGTCATGGCCAGCCTCGAGCAATATCATGCCAAGCGCGATTTCCGCAAAACCACGGAGCCTTCCGGCAAACTGCCTCGGCACAAGAAAGGCGAGGCCGGCGGCATCTACGTCATCCAGAAACACGCCGCCACCCGCCTCCACTATGATTTCCGGCTCGAGCATGACGGCGTGCTGTGGAGCTGGGCGGTGACGCGCGGCCCGAGCCTCGATCCGCATGAGAAGCGGCTGGCCGTGCATGTCGAGGACCATCCGATCGACTATGCCTCGTTCGAGGGCACAATTCCGAAGGGCGAGTATGGCGGCGGCTCGGTCATCGTCTGGGACGACGGTCGCTGGGTCCCGGAAGGCGATCCCGCCGAAGGCATGAAGAAAGGCCATATCGGCTTCGAGCTCCAGGGCTACAAGCTGCATGGACGCTGGCATCTGGTCAGGCTGAAACCCCGCCGCGGCGAAAAGCGCGACAACTGGCTGTTGATCAAGGCCGACGATGCCGCCGCCCGTCCCGGCGAGGATATCCTCGAGGACGAGCCGCAATCGGTGAAATCCGGCCTCACCGTCGAGGAGGTCGGCGAAGGCAAGGCGGCCAGGGGCGCGAAGCCGAAGGTCTGGCATTCCGACAGACCGGCCGCCGCCAAGGCAAAGGCCGGTCACTCCAGACGCCTGGAATTCATCGAGCCGCAGCTTGCCACGCTGGAAAAGAATGCGCCTTCCGGCGACGAATGGCTGCACGAGGTGAAATTCGACGGCTACCGCATCCAGGCGCAGATCGCCGGCAGCGATGTCAGGCTGCTGACGCGTGCCGGCCTCGATTGGACGAAGAAATTCGAGGGCCCCGTCACCGCGGCGCTTGCCGGGCTGAAATGCCGCGACGCGGTGTTCGACGGCGAGATCGTCGTGCTGGCCGACAACGGCGTGTCGTCCTTTCCGCTGCTGCAGGCGGCACTTTCGGCCGGCCGCGCCGATCGCTTCATCTACTATGTCTTCGACCTGATGCGGCTCGATGGCAAGGATTTGCGCCGTGAGCCGCTGGTCGAGCGCAAGCAGGTCCTGGCCGAACTGCTCGGCGAGCAGCCGCAGGACTCGGCGCTGCGCTTCAGCGATCATTTTCACGAACCCGGCAAGGTCATGCTGGAGCATGTCTGCCGCATGGGTCTCGAAGGCGTGGTCTCGAAACGCGCCGACGCGCCTTACCGCAGCGGGCGTGGCCTCACCTGGGTGAAGTCGAAATGCACGCTGCGCCAGGAATTCGTCATCGGCGGCTACCTGCCCTCGGACAAGACCGGACGCGGGCTGCGGTCGCTGCTCGTCGGCTATTTCGAAGGCGGCAAGCTGCATTATGCCGGCCGCGTCGGCACAGGCTTTTCCGGCAAGGTGATGGCCGGTCTCAAGAAGAAGCTCGACGGCATCGAGGCGAAGCAGTCGCCTTTCTCCACGGCCGTGCCGAAGGGCAAGGGCCTCACCTGGGTCAAGCCCGAGCTCGTCGGCGAGGTGGAGTTTCGCAGTTGGACATCCGACCGTATAATCCGCCACGCCTCGTTCCAGGGATTGCGTGAGGACAAGCCGGCGGAGGAAGTCGTGCAGGAAAAGCCGAAGCAAGCCGGCGGCAAGGCCGAGGCAAAATCGGGCGGCGGCAGGACCGCGCCGAAAACCGCGGCCGGAACGGCGACTACCTCGATAAAACTTTCGCATCCCGACAAGCTGCTGTGGCCCGACGAAAAGGTCTCCAAGCAGGATCTGCTCGACCACTATGCGCTGGTCTGGCCGCGCATGCAGCAATTCGTCGTCAACCGGCCGCTGAGCCTGGTGCGGGCGCCCGACGGCATCCACGGCCAGCGCTTCTTCCAGAAACATGCCTCGCCGGGCATGAGCGACAAGATCGCCAGGATGAAGGATCCGACCGACGGCGAGGAGATCCTGTTCATCAAGGATTTCGACGGGCTTGCGGCGCTGGTTCAGTATGGCGTGGTCGAGGTCCATATCTGGGGCTCGACCATCGATGAGCTGGAAAAGCCCGACCAGATCATCTTCGACCTCGATCCCGACGAAGGTGTCGACGTCAGCCGCGTGCGCGAGGCGGCGCTCGACATCCACAGGCAGCTCGACGAGCTGTCGTTGCCCAACCTGGTCAAGACCTCCGGCGGCAAGGGCTATCACGTGCTGGTGCCGCTGAAGGCGTCGGCGGACTGGGACGAGGTCAAGGACTTCGCCCATGATTTTGCCCGGGCGCTGGAACAGGCATCGCCCGACCGCTACACGGCAACGCTGTCGAAGAAGGCGCGCACCGACAAGATCTTCGTCGACTATCTGCGCAACAGCCGCGGCGCGACCACGGTCGCGCCCTACTCCTCGCGCGCCAAGAAGTCCGCCACGATATCGATGCCGGTGACCTGGCCGGAGCTTGAAAAGGGCCTGCCGCCCAACGCCTTCCCGCTCGGCGACGAGACGACGCTGAGCGAGCTGAAAAAGGCCGATCCGTGGAAGGATTTCTTCAAGCTGGGCAAGGTGTTGAAGCGCGGGTAATTTTCAGCGCCGAGGGACAGCACCCCCTCTGGCCTGCCGGCCATCTCCCCACTTTGTCTACGCTATTGCACACATCCTATGTGACAGGCGTGAATGATCGGGCCGCGGGGTTGTGTGCGTCAAGTTCTGCAAAAAGGGGCGGCCATGAGGCTGGTCATGCGGCTTGGCGCAGAGCGAGCTTCTTATGCTCGCGCAGGTCGTCCATGTTGATGTAGCGGTTGGCCTCCATCCAGTTTTCGTTGGTTTCGACGGCCAGCGCCCTGACCAGGCGCAGGCAGCTTTCGGCGTTGGGAAAGATGCGCACGACATAGGTGCGGCGCCTGATCTCTTCGTTGAGGCGTTCCAGCATGTTGGTCGACTTCAGGTGCTTGTGGTGCTGGCGCGGCAGGCGAAAGAAGGTCAGCGTGCGCTCGATGGTCTCCTCCACCCACGTCGTCAGCCGCGGATAGCGGCCCGACCATTTGGCCAGCCACGCGGCGAGATCGGCCTTGGCCTCGGCGAGATCGCGCCGGTCGTAGAGCCATCTGAGCTCCTGCAGGCAGTCGTCGCCGTGCTTGCGCGGCAGGTGATCGAGCGCGTTCCTGAGGAAGTGCACGTAGCAGCGTTGCCAGGCCGCTTCCGGAATCACCTCGCCGATCGCCGCGACCAGACCGGCATGGTCGTCGGAGACAACCAACTCGACGCCCCTAAGACCGCGCGCCTTGAGCGCCACGAGGAAGTCCTTCCAGGCCGAGCGGCTCTCGCGATTGGCCATCTCCACGGCCAGGATCTGGCGCCGCCCGTCCCAGTCGATGCCGACCGCGATCAGCACCGCCTGGCTCATGACGATGCCGGCCTCGCGCACCTTCTCGTAGCGGGCATCGAGCACGAGGTAAGCAAAGGGCTCTTGAAGCGGGCGCTCGGCAAAGGCCTTCAGGCTTTCGTCCAGCCGTTTGTTGATGGCCGAGATCGACGAGGCCGAGAAGGCATGCCCGCACAGCTCCTCGGTGATCGCCTTGACCTTGCGGGTCGACACGCCTTGCACGTACATCTCGGCAAGCGTCGCCACCAAGGCCCGCTCGGAGCGCTGGTAGCGCTCGAACAGCTCGGTGGAGAAGCGCCCCTGCCGGTCCTGCGGAACCCGCAGCTCCAGCTTGCCGACACGGGTGACAAGCGTGCGGCCGTAATACCCAGAGCGATAGCCGAGCCGCTCCGGTGTCCGTTCGCTCTTCGAAGCGCCCAGCGCCTCGTCCATCTCGGCCTCGAGGACCTCCTGCATCACTGCGCGGATCACTTCGTGCAGCCCATCCGGGTTCGAAAGCAGAATGTCTTTGACGGCAGCTATGGCGGATTTATCTTCGATCTTGGTCATGGTGGCGTTCCTTCGCGGGAATCAGGTGACGTGAACAATCACCAGCCTGCCATGACCGCCCTCTCTCAGCGAATTTGCAGAACTCTCAGCACACTACCGGCCGCGGCTTGATTGCCACGTGGTTCCCCCAATCCGTCGCTGCTTCGCAGCGCCACCTTTCCCCCCTCCGGAGGGAAAGGAAGGAAGCCTTGCTGGACGAGCGTTGACGGCAAAAAGCCTGGCGCCTTTCCTCTACCCCGTCGATCGGGGGAGAGGTGGCTCGGCGAAGCCGAGACGGAGTGGGGGTCGACCAGCGCTGCGTTGGACGATCATGCGCGAAGCTGCCATGCTGTCCGGCCAGCATCGCGAAATTGGCCGCCTAGGAGAGAAACACCCTCTCGAACGCTTGCTTGCCCTTTGGCGAGAACACCACGGCGCGGCTGTCCTTCTCGCGCCGCGCCCATTTCTCGGCGATGACCTTGTCGAGGATGGCGGCGCCGAGCGCGCCGGCCAGATGCGTGCGCCGCACGCTCCAGTCGAGGCAGGCGCGGCAGACCGGCCGCCGGGCCTTGGCATGGATCTCGACGCCGAGCGCGGCGAAATGCGAAACGGCTGACGGCGACAGCCTGATCTGGTTGTCGTCGCGCAGCAGCACCTTCCTGTCGACGAGGCGGTCGAGCATCGCCACCGCCTGCGCGCCGGCAAGATGGTCATAGCACACACGCGCCACGCGCATGGCCGCGTCGCGCGGGCCGGGCCGCACCCGTTTCGGGCCGACGGCTTCGGCCACGCCGATGATCGCTTCGATCATGCCCGCCACCTGCGGGCCGGCGAGGCCGTAATAGCGATGGCGTCCCTGGCTCGCCAGCGTCAGCAGCCCGCCATCCATAAGCTTGGACAGATGCGAGGACGCGGTAGGCAGCGACACGCCGGCCTCCAGCGCCAGTTCCGACGCGGTCAGCGCCGTGCCGCCCATCAGCGCGTTGAGCATGTTGGCGCGGGCCGGGTCGCCGACCAGGCTGGCGATGCGGGCGATATCGGGTCCTTCACGCATGGTTCGATCCTTATCGAAGCATTCCCGCCAGGGAAGCACTATTCTCATGTCGGCTCAAGGAGCGAGGCAAACGCTCCTGACACAAGAATGCCTAGCACACCGAGTGAAGCGATGTTTCGACCATGATCGAACCGTCGTCGCCAAACAGCCAACCGCCGAAGGAGAGACCGACATGACCATCACCTGCTTCATCCGCTACGAGATCGATCCGTTCGGCAAGGCCGCCTTCGAGCAATATGCGCGCGCCTGGGGCCAGGCCATCCCGCGCTGCGGCGCCGACCTGATCGGCTACTTTGCGCCGCATGAGGGTTCGGCCACCACGGCCTATGCGGCCTACAGCATCGAGAACCTCGCGGCCTACGAAGCCTATCGCGCCCGCCTTGCCGCCGACCCCGTCGGCAAGGCAAACTACGAGTTCGCGCGGCGCGAGAAATTCATCCTGAAGGAAGACCGTATCTTCCTGAAACTGGTGTCGGGCCCGCATGGGCCGATGAAGGCTTTCGATACCGGCGTAACGGTCAGGGAAGGGATAGAGGCATGATCGCTGTCATTTTCGAGGTCGAGCCGGCGGAGGGAAAGCGCGATGCCTATTTCGGCATCGCCGCCGAGCTTAAGCCCCTGCTCGAAAGCATCGACGGCTTCATCTCGGTCGAGCGCTTCCAGTGCCTGACCGATCCGAAACGCGTGCTCTCGCTGTCCTTCTGGCGCGACGAGGATGCGGTGAAGGCCTGGCGCAACACCGAGGAGCACCGCCAGGCGCAGAAGGCCGGCCGCGGTGGAATCTTTGCCGGCTATCGTCTCCGCATCGCCCATGTCGTGCGCGACTACGGGCTGCATGAGAGGGCCGAGGCGCCTGAGGACAGCCGAGCGGTGAACGGATAAGGCTCCCCCTTCTCCCCTTGTGGGAGAAGGTGGATCGGCGCGCAGCGCCGAGACGGATGAGGGGTGCTCAGACGCTGGCGTTCCCTGGAACACCCCTCATCCGTCGCCTTCGGCGACACCTTCTCCCACAAGGGGAGAAGGAGAGCCAGCGCTACGCATTCCCGATCAGCACGCCTGCCCCGAACACCAGCGCGCCGCCCAGCACCACTTGGAATGCGGCGCGCCAGAATGGCGTCTGCATGTAGCGGTTCTGGATGAAGGCGATGGCCCAGAGCTCGAAGAACACCACGATCGCGGCGACGATGGTTGCCGTCCAGAAATAGGGGATGAGGTAGGGCAGCGCGTGGCCGAGCCCGCCCAGCGTCGTCATCAGGCCGACCGTCAGCCCGCGCTTCAGCGGCGAGCCGCGCCCCGAAAGCTTGCCGTCGTCGGAGGCCACCTCGGTGAAGCCCATCGAGATGCCGGCGCCGATCGAAGCGGCAAGACCGACGAGAAAAGTCTGGAACGTCGCATGGGTCGCGAACGCCGCCGCGAAGATCGGCGCCAGCGTCGACACCGACCCGTCCATCAGCCCGGCGAGCCCCGGCTGCACGTAGGTGAGGATGAACTGCCGCTGCTCGGCGCTTGCCTCCTCCTCCTTCACCTCGCCCGGGACATGCGTCTGCTCCAGCTCATGCGCGGAATTCTCATGGCCGAGCTCGGCCATGGCCAGATCGTCGAGCAGTTTGCGCGTCGAGGCGTCGGTGGTGCGCTTGGCCGCCTCGACATAGAAGCGGTAGGCCTGCCGCTCCATGTCCTCGGCCTGGCGGCGCACGTGCTCGATGCCGAGCGGCCGCACCAGCCAGTCCGGCTTGCGCTCGTAATAGCCTCTGACATGTTCGCGGCGAATCAGCGGAATGCGCTCGCCGAAGCGCTTGCGGTGAAGCTCGATCAGGGAATCGCGGTGGCCGTCCTCTTCCTCCGCCATTGCCTCGAACACCTTGGCCGATTGCGGGAAGTCTTCCGCCAGCCCGTCGGCATAGGCGCGGTAGATGCGCCCGTCGTCCTCCTCCGACGATATCGCCAGCGCCAGGATCTCCTGCTCCGACAACGAATCGAAGGAGCGGCGGCCGAAGCCGAAAACACGGGAAAGCATGAGAAAATCACCCTAGTTTAGAATGGTTCTAAACTAGGGTTTCGCGGGCCGAGGGTCAATCACGGACGACGCAAGGCAGACAGAATTCGCCGATCCGGCGTTCCCACTTCATTATTGCCGAATGTTCACCTATATTGTGCATAAGCCAAAATCGAAGGAAACAAGGGATGACGGACAAGAAGCCCCCGCACGCATTCGACCCGAAGCCTGTTCTCGATCTCATCGCCAGCATCGAGGCCGACCTGCAGCGCCTCAAGGGCCTGGTCGAGCAGCAGGCCGAAAAATTCGACCCCGCCAATCCGCACAACAAGACGCCGGACGGCAAGCTCACCGACGAGGGCGTCGAATGCTGCTACCGCATGTTCGACGAGGGCAAGTCCCGCTATACGGTCGCCCAGCAGATGAAGATCTCGTTTGCCGCCGCCACCCACCGCTTCAACAGCTGGCGCAAGCTGGGCGGCAAGAAGCGGACGCCGACGTTGTTGGGGTGAGGCTGCCCCTCGAAGGGACGGCCGCCGTAACAACCATCACCAACATTGTCTCCATCACATTTTTTCGTTGGCGCGTCGGCACAGTTTGCGTGCAGCATGGGTGGTCCGATCCTCCGCGAGACCTCACACGATGACCACCCTACCCGGCATTTCCGACATCCAGGCCGCCGCCGCGCGGCTTTCCGGCCTGACCGTGGAAACACCGCTCATCGAATCGCCCGAGCTCAACGAGCGCTATGGCGGGCGCATCCTGTTCAAGCCGGAGACGCTGCAGCGCACCGGCTCCTTCAAGATCCGCGGCGCCTATAACAAATTGTCGTCGCTCACCGAGGAGGAACGCGGTCGCGGTGTCGTCGCTTTCTCTTCGGGCAACCACGCGCAAGGGGTCGCGGCGTCCGCCGCGATGTTCGGCGTCAAGGCGGTCATCGCCATGCCGGCCGACGCTCCGGCGCTGAAAGTGGGCAATGTGCGCAAGATGGGCGCCGAGGTGGTGCCGTTCGACCGCTACAGGGACGACCGCATGACCATCGTCCGCCCCTATGTCGAGAAGGGCATGGTGCTGGTGCCGCCGTTCGACGATCCGGCCATCATTGCCGGCCAGGGCACGATCGGGCTGGAGTTGATGAAGCAGGCGAAGACGCTCGGCGTCAGCCTCGACGCGGTGGTCATCCCCTGCGGCGGCGGCGGGCTGTCGAGCGGCATCTCCGTCGCCGTCAAGGACGCCTCGCCGCGCACCGCCGTCTGGGCGGTCGAGCCCGAGCATTTCGACGACACGCGCCGTTCGCTGGCCAAAGGCGAAAGGGTCTCGAACCAACCCGGCCATACCTCGATCTGCGATGCGCTCCTCACCGCAGAGCCCGGGGCCATCACCTTCGAGATCAACCGCCGGAACCTCGCCGGCGCCATCGCCGTCTCCGACAAGGCCGCCGCGCAGGCGATGCGCGATGCCATGGCCTACCTGAAGCTGGTGGTCGAGCCTGGCGGTTGCGTCGCGCTCGCCGCGCTCTCATCCGGCGAAATCGACCTCGCCGGCAAATGCGTCGTCGTGGTGCTTTCCGGCGGCAATGTCGATTTCGCCACCTATGCGGAGATTATGGCGGCGGTGTAGGTTCTGCCGCGCGCAGGCCGGAAGCGCCGCTGTCCCGCCAGCATAAAAAGGGCGTGCGCTGCAAAAACGCCTAGTCCAGCGTCCTCCTGAACCGCGCCAATGCTACGCCTGCGAACACCGCCACGAAAACCGCCAGCCAGCCGACCTCGGTCGCGACCGCATTGAATTCCGCGCCCTTCAGCATCACGGCGCGGGTGATGCGCAGGAAATGCGTCAGTGGGAAGATCTCGCCCAAAATCTGGGCCCAGCCCGGCATGCCGCGATAGGGGAACATGAAGCCGGAGAGCAGCAGCGACGGCAGGAAAAAGAAGAAGGTAAGCTGCATCGCCTGCATCTGCGAACGCGCCATGGTCGAGATGGTGTAGCCGAGCAGCACCAGCGAAAGCACGAAGACAAGCACCGAGGAGAGCAGCAGCGTCAGGCTGCCGACGAACGGGACGCCGAACAGAAGCTTCGCCGCCACCAGCACAACCGTCATCTGCACGGCGCCGACGACGAGGAAAGGCAGCACCTTGCCCAGCATGATCTCGGTCGGGCTGGACGGCATGGCCAGCAGGTTCTCCATGGTGCCGCGCTCGGTCTCCCGGGTCAGCGCCATCGCCGTCATCATCACCATCGTCATCTGCAGGATGACGCCGAGCAGGCCCGGAACGATGTTGTATTGCGAGATACCTTCAGGGTTGTAGCGCCGGTGCACCACCACCTGCAGCTGCTGCTTGGCCGACTCGGCGGCCGCTGCCTGCATACCCTGGGCGCGCAGCAGCGCCTGGCTCGCCACCGTGCCCAGCGTCGAAATGGCCCCGCTCGCCGCCGCCGGATCCGTCGCGTCGGCCTCGATCAGGATCTGCGGACTGTCGCCGCGCTCGACGCGCCTGGCAAAGTCGGCCGGGATGGTGACGACAAAGGAGACGGCGCCCTTGGCTATCAGCATCTCGGCCTCGGCCGCGCTCTCGGTTACATGGTCGAAACGGTAGTAGCGGGTCATCTGCAGGGCGGAGACCATGGCACGCGTATACTGGTCGTTGCTCATCGCCACCAGCGCCGTCGGCAGGCTCTTTGGATCATTGTTGATGGCGAAGCCGAACAGCACGAGCTGCAGCAAAGGCACGCCCAGCATCATGGCGAAGGTGATGCGGTCGCGCCGCATCTGGATGAATTCCTTGATCAAGAGCGCCCCGAGCCTCGCGAAGGAAAAGACCGCTCCGAAGCCATCTTTCATGTCATGTTGTCCTTCGAGCCGGCCATGAACTGGATGAACACGTCTTCCAGGCTGGTCTCGCCCGGCGTCACCGTCACGCCCTTGTGCTCCTTCTCGACGTCGGCAAGCGCCTTTTCGAGCGCCGCCTTGTCGGAGCCGACGACGTGCAGCGTGGCGCCGAACGGCGCCACCTGGTCGACGCCCGGGCGGCCATCGAGCGCTTCGGCCACCCGGTCGAGGCGCGGCCCCTGCACGACGAAGGTGGTCAGGCCGGCATTCCTCACCACCTCGTCCACCGTGCCGGTGGCCAGCAGCTTGCCGTAGGAGATATAGCTGATGCGGTGGCAGCGTTCGGCTTCGTCCATGTAGTGGGTGGAGACCAGCACCGTCAGCCCGCCGCTCGCCAGCCTGTGGATCTCGTCCCAGAACTCGCGTCGCGCCTTCGGGTCGACGCCCGCCGTCGGCTCGTCGAGCAGAAGCAGCTTCGGCTTGTGCATGATGCAGGCGGCCAGAGCCAGCCGCTGCTTCCAGCCGCCGGAAAGCGTTCCGGCCAGCTGATTGCGGCGCGTGCTCAGGCCAAGCTCCTGCAGCGTCCGCGATACATATTCCTCGACCGGCTTCAGCTGATAGAGCCGCGCCACGAATTCCAGATTCTCGCCGATCGTCAGATCCTCGTAGAACGAGAATTTCTGCGTCATGTAGCCGACTTCGCGTTTGATCTTGAGCGAGTCGGCGCGGATGTCGAAGCCAAGCACCGTGCCCTCGCCCTCGTCCGGCGTCAAAAGCCCGCACATGATGCGGATGGTCGTCGTCTTGCCCGAGCCGTTCGGCCCGAGGAAGCCGACGATCTCGCCCTCGGCGACGGTCATCGTCACATGGTCGACGACGGTCTTGTTGCCGAACCGCTTGACCAGCCCGCGGACGTCGATGACGTTCATTTTTGCCGGTCCGCCCCGAGATCAGCCAGGTCGACATCGACGATCTGGCCGGGCTGCAGCGGACCGGCATCGCCCTCCGGACGCGCCTCGACGAGATAGACCAGCTTCTGCCGGTTCTCCAGCGAGTAGATCACCGGCGGGGTGAATTCCGGATCGGGCGAGACATAGCTGACCCGCGCCTTGAGGTCCGGCCCGCAGCCATCGCAGCGCACGCTGAGCCGCGTGCCGACCTTCACCGAGGAGAAGGCAGTCTCAGGCACATAGACGCTGAGTTTTACGGCGCCGTCGGGCAGCATCGAGAGCACCGGCGCGGTCGGCCCGGCGGTGTCGCCGGGATTGCGGATCACGTCGTCGATGCGGCCCGGCGAAGGCGCCGCCAGCACGCGCTTGGACAGGCGCCACTTGGCCTGCCCCAATTCCGATTGCGCCTGCTTGACCTGGTTTTCGGCCGCCTTGATCGTCTCGGCGCGCCCCGGCAGGCCGCCGACGGCGAGGTTGGCTTCGGCCTGGCCGACCTGGGCGTTGGCCGTCTCGAGCGAAGCCGAAGCCGTATCATAGTCGGCCTGGGTGCCGGTGCCGCGCTTGTAGAGGTCGCTGGCGCGGTCGTATTTGCGCTTGGCGTCGGCGGCCTGCGCCTTGGCCATGTCGACCTGCGCCTTGAGCACGGCGATCTCATCCGGCCGCTTGCCGACCTGCAGGTCGGCGAGCTGCGCCTCGGCCTGAGCCAGCGCGGCCTCAGCCTGCGCCACGGCGATCTTGGCGTCGGCATCCTCCAGCGTCGCCACCGGCATGCCTGGCGTGACGCGGTCGCCGCGCTTGACGCCGACCGTCGCCACCTGGGCCACCTCGATCGGTGCCATCAACACATATTCGCCTTCGACATAGCCGACGGCGAGCGGTGCGGCCGGTGCGCAGGCGCCGAACAGCTGGGCCGCAAGCGGCAGCGAACAGAGAAAACTCATGATTTGCCCTTCTTGCCGGCGGCCGCGTCGCGTGCCGCCAGCATTGCCCTGAGGTTGTCGGTCGCGACCGCCACCACTTTGGCGGCCTCCTTGTTGCCGATCTCGCGCCAGCCCATCCTGCGCAGCACCGCCTCGCGGCCGATGCGAAAATAGATGACTTGCCCGATCATGGTGAACACGGTGAGCTTCGTGGCCTCGCTCTCGGCCGGCTCGCCGGTCGCCTGCTCCCAGATCCGGCAAAGCCGGCGGTGCGTCGGTTCGAACACGCCGGCATAGATACGGTCCAGCGCCGCCGTTGGATGCGACAGCTCGCGGAGTACGAATTGTACGATCTCGCCGGCCTGCGGGCTTGCCACGATAAAGCCGACCATCCGCTCCAGCGCGGCGAAGAGCTGCGCCCGCGCCGCCTCCGGGTTTGTGGGGGCGGCCGCCTGGGCCCCGAGCGCCTGGCCGGCGATCCCCTGGATGGTTTCGACGATGAAGTCGGCGGCGGCGGCGCGCAGGCCCTCCTTGCCGCCGAAATGATAGGCGATGGAGCCGATATTGGCCTTCGCCTCGGCCGCTATCTCGCGTGTCGAGGTGCCGTCGAAGCCGTGCCGTCCGAACAGCTTGAGCGCCGCCTGCACCAGCGCAGCGCGCGTTTGATCGGCGGGAGAGGCTTCGCGTGGCGGCCGCTTGGCGGTCGTTTGCTTGCTCATGCCGTTTGTTTAATCAATCGATTGATTAAAGTCAAATTGATTCTCGGTCCGGCTTGCCATGTCGGTTTCCACGCGCTTTAGTGCGCGGCCATGGGCAAGGAAGTCGAGCGCAAGTTCCTGGTCTCTGATCCCGCCTGGCGCAGCCTGGTCGAGGCGGCTATCCGCATTCGCCAATTCTACGTCGCCGCGCAGCCCGGCCGCACGGTGCGCATCCGCATCAGCGACGAACGCTCCGCCAAGCTGACGCTGAAGTTCGGCGACAGGGCGCGCGAGCGCGACGAGTTCGAATATGCGATCCCTCTCCGCGAGGCCGAGGAGATGATGGCGTTCGCCATTGGGCGTGTCATCGAGAAGACACGCCACCATGTTAGACACCGCGGCTATCTCTATGAAGTCGATGTGTTCGGCGGAGTGCTTTCGGGGCTCGTGGTCGCGGAGCTGGAGACGCCGGAGGACGTACCTGACGAAATGCTCCCCGACTGGCTCGGCCGCGAGGTCACCGGCGAGTCGAGGTTCTACAACGCGTCGCTGGCCCTCGGGGGGATTCCGGAGATCGCCGCATGAGCTTTCGCATCGATCCGCGCTTGCCGCTGACTGGCGAGGTCAGGCGCATATTGGCCGACGAGATCGGCAAGGCGCTCGGCCATCTCGAGACGGCGCGCGACAAGCCGGAGCAGGGGCTGCACAAATGCCGCAAGCGGCTGAAGAGCCTGCGGGCCTTGTTGCGCCTGGTTCGTTCCGGAGACGAATCGTTCTGCCAGACCGAAAACGAATGTTATAAGCAGGTATCGGCGCTGCTTGCCGGTCCGCGCGAGGCGACCGCCCTGATCGAGACGATCGACCGCCTGGCCTCCGCCTTTCCGGAGCAGACCGCCGGCGGCGGCCTCGACGCCGTCCGCGAGCGGCTGGTGTTGCGCCAGCATGAGCTCCATGCCGGCCCTGGTCTCGACGCCGCCATAAACGCGGCGGTCGCTGCTTGCCGCGAGGGGCTGGAGCGCATCGACAGGCTGTTCCTGCCGGACCAGCCCGAGCAGGCGGCCGACATACTGGCCGAGGGCGCCCGCGCCACCTTGCGGCGCGCGAAAAAGGCGCTGGACAAGGCCGGCTCGCGCGGCGAGGCCGATGATTTTCACGATCTGCGCAAGGCGGCCAAGACGCACTCGATGCATCTGTCGCTGCTGGGGCGCCTGTGGCCGACGCCGATCAAGGCGCGCCGCAAGGCGGTCGACAAGCTCGGCGAGTTGCTCGGCGAACTGCATGACGTCTTCGTCATGCGCGCGCTGCTTGCCGCCGACGGCGAGCCGCTCGGCCCGGCAGAAGACACCAAGCTTCTGCGCAAGCTCCTGAAACGTTCGGAAAGGAGCCTCGGCAAGGCCTGCCTTGCCGATGCCGCCGATCTGTTCGGCGACAGCCCCAAGCGCTCGGCCAAGAAGCTCGCGCGCAAGGCGCGTGACGATCTCGCGCCGCCGCATGAGGAGGCGAAAGCGGCTTAGGCGCGGCGCCTGTCCTTCTCCCCTTGTGGGAGAAGGTGTCGCCGAAGGCGACGGATGAGGGGTGTTCCAGGGAATGAGGCGTTGGCGATTGCGGCTTTGGACGAGCGCTTCGGACAAGCTGGAACACCCCTCTTCCGTCGAGGCGCTGCGCGCCGATCCACCTTCTCCCACAAGGGGAGAAGGGGGAGCTATGCCGGCAGCGCCCGTTTCTCCTTCGCCGCCTTTGCCCCCGCATCACGCGGATGCGGTCCGATCGGCATGATCGCCGGAAACGGCGTCGCGCCGAAGGCAAAGGTCCATTTGTAGCCGACGAGCTGGTCTTCCGGCGTGGTGTGCTGGTCATGGTGGGCAAGCAGCCTTGCGCGCTCGGCGAGATCCTCAGCCTCCCGCCGCACCATCTCGGCCGTTTCCGGTCGCATGCGCCGCGAGAAACTGACGAAGGTCGCCTGCCGTTCCATATGGCCGATCGCCCAGCCGATGAAGTTCTTGTTGGTCGTCTCGAAATGCGGCTTCAGCGGCCCCTCGAAATCCCACTGGATCGGTGTCTCGACGAGCAATCTTGCCGAGAGGCCGCGCCCGAGCGCCACCAGCCCGAGCTCTTCCAGATCGCGCAGATAGAGGAACATCGAGGCTTCGCTGAGACCCTGCGAGCGCATGATGCCTTCGGGCGTGAATTTCTCGGTGAGCATGATGAAGACGAAGAGCAGCGCCGGCCGCGCGGCCAGCCTGCGCTCGATCTCGGGCGCGACGTGGTTGGCCGGCCCCGGCCCCCGGCTCATCGAACCCAGCACGTTCTCCAGTTCCACTTCCGCGGCGGCACAGATGTCCATCAGCCGGTCGAGCTTGCAGTTGCGCTCGTGGAAGATGCGCTTCACCGTCGGCTCGGAAACACCCATGCGCTCGGCCAGCGTCCGGTAGGTCAGGCCCTTTGCCTTGAGCGTCCGTTTCAGCGCCTCGAAGATCGGACCGTTCATGGAATGCACCTCGTTTGCGTGAATTCGTATCGATCTTCGATACTAGGCGCGAACCGCCTTCCGGAAAAGTATCGAAAAAACTAGCTCTTCCTCATCACAACGGGAGAGCAATCATGAAGACCCTCATCGCTTCGATCCTTCTTGCCGTCGCCGGCATCGTAACGGCTCCCGCCGCCCAGGCCGGCGAGGTCTGGCGCGCCGGCGGCTTCGAGCAGCCGGAATCGGCGCTGGTCGATGCCGCCAACAAGCGGATCGTCGTGTCCAACATCGTCGGCAATCCAGGCAAAGCGGACGGCAACGGCTATCTGTCGCTGCTGTCCATGGACGGCAAGGTCATCGCCGGGCACTGGGTGGACGGCATGGACGCGCCCAAGGGCATGGCGATCTCGGGCGGCAAGCTTTACGCCGCCGACATCACCAAGGTCCGCGTCGTCGATCTCGCCAGCGGCAAGCTGGTCTCCAGCATCGATGTGCCGGGGGCCGTCTTCCTCAACGACATGACGGCCGATGCCTCGGGCAAGGTCTATGTCACGGACATGCTGGCCGACACGATCTACCGCATCGACGGCGACAAGCCGGAGCTGTTCGTCAAGGATGCGCTGCTCGCCTCGCCCAACGGCGTCTTCGCCGACGGCGAGAGATTGATCGTCGCGTCCTGGGGCAAGGGCATCAAGCCCGACTTCAGCACCGTGGAGCCCGGCGGCCTGCTGGCGGTTGATTTGTCGAGCAGGAAAGTGACGGCTTTGCCCGGCGCACAGAATTTCGCCGACCTCGACGGAGTCGTCGCCATCGGGGACACCATCTACGCCACCGCCTACATGACCGGCACGCTCTACAGCTACAAGGCCGGCGGCGCGCCGACAGCGGTAGCGCAGTTCAAGCCGGGCAGCGCCGACATCGGCACGGACGGCAACTCGACCATCTATGTCCCACTGATGAACGAAGGCGCGGTTGCGGCGCTGTCGCTGGATTGAGCCAGTCGCGCTACTGCCAGGGCCAAGCATGAGCAGAGACCTTGGGTGGGACGATCAAGAAGGCACTGTAGCGCCGCGTTCCTTCGCGCCCCCCTCTGTCCTGCCGGACATCTCCCCCACATGTGGGGGGAGGTTGGCGGCTTCGGCGCCTCGCTCGTCCTGCAGCGTTGGCGATTGGCGAAAGCCTGCGAGACATCCGATCTTCCCCTTGTGGCCCCTTGTGGGGAGATGGCCGGTAGGCCAGAGGGGGGCGCTGTCCCGCCAGCGTTTCGGATTCTGGCATTGCAGCGGCACTCTGAGGTTACCCCTCGCCCTGCGCATCACTTCGGCCTGCCGATCCTCGCCAGCTTGTCGGAATTGCGGACGGTATAGACCGCTGCGATACTGCCCTCCGCGTCGACCGCGAAAGCTGAACGTCTGGACGACAGCGCCGGCGACCGTCACCACCAGTCCTGGCCCGCCATTGATGATCGCCGGCACGATCCTTCGGCGAGGAAGTGGCCTGGACCACCCTGACAGGAGCATGCCTGATCGTCGCCGGCTGCCTGATCGCCGCGCGCGCAAACCCGAAACTTGCCGAGCCGATCGAAGCGGCCGTTTGACGATTGTCCGTTGGCTTGATAGCGACCGCGGCTCAGCCCTGCTGGGTCTGCGCCGCGGTCGATTTGAGGCGAACGCCCCGGCCGCCGCGCTCGCTGGCCTGGTTCTCGCCGATCAGCTCCACCCCGATCAGATCGAGTGCCTGGATGACCTTCATCAGCGAATCGACGACGCCCCTGACGACGCCCTCGCTCGCTTCCATGCGCTGTATTGTCGGAAGCGAAACCCCGGCGCGCTCGGCGAGCGTTCGCTGGTCGATACCGGCCAATGCCCTCGCAGCGCGCATCTGTGCGGCAGTCATCATCGACCTGTATCCATGTCAAAACGTGCAATATCGATGTACAGTATAAACATTACAATGTCCAAGGCATCATTCAAAAGGATTGGCGGGGGATCACTCGCCGTCCGCCACCACCTTGCGCCGCTGCAGCAGGCGCGCCGCAAGCCAGCACAGCATGGCCCAGGCGAAGCCGGCGCACCAGCCGGCAAGCACGTCTGACGGCCAATGCACGCCGAGATAGACGCGGCTTGTACCGACCAGCACCGTGGTGAGCACGGCGAAGCCGAGCACGAAGATCTTCGTCCTGCGGTTCGGCAGGAACCGCGCGGCGAGTGAGCCCAGCGTGAGATAGGTCACCGCCGACAGCATCGCGTGGCCGCTGGGAAAGGACAGCGAGGTTTCGTTGACCAGATGCGAGACGAGATCGGGCCGCGGCCGGTCGACCTCATGCTTGAGCAGGCTGGATACCACCTGCCCGCCGGCCACCGAAACGAACACGAACAGTGCCGTCCCCGGTCGGCGGATGAGCAGGAAGTAGACGATCGCCGCGGTCGTGATCAGCACCAGCACCGCGGTGCTGCCGAGCGCGGTGATGTCTCGCATCGCGCCTTGCAGCCATGGCGGGCCGATCGGACTGTCCGGTTGGCCGGCATGGCGGAAGGCGAGCAGGATTTCCGTGTCGAAGGCGTGCGGGCTGGTGGCGCGCGCCGCCTCCATGAGTTCCACCAGGCCCCATAGCCCGGCGGCGATCACCAGCCCGGCCAAAAGCACCGGGAATTCTATCCTGTTGAGCAGCGCGTTGGCGGTCGATTTCATTGGGGGCCTTTGAGCAATTCCAGGAAAAGTATGTAACGGTTTTCCGTCCGGAATTGCGTCAAAACAAAGAGATAGAGCGGTCCCCGTTTCCGTGAAACGGTGAAACGCTCCAGGTCCGGCTACAGCCGCTGCATATAGGGCCCGAGCGTGATCAGAGCGACGGCCGCGATCGCCAGCACGACGCCCGTGGCCTGCAATGCATTCAATCGTTCGCCGAAGAAGACCAGCGCCACGACATTCACCGACACCAGCTGGATCACCGCCGACAGGCTGAACGACACCGACATGCCGAATTCGCGGATCAGCCGCAGCATGATCAGATTGCCGGCCGAATAGAGGGCGAGCGTCAAAAGGATCTTGGCCAGGCTCGGCGCCAACCCCCATTGCTTGGCCGCGGTTGCCGCCAGCAGGAAGATCACGGTCGAGATGCCGAGCTGCGCCAATCCCCAGAAACTCACGGTTTCCTCCCCTCTCGAAGCGGCCTTTGCCGCGGCCGTCGCCGTTCTTGTTTCCGAAGTGCGTGGAGCCGTCAAGCTGGAGGATAGGGCGAAGGCGCGCTGCCAAGGGATCGAAGTCGGATGTCGCAAAAATGCGCCCGGCCCCGGTCGGCGCGCCGGTGCCGCGAGGCTGCGGTTGACTCGCGTCGCGAAGTTGCCGCCAGCGATTGGCACCCGATGACTGCACGGTCGTAGCCGAACCAAGCCGGCAAATCGGCCCTGCTTAATCACGCCGATGTCACGAAAATGTGATCGGCCGCCTTTAGGGATCGACGGGTCACAGTTCCAGCCACCTCGCCATTTGATGACGAAGCGATGGGCATCCGCAACCCCAGCTACCCAGCGCGGTGAACCACGGCCATGTTCAGGGTGGTTCTCAAGCGGAAGCCGATGGACTCGTAGAGCCCGATGGCCGGTGCGTTGCTGTCATAGGCGTGGAGATAGGGAACCTCGCCCCGCGCCATGATGCGGTTTGCCACGAACAGCGACAGCAGTCTGGCAAGGCCGCCGCCGCGGAAATCGGGATGCGTGCACACGCCGCTGAGCTCCGAGTAGCCGGGCTGCTTCATGCGCTCGCCGGCCATTGCCGCGAGCCTTCCGCCGATCTTCACGCCCCAGAACTCGCCGAGGCTCAAGGCTTCCAGCGTGAACGGGCCGGGCTTGGTGAGCGAGGCCAGGGCAAGCATCTCGGCCGCATCGTCGGGTGTCAGTGGTTGCACCCGTTCGTCGGATACGGCCTGCATCGGCCGCTCGGCTGTCATCTGCACCAAGGTCGCTGTCGAGACCGCGGAAACTTCCGCGGGCAGGACGATCGGATCGGTCTGAACCACGATCGAGCTTTGAAGCGGCGGCAGCAGCTTGCCCAGAGCTCGCAGGCTTTCTTCGTCGTCCATCGCGGTGGCGGCGAAAGGAACGATCGATGGCCGATACCGCCGGGCGAGGCTGTCGCCTTCCGCGAAGGCCTGGTGGCGCGTCGCAAGCGCGCTCCAGATGGGGCGGTCGAGAACGTGTTTCATGGCGCGACGGCCTTGGGCGCAACGGCCCTGGCTTTCTCAGCGCGACGGTCGAGCGAGGTCGCGGCCAGCCGATCCTCGATGGCGGCGAGCTGGCCAAGCAGCGGCCCGGAGAGGTCCGCGCACAATTCCGCGACGGCGTCCTCGATGCGCGGCCAGACGTCGCGCTTCGCAGCATCGACCAGCCGCCGGCCGCTTGCCGACAAGGAGACGATCCTGCGCCGCTGGTCGTCGTTCGATTGCGTGACCTCGACCACGCCCAGCTCGGTGAGCAGCGACGCGGCCCGCGTGACACCCGGCTGCGCGACGCCGAGCGATTGCGCCAGCTCTCCGACCGGCAGCGGCCCCAGCCTGTCGAGCGCCGCGAGCAGGGGGTACTGGCTCGACTGGATCCGCACATCCAGTTGATCCAGCACGCGCTGCGTATCGGCCTGCAATTGCTCGCCGATGCGCTTCAGCCTGCTGCCCAGGCACAGAAAGCCGAGGGATCGCAATATGTCTTCCATGGCCGAGCTCATCGAAATAACGATAACTAGTTATATAACAACACATGGAAAGTCAAGCTGCACGGCACCGTGAAGCCTTCGGACATTTCCTCTTCATTCGCCGCCCATAGCATCCTATATGGCGCTGGCGCGACATGACCGACAGTCGGTCGCGCCAAGGCGACTGATTCGAGGCCCGCGGGCTGCGGGTCTCTGTTCATCGGCACGCGGAAGCTCATGCCCTCCCTGCGCATCCATATCGACAGGTTTCTTGAAGGCGCGGCGCCCAAGGTGCCGAAGCGGGAGCTGACGCATCTCGAGCGGCTGGCGCTGGTGCGGCGGCATGGCGACTTCTCGCTCGCCTATTCCACCGCCGTGCAGCAGAAACTGTCCTATTTCAGCGACGGCGACGGCTACATCGCCTTCGGCACCAAGATGAAGCACCATTTCGCGCTTGGCGATCCGGTGGTCGACCCGGCGGAACGGCCCGGCTACATCAAGCGCTTCGTCGAGGCCGCCGGCGGCCCCTGGTTCGTGCAGATAAGCGCCGCGACCGCAAGGGTGCTGGCCGGGCTCGGTTATCAGGTCAATCGGCTGGGCGTCGACACCAGGCTGCAGCTGCCGGCGCATGATTTCTCCGGCAAGCGCAACGAGACCGTGCGCTATTCCGAGCGCTGGCTGGCGAAGAAGGGCTTCACCTTCGCCGAGGACAGGAAAAACATGCTCCTCGACGAGGTGTCGCGGCTGTCCGAGAACTGGCGCGGCGAGCGCATCGTCAAACGCTGGGAGATGGGCTTCCTCAACCGCCCCTTCGCCGACCATCTCGGCGCCGACATGCGCCGCTTCGTTCTCCATGATCCGGAGGGCGAGCTCGTCGCCATCCTCGACTTCGATCCGCTGTTCAGTGACGGCAAGGTCATCGGCTACACCACCGCCTTCAAGCGTAAGCATGTCGACGCCACGCCGCATGCCGAGATCGGCCTGACCAAATTCGCCGTCGACCGCTTTCGCGACGAGGGCATCTCGGTCGTCACGCTCGGCCTGTCGCCGCTGCTCGATGTCGCGCCGAGCGGCTTTGCCGAATCGAGCTTCTGGCGCGGCGCCTTCCAGCGCGCCTACGAGTCGCCCTGGGTCAACCGCTCGCGCTTCAACCTGCAAGGCCAGGCCGCCTTCAAGCGCCGCTTCCACGGGCAGGAGGAGCCGACCTACATCGCCTTCCGGAAAGGGACGCTGATGGAGATGCTGGGGCTTTTGCGGCTGATCAAGGCGATTTAGAAAACATCGCCAACCTTGGCGATTTGATGAAACCTCGCGGCTTCGTCATCAACTCTGAAGGATCGAGGCGTCTCTAAGCCTAGCGTTTAGGGTGACGATGATCTTTCGCATGACGGCGGCGATGGCCACCATTGGCTTCTTGCCGTTGGCGCGAAGGCGTTTGTAGAAGGCTGCGAACTCGCCCCTTCCGGCAGCGGCGTGCAAGGCGGGCATGTAGAGCATGCTCCTGACCTCTGGTCGTCCGCCACGGATTTTGCGGTAGCCGTGTTTTTGGCCACTGTCGTTTGGATGAGGCGCGAGCCCTGCAAGGGCTGCAGCCTTGCGGCGTGTCATGGACCCCAGTTCGGGCAAGGTGGCCAAGAGCTTGGCCGCCACGATCGGGCCGAGACTGTCCATGGCCGTGCAGATGGCTGCCCGGTGCTTGAGGGTGGTGCTGTTGGCGACGAGCTCGCGGATGTCGGCCTCGATGGCCTTGATCTGATTGTCGATGACTTTGATCAGCGCCTTGAAGGAGGCGGCGAGCTCGCGGCCGCCGGGAGCCTTGAGGCGGTTCTTCTCGGCGCCCCTGAGGGCTATGAGCTCCTGGCGGCGGCGGACCAAGGCGCGCAGGCGGATCTCCTCAGCGTCTGGAGCCTGCCACAGGCACAGCTTATCCCAGCGCTCACGGCCATAGGCCCAAAGCATGCCGGCATCGATGGCGTCGCTCTTGCCGTGCGTGCCGTAGGAGCGGATGAAGCTCTCGACCTTGAGCGTGTCGGCACGATGGCAGGCGATACCGGCGCGCAGGCACTCCTCGAGCAGCAGGCTTTCATGGCCGCCGGTCGGCTCGCACACGACAAGGTCGATGTGTTTGTAGCTCTTGAGCAAGGCACGGATCGTGCGCCGCTGATTGGCGATAGTGCGGGTGGTGGCGCCGTCACAGACGGTGATGGTGTCCTTGGCGATGTCGAAGCCGAGGCACAATTGCGGTTGTTGATGCAGGAAGGCCATGCTGGTGGTATCCTTAAAGGGCTTCGGATTGTTTGCGGGCGTGGCGTGAGCCAGCGGCCAATCAACTCTCCAAGCGATGGCGGACAAAGACGGCAGGGACCTTGATGACGTCGGGTGCTACCCGGTCCCAGGGACGGTCGCCTGCCGCCGGGACTGCTGGCTGTGATGGGCCGCAGTCCCGGCCGCCAAACTACCCGATCCTTCTCAAACAATCCCAAGGCGAAGCAGGAGCGTAAGCTCCGTCGCGGAGACCCTGGGATCCATGCCGTTACCTAGATCGAAGGGTGCAGCGGAGCAGGATTCTGCACCGGAGGCAGCGCGTCGAAGTCACGGGATGGATCCTCGGGTCAAGCCCCATAGGCGCTAACTTAGCAATCGATGTGCGATGGCGCGTCGTCGTCGGGGTGGTTCGCGCAAGCGGTGGAGCAGCAGGTCGAGGGAGATCAACCTGGTAGGCCCCAGTAATACAGCCATCGAGATGTTGGAGATTGCCAAGGCCACGAGACGCCAGATCGGCAGGGCGGATCGGTTCAGGCGGCCAGGGGAGAGAGTCCGGCGCCTCGGGATCGAGGGCCGGCAGGTCATCTTCGGCCAGCAGGGCGGCCAGCAGAGCGGTGTTGATCCACAGGCGAGCCAGGTCGGGATCCTTTGCGCGGAGATCTTCCAGACCCACCAGCGACTTCATGCGTTTGAACGCCAGCTCGATCTGCCATCGCAGACGATAGGTCGAGGCGAGCCGCTCAGGCGGCCAGTCATCCGGCGGCAGCGATGTCAACAGCACCAGATAGCCGGCCATCTCGATGCCGGCCTGGCTGGGTTTGTATCTCGCCTTGGCCGCCAAACGGCGCGCCGCTCGTCTGGCCTTCTCAGCCGCCTCGGGCGGCATGGGCAGGATCACCACCCGAGCGGGTATCGCGACCCTGGACTTGCCGTCCTGGACGCCCACCGAAAGATCGAGCACGCCCTTCTTGCCCGCTTCACGGCACAGCGCCAAGCGATCCAATAGCCGGCCTTGGCCATCCAGCAGGCGTGGATAGTTTGAAGGGGCACGAACCAGAAAATCAGCCCCTGCCTCGATTACCCGAGCCAGATCGTCGGCTTTGGCGTGGGCACGGTCGGCGATCCGAAGCTCTCCAGCCCTGGCGCCGCGCGACAGCCGCTCGGCTTCATGGCGATCCGTGACCTCCACCGAACAGAGCTTCAGCGTTGCAAGATCGAACACCGTGTGCACCATCCAATAAACCCGCTTGGGACCAGGCGGCGCAACTACCGTGGCGTCCACCGCCATCATCCGCAGGCCTCCGTACAAGCCGGCGAAGGCTTCGGGGCAGCGCTCGGCAAGCAATTCCGAAACCAGGCCGCCCACCCAATCAGCACTGGCCTTCAGACGCTTCAGCATCGCCACGTCGGACATCGACGCCACTCCCCGCTGCTCGGCCCAACCAGCCAGCATCCGAAGCGAGAAGCGACCCAGCACATAGGCAAAACACAGCCGCAGCAGGTCAGCAGCGCTAGCCACCTGCCGTTTGCGCAGCAGCGCCCCAGCCTCCCGCGCGCTGGTCTCCAACTCTTCCGCCGAGCCCAATCGTCCGACCAGCTCGTCCCAATCCAACGCTTGCAGCGAATCGCTCATAACCATGGTGAATCACTCACCACGATCACCGTCAAGCCTAAGTTAGCGCCTATGGGGTCAAGCCCGAGGATGACGACGGGATAATCGTTACGGCCAATCTCGAAGGCTTGCGTTGGCCCCGCGCGGAACACAACGTCGCTCAATTCCTCAACCGGTACCCCGTCCTGAAGATCCAGGCCACGATCGTGATGCAGACCGCCAGGAACACCAGCGTCATGCCGAGGCTGACGCCGACCGAGACGTCGGCCTTGCCGTAAAAGCTCCAGCGAAACCCGCTGATCAGGTAGACGACCGGGTTGAACAGCGTGATCGTCTTCCAGATGCCGGGCAGCATGTGGATCGAATAGAAGCTGCCGCCGAGGAAGGTGAGCGGCGTGACGATCAGGAGCGGCACCAGCTGCAGCTGCTCGAAGGTCTTTGCCCAGATGCCGATGATGAAGCCGAACAGGCTGAAGGTCACCGCCGTCAGCACCAGGAAGGCGATCATCCAGAACGGATGCTCGATCCTGAGTGGCACGAACAGCGCCGCGGTGCCCAGGATGATCAGGCCGAGCATGATCGACTTGGTCGCGGCGCCCCCGACATAGGCGAGGATGATCTCGAGATAGGACACCGGCGCCGACAACAGCTCGTAGATCGAGCCGACGAATTTCGGGAAATAGATGGCGAAGGACGCGTTCGAGATCGACTGCGTCAGAAGCGACAGCATCATCAGGCCCGGCACGATGAAGGCGCCGTAGCTGATGCCGTCGATCTCGTTGATGCGCGAGCCGATCGCCGAGCCGAAGACGACGAAATAAAGCGACGTCGAGATCACCGGCGAGATGATGCTCTGCAGCACCGTGCGGAACGCACGCGCCATCTCCACCCGGTAGATCGCCCACACCGCACGAAGGTTCATGGCCGCGTGCCTGTTCATGGCTCTTGCCTCAGAAGATTGACGAAGATCTCTTCGAGCGAGCTGTTCTTGGTATCGAGGTCGCGGAACTGGAGGCCGGCGGCCTCGAAGTCGCGGATCAGCGAGGCGACGCCCGGCCGGTCGCTCTGGTTGTCATAGGTATAGGTGATCTCGTTGCCGTCCGCGGACAGCTCCAGCGCATAGCGCGACAGACCCTCGGGGATGGCCTTGAGCGGCGCGCGCAGCTCGAGCGTCATCTGCTTGCGGCCGAGCTTGCGCATCAACTCGGCCTTGCCTTCGACCAGGATGATCTCGCCGCGATTGATGACGCCGACGCGGTCGGCCATCGCCTCGGCCTCTTCGATGTAATGCGTGGTCAGGATGATGGTGACGCCGTCCTCGCGCAGCCGCCGTACCATCGCCCACATATCCTGGCGCAGCTCGACGTCGACGCCCGCCGTCGGCTCGTCGAGGAACAGCACCCGTGGCTCGTGCGACAGCGCCTTGGCGATCATCAGCCGGCGCTTCATGCCGCCCGACAGCGTGATCGCCTTGGCGTCCTTCTTCTCCCATAGCGAGAGGTCTCTAAGCACCTTCTCGACGAAATCCTTGTTCGGCGCCTTGCCGAACAGGCCGCGGCTGTAATTGACCGTCGCCCACACCGTCTCGAAGGCGTCGATGGTCAGCTCCTGCGGCACCAGCCCGATCAGGCTGCGCGCCGCGCGGTAGTCCCTGCCGATGTCGTGGCCGTCGACGGTGACGGTGCCGGAGGAACGGTTGACGATACCGCAGACGATCGAGATCAGCGTCGTCTTGCCGGCGCCGTTCGGCCCGAGCAGCGCGAAGATCTCGCCGCGCTCGATGTCGAGATTGATTTCCTTCAACGCCTTGAAGCCGGTGGCATAGGTTTTCGTGACACCGGAAATCGAGATGATGGATGACATGCTGAAATATGGCCGGCTGGAAAACGTGACCTCATATAGGTCGGATGCCGGTTTATTCAAACCGGCAATTTGCAGCGCTGCTGACAGCTCTGGACAGTCACGCTCGCCGCCCGGCGGCTCAACGGCCGTCGCGGGGTGCCCGTGGCGTCGGCAAGCTGTCACGTGGCAGGATTATTCATGCAGGCGCGGCGTCGCGTCTGGCACTGCGACAACGCGCCTCGCGTGACGCCGCGCCGCTTTGACCGACGCGTGTTTGAAGCCTATCCTTCAAGCATAAATTGCAGCCGGAGCCGAGCATGGACCCGCTCATTCTGTCGCGTATCCAGTTTGGCGCGAATATTTCGTTCCATATCCTGTTTCCGGCGATCACCATTGCACTTGGCTGGGTGCTTCTCTTCTTCAAGCTCCGCTACAACGCATCAGGCGACTCCGCCTGGATGCGCGCTTATTTCACCTGGGTGAAGGTTTTCGCGCTCTCCTTCGCCATGGGCGTCGTCTCAGGCGTCACCATGAGCTTCCAGTTCGGCACCAACTGGCCGGGCTATATGGAGACCGTCGGCAACATCGCCGGGCCGCTGCTTGCCTATGAGGTGCTCACCGCCTTCTTCCTCGAGGCGGCCTTCCTCGGCATCATGCTGTTCGGCTTCCGCCGCGTCTCCAACCGCATCCACACGCTGGCGACCGTGCTGGTGGCGGGCGGCACGACGGTCTCGGCCTTCTGGATCATCGCGCTGAACTCCTGGATGCAGACGCCGGCCGGCTTCGAGATGATCGACGGCAAGGCCCATGCCGTTGACTGGTGGGCGATCGTCTTCAACCCGTCCATGCCTTACCGGCTGGTGCACATGCTGCTCGCCTCCGGCCTGACGGTCTCCTTCCTGATCGCCGGCCTGTCGGCGATGCGCTATCTTTACGGCGACCGGTCCGAATCGATGTGGAAGGCGCTGCGGACCGGCGTCTTCACCGCCGCCATCCTGATCCCGATCCAGATCTTTGCCGGCGACCAGCACGGCTTGAACACGCTCGCGCACCAGCCGCAGAAGATCGCCGCCATGGAGGCGAACTGGAACACCGGTCCCAACGTGCCGCTGGTGCTGTTCGCCCTGCCCGACGAGGCGGCCAAGGAAAACAGGTTCGAGCTCGCCGTTCCCGACGGCGCCAGCCTGGTGCTGCGCCACTCGACGAGCGGCGTCGTGCCCGGCCTCAACGACTATCCGGGCAGTCATCCGCCGGTCTTCCCGGTGTTCTGGGGCTTCCGCGTCATGGTCGGCACCGGCATACTGATGCTGATCGTCTCCTGGTCGGCGGCCTTCTTCCTCAAGCGCCGCCACAGCCTGCCGAAGCCGCTGGCGCTCATCATGGTGCCGATGGCGCTGTCCGGCTGGCTGGCGACTTTAGCCGGCTGGTACACGACCGAGATCGGCCGCCAGCCCTGGCTGGTCACCGGCGTGCTGAAGACGGCCGACGCCGTCGGCCCCGTCGCCGGCAGCCATGTGGCGCTGACCCTGGCCGTCTATCTCATTCTCTATGTGCTGCTCTTGATCGCCTATCTCGGCGTGCTGGTGCATCTGGCGCTGAAGGCGGCCAAGGACGGCGACACCTCGCCGCTGCCGGGCGTCATGAACGCGGCTTTGTCGCAGCCGGCTGCCGGGGAGTGAATTCCAAAGGTCAGCGCAGTGTCCGGCTTGGGAGATATCATGCCAGAACGAATAGATAGAGATCAGCGATCGCTACGGTTTGTTTCGGCACTTCAATCGGGCGCCGGCGCCGCCCCTCACCTGCCTGCCGGCATCCTCTCCCCGTATAGTGACGGGGAGAGGGGCGCCGTCATCAAGGGTTTCGCCAATCACCAGCGTTGCAGAACGAGCGCCGAGGTTGCGGCCGGTCCCCTTCTCCCCGTCACTATACGGGGAGAAGGTCCCGGCAGGGGGATGAGGGGCAGCGCCGACCTCGACAATAGGTCACAACCGAATGCCTCGGAGATAGAGGCTCACCCGACCACGTCGAGATTAAACGGCTCTGATGAGCGGGGAGAAGAAAGATGAGTTTCGACTGGCCGACCGCGCTGCCGCTGATCTTCGCCGGCCTGATGGGCCTCGCCATCCTTATCTATGTCGTGCTCGACGGTTTCGATCTCGGCATCGGCATCCTGTTCGCCGCCGCCGAGGATGCCGAGCAGGACACGATGATCGCGGCCATCGGTCCGTTCTGGGACGCCAACGAGACCTGGCTGGTGCTGGCGGTGGGGCTCTTGCTGGTCGCCTTCCCGATGGCGCACGGCACCATCCTGACCGCGCTCTATTTGCCGGTCTTCGTGCTGCTGGTCGGGTTGATCCTGCGCGGCGTCGCCTTCGATTTCCGCGCCAAGGTGCCGGCCGGCAAGAAGCAGCGCTGGAACCGCATCTTCTTTCTGGGCTCGGCGACCGCCTCGCTGGCGCAGGGCTACATGCTGGGCGTCTATGTGCTCGGGTTGGATGTCGGCTTTGGCGGCATGGCCTTCGGCGCGCTGGTGGCGCTCTGCCTGTCGGCGGCTTACGCTGCCATGGGCTCGGCCTGGCTGATCTACAAGACCGAGGGTGAATTGCAGGTGAAGGCCGTGCGCTGGCTGCGCACCACGCTGGTGCTGACGGCGCTCGGCATGGTGGCGGTGTCCTTGGCCACCCCCTTCGCCAGCCCGCGCATCTTCGACAAATGGTTCCTCTGGCCGGAGCTCCTCTATCTCTCGCCGCTGCCGATCGCGTCGGCGCTGCTGTTCCTCGGGCTGTGGCGGCAGACCTTCCATCTGCCGAAGCCGAACGACCGGCACGCGCTCCGCCCGTTCCTCACCCTGGCCGCCATCTTCACGCTCGGCTTCGCCGGGCTCGCCTGGTCGTTCTATCCCTATGTCGTGCCCGACAGGCTGACGATCTGGCAGGCGGCTTCAGCGCCGGAAAGCCTGGCGGTCATCCTGGCCGGCGTCGTCGTCGTGCTGCCGATCATCATCTTCTATTCGTTCTACGCCTATCGCGTGTTCGGCGGGAAGGCGACGGATCTGACGTATGATTGAATGTGATCTCCCCCCTTGAGGGGGAGATGGCCGGCAGGCCAGAGGGGGTCGTCTCACATAGATCGCCGACGTCATGCTGAAGGCCGGCACTCCACGCGCGGCGACCCCCTCTGTCGCCTTCGGCGACATCTCCCCCTCGAGGGGGAGATTAGGTACTCAGCTCTTGCTACTTGCCAGCACCAGCACCGGCTTCTCGCTGTAGAGCTGCGGGAACAGCGCCTTCAGGTTCTCGATCTTCGGCAGGTCGTTATAGACGATATAGGGATAGGTCGGGTTCAGCGTCAGGAAGTCCTGATGGTAGTCCTCAGCCGGATAGAAGGTCTTGCCGGTCTCCAGCGTGGTTACGATCGGCTTGCCGAACACCTTGGCCTTGTCGAGCTGGGCGATGTAGCTCTCGGCCACCCTCTTCTGCTCGTCGTTCTCGGCGAAGATCGTCGAGCGGTACTGTGTGCCCTGGTCCGGCCCCTGGTAGTTGAGCTGCGTCGGATTGTGCGCGACCGAGAAATAGACCTGCAGGAGCTGGCCATAGGTCACCTTCGACGGGTCGTAGGTGATCTCGACCGATTCCGCGTGGCCGGTCCGGCCGGTACCGACGACCTCGTAGACGGCGTTCTCGGCGCTGCCGCCGGTGTAGCCGGAAACGGCCTTGCTGACGCCCTTGACGTGCTGGAACACGCCCTGCACGCCCCAGAAGCAGCCGCCCGCGAAGATGGCCTTCTCGGTGCCGCTCGCCGCCTTCTCGTCCACGGCCGGCGGCGGGATCACCACCGCGTCCTCGGCCGAGCGGGCCGGCGTCTGCCAGAATGCGGCGGCCGCCGCCGTCAGCACCAGCGCCGCAAGCGGAGCCAGCGATCGCCGCGCCGTCTTTTTGTCGATGCCGTTCATGTCGGATCTCCTTGTTGTTGTTCCAATATACACGAGAGAAGCCGCCGAGAGGGTCTCACTTTGCCGTGCGGCGGCTCGCGGCGCTCCCCCGCATCCGGCCCTTCGGGCCACCTTCTCCCCGAGGGAGAAGAGGCTGGCGCCGGCGTCGGCGATCTCCTCTCCCCACCCGGGAGAGGTCAGCCGAGCGAAGCGGAGGCTGGGTAAGGGAGCGTCGCAAGCCATAGGGCGACCTTACTGCGCCGGAGCCATAGCGTCCGCCGGCTTCATCGCATCCGTAACCGGCTTCATCGCATCCGTCGCAGGCTTCATCGCATCCGCGGGCTTCATTGCGTCGGTGGCGGGCTTCATCGCCTCGGTGCTCATCGCATCGGGCTTCATGGCATCGGCCGGTTTCATTGCGTCCGTTGCGGGCTTCATCGCATCCGTCGCCGGCTTCATCGCGTCGGTGGCCATGGCGTTGGCCGGCTTCATGGCGTTGGTCGCGTCGTCGGCGCGGGCGCCGGCGGCGAAGGTTGCGAGCGCAAGCGCGAGCGCCGTCAGGAATTTGGTCATGGATAGTCTCCTTGGGTTGTGGCGCGCGCATGCGGGCCCGTTGAATGCGTTGCCGCGACCTGCGGCGCCGCGCGAAAAGGATGATCAGTTGGTGGCCGCGGCCAGGATCGGCCCGCCGCCAGGGCTCTGCACCAGCACCGCGGTGCTTAAGCCCCCGCTTGCCGCCGGCAGCGGCAGCGTCGTCGCCTGGCCGTTCCAGCGGCCGAGCCTTTGCAGCGAATGCACGACATTGGCGTGCGGCAGCGTGCGTCCGGTATTCTCGCCGCGCGCCACCGGCACCTCGACGACGCCGCGCCTGTAGCGCACCAGCCAGACGTCGGCCGCGCCGCCTGGCGCCTTGCCGGCGCCGATGCTGACTTTGCCGCCGGCAAGCGCGACGTCCGGACCCTTTGTGCGGCCGCCCTTATTGATCAGACTCTGGGCGATCAAATTCTGGATCTCGCCGGGCTTGGCGCCGACCGCGTCGGCGCTGCCGTTCACCACCACCTGCGGCGTGAACGGCCCGTCATGGCCGAGCGTCGGCTCGTAATTGACCTGGCGCTGGGTGAATTCCTGCCGGCCGAACGTGTCCTTCCAGCCGAGATAGTCCCAATAGGTGACGTTGAAGGACAGCGCCAGCACGCCCGGCTGGTCCTTGACCTTGATCAGATTGGCATTGGCCGGCGGGCAGGACGAGCAGCCCTGGCTGGTGAACAGCTCCACCACGGTGAGCGGCTGCGCGGAAGCAGCACCGACAGTGGCGGCAAGCGCGGCAAATGCCGCGCCGGCGAGCCTGCCGAGCGTTGTCTTTGGTCCGGTCATGAGAAGCAGTCTCCGTTGCGGCGATGCTCCCATTTCGCCGTGGCAGGAGGCTTCGTTACAGCTTCACCGGTTTGTGATTGGGAGATTGGCGACGGCCGGCGCGACGGCCGATCTCCCCCCTCGTGGGGCTAGGGGATGCACACATCTTCCGTGACTGGCGTGACTGATAAGGCCGCGGCTTGATTGCCACGTGGTTCCCCCAATCCGTCGCTGCTTCGCAGCGCCACCTTTCCTCCCTCCGGAGGGAAAGGAAGGGAGCGCTGCTGGACAAGCATTGACGGCAAAAAGCCTGGCGCCTTCCTCTACGCCGTCGATCGGGGGAGAGGTGGCTCGGCGAAGCCGAGACGGAGTGGGGGGTCGACCAGCGCTACATTAGACAATGCATGCGCCAAGCTGCCATGCACGCTATCGCCAAAGACCAGCCGCTTGGAAATGTGTGCATACCGTTACCCTCGTGGGGGAGATCAGCAGCGGCGGCGCCGCGCCCTTCCTCCCACAACGGGGGAAGCGAAAAGCGCCCCTACTGCGTCAGCATCGTCTCCGACGGCCGACGGTTGAAGTCGCATTTGCCGGTGGTCGTGTAGAAGAAGTCGGCATTGCTGACATCGGCCGGCACCGGGTTGCCGCCGTCTTCCCAGGCTTGGTAGCCGGTCTGGCCGCAGGGCACGGCGGTGAAGATGTCGACCGTCTGGCCGGTCGCAACCTCGGGCATGTTGGTAGTGCTGGTACCGATATAGAGCCGGTTCGAGGTGGCGGCATCGTCCGACCGCAGCGTCGTCGGATTGCCCGAAGGCACCTTCATCTCCAGATAAAGCTTGTCCATCTGGCTGACGTCGATCACCGCGCCGGTGCTGTTGGCGGGATAGAACGTGTTGGCGCAGGTCGTCACATATTTCTTGCTGCCGCTGGTCTGCGTGATCGCTCCGGTCGGCAGATTGGTGAAGCTCTTCACCGTGCTGGTCGTGCACACCTGTTTTTGGACCACCGTCGTCGTCGATCCGTTGATCGTGCTCACCGTCGTCGTGCCGTAGCCTTTCGGATCGCCATAGCCGTTATAGGTATAGCTGATCGTCATCAACGGCTTGGCTGTGGTTTCGCCGAACTTGGTGCCGTAGAGCGTCATGGTCTTCGCCCAGTAGCCCGACACTTTCGTCACCTTGAAGTCGGCCTGCGTCAGCGCCGGCGTCTTGCGCACCGAGGAGCCGACGCCGACGGTCACCGTCTTGATCCTGGCGATCTGCATGAAATCGGTCGGCATCGGATAGGTCGCCTTGGCGCTGAAGGTCGCCGTGCCGTCGGCGGCGACGTTGACGCCGGTGAGCGTCGCCGTGCCCTGCCCGCTATTGGCCGCATAGGCCTGCTGCAGCGCCGTCTGGCGGTCGGCATTCGACGTCGTGGTCGGCAGGGTGGTGATCGACAGCACCGCCGCGTCCAGCGCGTTCTGCATGTCGCTCCTGGTGGTCACCGCCGAGGTGTAGTCGACGGAAAACCCGACCGCGAGCAGGAGCGGGATCGTGATCATCATCATGACCGGCATCATCGAGCCGCTTTCCGAGCGGACGAAATCTCTTGGCGACGAAAACATTATCTGACCCCAAAGCCATCGGCGGCAAAGCCCGCCATCCCCAACGGGTCGAATGATGCCTTAAAGGGATGGATGAAAGTTTAAGCGGATTTGAATGTTCCTGGGCGGATGTCCTGTCTTCCAAAGCCTGTGCTGCCCCTCACCTGCCTGCCGGCATCCTCTCCCCGTATAGTGACGGGGAGAGGGGCGCTCTCATTGATGGTTTCGCCAATTGCCAGCGTTGCAGGAAGGAAGCCGGCGTTGCGGCCCGGCCCCTTCTCCCCGTCTCTATACGGGGAGAAGTGCCCGGCAGGGCGATGAGGGGCAGCGCCGACGCCGACAATTGGTTGTGCCCGGACGTCGACCAGCATGTTTGTCTGCTTTGCTCCGATCGCACCCCGCCCCCGCCGCTTGCCCCCTATCCCCGCCCCTGCTAAAGCGCGCCGCATGACGACGCCCCTCGACCACATCCGCAACTTCTCCATCGTCGCCCATATCGACCATGGCAAATCCACGCTTGCCGACCGGCTGATCCAGCTCACCGGCGCGCTGGAGGAGCGCGACATGAAGGAGCAGGTGCTGGACTCGATGGACATCGAGCGCGAGCGCGGCATCACCATCAAGGCCCAGACCGTCCGGCTCAACTACCGCGCCAAGAACGGCGAGGACTATGTGCTGAACCTCATCGACACCCCCGGCCATGTCGACTTCGCCTATGAGGTGTCGCGCTCTTTGGCCGCCTGCGAGGGCTCGCTGCTGGTGGTCGACGCCTCGCAAGGGGTCGAGGCGCAGACGCTCGCCAATGTCTACCAGGCGATCGACAACAACCACGAGATCGTCGTGGTGCTGAACAAGGTCGACCTGCCGGCGGCCGAGCCCGAGCGCATCCGCGAGCAGGTCGAGGAGGTGATCGGCCTCGATGCTTCCAACGCCGTGCTGATCTCGGCCAAGACCGGGCTGGGCGTGCCTGACGTGCTGGAGGCGATCGTCCACCAGCTGCCGCCGCCGCGCGAGGGCGACATCGCCGCCCCGCTGAAGGCGATGCTGGTCGACAGCTGGTACGACGCCTATCTCGGCGTAATCGTTCTGGTGCGCATCATCGACGGCGTGATGAAGAAGGGCCAGACCATCCGCATGATGGGCACCGGCGCGAAATATCTCGTCGAGCGCACCGGCGTCTTCAAGCCGGCCCGCGTCAATGTCGACGAGCTCGGCCCCGGCGAGTTCGGCTTCTTCACCGGCTCGATCAAGGAAGTGGCCGACACCCGCGTCGGCGACACCATCACCGAGGACCGCCGCCCGACGGCAAAGGCCCTGCCGGGCTTCAAGCCGGCGCAGCCGGTGGTGTTCTGCGGCCTGTTCCCGGTCGACGCCGCCGATTTCGAGGATCTGCGCGCCGCCGTCGGCAAGCTGCGCCTCAACGACGCCTCCTTCTCCTTTGAAATGGAGACCTCCGCCGCGCTCGGCTTCGGCTTCCGCTGCGGCTTCCTCGGCCTCTTGCATCTGGAGATCATCCAGGAGCGGCTGGAGCGCGAATTCAACCTCGACCTCATCGCCACGGCGCCGTCCGTCGTCTACCGCATGAACCTCATCGACGGCACGACCAAGGAACTGCACAATCCGGCCGACATGCCCGACGTGGTCAAGATCGCCTCGATCGAGGAGCCGTGGATCCGCGCCACCATCCTCACCCCCGACGACTATCTCGGCGGCATCCTGAAACTCTGCCAGGACAGGCGCGGCATCCAGGCCGATCTCTCCTATGTCGGCAAACGCGCCATGCTGACCTACGACCTGCCGCTCAACGAGGTCGTCTTCGATTTCTACGATCGCCTGAAGTCGATCTCCAAGGGCTACGCCTCCTTCGACTACCACCTGACCAACTATCGCGAGGGCGACCTGGTGAAGATGTCGATCCTGGTCAATGACGAGCCCGTCGACGCTCTGTCCATGCTGGTGCACCGCTCGGCGGCGGAAAAACGCGGCCGCGCCATGTGCGAGAAGCTGAAGGAGCTGATCCCGCAGCACCTATTCAAGATCCCGATCCAGGCCGCGATCGGCGGCCGCATCATCGCCCGCGAGACGGTCTCGGCGCTCAGGAAGGACGTCACCGCCAAATGCTACGGCGGCGACGTGACCCGCAAGCGCAAGCTGCTCGACAAGCAGAAAGAGGGCAAGAAGCGGATGCGCCAGTTCGGCAAGGTGGATATTCCCCAGGAGGCGTTTATCCAGGCGCTTAAGATGGGGGATTGAGGAATGTCGAGAATTTTGCTCAGTTACTTCTCCTTTGAAAATGCTTGATCGTGACTTTCGAATTTTTCTAGGGAATAGTATAATTAATGATTCCACATAACTAGGCGCTCTGCATGCTGACGATACATCCGTTTCCGGCTCGTATGTCACCTGAGTTTGCCCTAGAAAAATTGGCCGAACTTGCCCCCAAGGGGGTTGTACTCGACCCGATGTCAGGTTCGGGGACCGTGCTCCGTCAGGCCACAAATCTTGGCCATCGCGCGATTGGATTTGATTTAGACCCACTAGCAGTTCTTATGGGCCGCGTGTGGACGAGCCCCATCGATGATGAAATTGCTAGGCGCACGTCCTCTGAATTGCTGGAGGTTATCGATGGGCTCTCTGCAGAACCCATCTCAATCCCGTGGATCGATAGCGACAAGGAAACGTCGGCCTTCGTCGACTTCTGGTTTGCGGAACCTCAGCAGAGCTCCCTTCGTCGGATTTCCTACGCGTTGAATCAATATGCCGTGACCGCTCGCCCCGACCAATTGCCAGCGCTAGATTTGGCGAGGCTTGCTCTAAGCCGGATCATCATAACGAAGGAACGTGGAGCGTCCTTGGCTAGGGATGTTTCTCATAGTCGCCCTCACAAGGTGGCGGATACCAATGACTTCGATGTCAGACAGGCATTTGAGCGCTCGATGGAGATTATTAGGAAGCGTCTCACCCAATCACCTCCAAATTGTAGCGCTGAAGTAGCAATTGGCGACGCGCGGTCGATGGCATCGGTCGCAGATAGCAGCATAGACGCTGTTCTTACATCGCCGCCGTATCTCAATGCGATAGACTACCTGCGGGGGCACAGACTGTCCCTAGTTTGGCTAGGCCACAGACTGGCTGATCTCCGGGCAATCAGGTCGGGCAGTATCGGCACCGAACGGCAGCTAGGAATTAACCTGACTTCAAAAAGCCACCTGACAGTTAAGAACAGTATGGGTGATTTGACCAATTTGCCCAAACGGTTTCTGAGTATGGTGGACCGCTACGTCGTAGACATCCTTGGTGTAGTCGAAGAAATTGCTCGTGTCCTTAAAGCGGGAGGGCGGGCAATTTTTGTTGTCGGAGATTCGTGCCTCCGAGGAGTTTTCGTTAGAAACTCAGAAGCAGTCGTCTCAGCAGCCCACCAAGTCGGGCTAAAATTGGCCTCTCGCTCAGAAAGACCGTTGCCAAATCAAAGCCGCTATCTGCCTATGACCAGTGAGCAGCTAGCCAAGCGAATGCGAACTGAGACGGTTCTCACGTTTGCGATGCCTTAGCGGGTCGCTCCGTAATAACTTGAAATCCGAGAGCACCCATCAACGCATCGATTCCCTTAGGATATTTGCGTGGTCCTTGTTCTTTACTGCCATTGACCTCGTACCACTTTCCTTTCTTTCGATCGACTCTAAGCCACGCTTGCTCGCTATCTCCCACAGCGAGTAATTGGATAAATTCCGGCAAATCGATACAAAGCATACCATCCGTGTGGCAGACAAGGACTACGAATACCTTCGAAAAAATTGCCCGCAGATCAACTAGCTCCTGAACATTGCGCCTCGTGAATGTGAAGCTCCAAGGGTGCAGTCTCTGGGTCGAGTGCTTTACCTGCATTCCAACTCGAGATTCCAAGATATAGGACGATAATCGACCTTCCTCGTGGAGTTCGTCAATCTGGATTGGAACGGTGCACTGGTGCACAATCTCTGCCAAGACTGCCCCATGGTAAAGTTTATATTCCGGTATCATGTGACGCGTTATTCTTTATGAATTGAATAGAGCCGATAAACTTATAAATTAGCCTCGCGTTACCCTTGCCGTTGTAGAGCACAAAGAGATGGTGTACCGCAGTAGTCGACTTCCCAAGCTGGGATTTGCGATAAACCCACGCTTGCGAAGGATCTGGTCCTTGTCGATATCGGGGCCGTCGGTATAGCCCGCTATGGAAATTGGGTCGTGAATGGCGACAGCTGTCTTGAGGCCCGAAGACGTCCCGCGGATGTACCTGAGCAAATAATCCGGAAATGCCGTTGGCCCCAATGCAGCCGCAAGTTGCTCCATCCGCTCGAACACTGAACCGCTTCCGTTGATCACCTGAGTAATTTGGTCGGAAAAGGGAAACAGACTGAACGCCATCTCGCCACGATCGAGATCGACCGTAGAGTGATCGATGCTTGCACTGGACACGGCCTGAATGCGGGTATCTCCCAGCCAAACCAGTGAACCTAAGCCCTCCTTGATTGCCGCCAGTGCCAACCTGTGAAAAACGAAACATCGATGCCAATCGAGGTATAACCCTTGGGGGATCGTAAGTTCAAAAAAATTCAAATACTCTCCACGGCTTCCGAACATGCGCGCGCGCTGGATGTAAGTGTCCTGCTGAATCTTGTGCTGGACATCTCTGGTAAAATACATAGATAGAAGGTTATCAAGCGTAACCCCCCTTGATACTATATTTCCGCCAATTATTATGGTAAATAAGCTGGTTGGGCTTGTCGCCGCGGACGAGTTATCTTTCCAATCCCGTTCGCTATTTAGTACAACAATGGAGTGTCTGGTTATATTGTCCAAAACATAGCTAGTAATGCTATCGCTATCTGCGTCAGGGAAACGCTCTCGACTAAGGGTCCAGATCTGTTTCGTATATTTCTCAAAGTCTGCAGACGAACGCTGTATCAGCGTCGTTAATGCGCCATGAGCGTTAGCCCAGTCGGTCTTATGATCAGCTTTCTTTCCGCTAGTGTGAATGAGTATCGAGTAGTTCTTTTCGTGCGAGTTAACATACAAGTTTAGATAGGCTACGTTTACCAAAAAGCCGAACAATGCCTTCCGAGCATGCCGGGGATCGCTTCCTGAATCGGGTAAAAGAGTTTGATAATATTTGACACCGCCGTCCAGTGGAAAAAAGGTGTCTTGTCCAGTATACTTACTGTGAGGAGGAAAATCAACCCAGAGATTGCTGTCATTGTCGAATGTGTTGTTGAGATCAAGTCGAGCTGGGGTGGCCGTGACGCCGAGATAATAACCGTCAGGTCCGATTAGATCGCTAATTAGTTTGTTTATTTTTGTCTTTTCGCCTTTGTTGACCTTAGCGTTTGGTGAGGCGAAATCAGCTTCATCGTCAATTACGACGATTCCTTTTACTCTTCCAATTTTTTCCAAAAGTTTTCGAAGATCGGCTCCGTTTTTCTTGCAAAATATCACATGGCTTTGACCCTTTAGCACCACTGCGGGGTCAATAATCTCGCTAAAATTTCGAGCGGCTGGTGCGAGGCCCGACGCCTTGAAGCGCCCAAGGTTTTGGCCCAGGAGATCAACGCTGTCGTTTAAGAGATGGACTATGAAATTAAATCCTTCGTCGAGCAGCTTCGCGGTAAGGCAGATCATCATTTCTGTCTTGCCGCTTTGAGGCTCTCCGTAGATTACGAAGGAGCGCCCCTGCAGCTTCTGAAGGTTGCGAAGCGCGTCCCTAACAGCCGACTCCACGGCCACCACTTCCTTGCCGGCTGATCGTAAGCGTTGCAACTGCCTTTCGTATTGCCCCATCGTGCCTGGACGATTGGAGAAACGGCTAATATCAAAAGATGCCTCCGCCACGATCATTTCTCCCGTTTACCGGCAAGCTGCCATACGCCTCTAGGGCAGCTCGAGACTGGAGTAAGTACTCCATCACGCCTCAAGACCGTTGCCGCCCACCTCATTTCGTATTGCCATACGAAGAACAGGTCGCCGGAGTCTCTTAGCTCGGCGCCGTGGTGCTCCCAGATGAAGCGGCAAATTGGAACGATTTTACTGCTACCGCCGAGACCGGTCAGAGCTTCTATAACCCAGTCAAGCAGGTCTGACTTCCGCGCCATTGGAGAACTATCAAGTTGCCACGAATCAACGTAGCTAAGCCTAGTTTGCGAGATTCTTCAATTATCTGATATTTAGTCGTCGACTAACGCCCAAATAAAGTCGTTCGGAACCGCCTCCGTACCGCACCCTTTTCGTTCTTGCCGTGCAGCGTTATCCTCTCCCCGCTTGGGAACACATCACATGCGCTCCACTCTGGACACCGTCGCCGCGATCGGCCTCGCCATCGGCGGCGCTTTCGGCGTTGCCGGCACCTTCGTTACCAGCGATGCACTGCGCGAGACGGTCTGGACCATCGACGGTGTCGGCATCGTCGTCGCCGCGGCGCTTCTCACCCTAAAATACCAGCGGCTGGGCAATGACCTCGTCGCGGCCGGCTTCCTCACTTTCCTCGCCGGCGAGAGCCTGCTTCTGGCCGGCAATGCGGCGGGGCTGCAGGCGAGCGTCCCCTCCTATGCCGGCGGCATTGCGCTCTGGGCGGCGGGGCTCGTCATGGTCAGCGCGCAAGACACTTTCGCGCTGTGGATGCGGCTCACCGCTTTCGTGTCGGCCGCGCTCTTCACCGTCTCGTCCCTGATGATCCTCTGGGGCGCGCCGCTGCTGCCCACCTCGTCGCCGCTGCCGGCGCTCGGCTATCCGTTCCTGCTCCTCACCTTCATCGGCTGGATCTGGACGCTGCTGAAATCGGAACGCTGAGCGCGCGGACATGGCCGCGCCGCTCGAAATCCGCAACAGCCCCACCGGCAAGATCTTTCCGGCCTTCGGGCCGTTCCTGATCGGCGGCGTCTTCGGCTTCGGCGCGCTGCAGGGCGTGGCTGCCGGAGCGAGTGGCGGGCATGTGCTGTGGATCGCGCTGCTCTCGGTCGCCTGCCTGGCGCTCGGCTTTTTCATCGCCCGCGGCGCCTTCGACACCTCGGTCAAGGTGACCTTGGACAGCCAGGGCTTCCGCGATGCTCGCGCCGGCGACGTGCTGGTGCCGTGGGCGAAGGTCAGAAGCGTGCGTCTCGCCTCCGGCGGCAAGGGCGCGGCGATGCTCAATTTCGAGCTCACCGAGGAGCCGCCCGACGCCATCAAATATTCGGCCGCCAACGCGTTCGGGATAATGCCCTTCGGCAAGACCACCGTGCACATGGAAATCTCCTCGCTCGACATGCGCGGCGAGGCGATGGTGGAGGCGGTGAAAAAATTCGCGCCGCATGTGGTGGTGAGGTAGCGCGACCTCCCCCCTTGAGGGGGAGATGTCGCCGCAGGCGACAGAGGGGGTCGCTGCGCGTGGAGCGCCGACTTCTACCGCTGCAGCAGACGACGCCGGCACTCCACGCGCGAGGACCCCCTCTGGCCGCTTTGCGGCCATCTCCCCCTCGAGGGGGAGATTACCTGCGCCACCCGTGCTCTACTGCCCTCGGGGACCTCACCATGATTCGCCTCTCGCTCGCCGCCATCCTCCTCGCCACGCCGGCCTTCGCCGCCGACATGTCGGTGTTCGTGCGCAACCAGCGGTCCGACGGCGTGGCGGTGGAGCTGTTCAGCCGCGACAGCAAAAAAGTCTGGCCGGGCAACGACAAGGTCTTCCTCATCCGTCCGGGGGCGAAGAAATCCGTGCCGATCTCCTGCGACAATGGCGAGCATATCTGCTGGGGCGCCTGGGTGGTCGGCAACGATTCCGTCACCGCCGGCGTCGGCCCCGACAACGACCAGCCCTGCGACACCTGCTGCTTCATCTGCGTGGAGCATTCCACCGAGACGGTGGACCTGGCGGAGTGAGCGCCAAATCTCCCCCTTCTCCCACAAGGGGAGAAGGGGGAGTTCATCCTTGACGCCTTTCCCACCCTCGCCCTAGCCTCGTCTTCCATCCCCCAAAACAGGAGACCCACCCAGATGGCAGGCACGGTTGAAGGCGAGAAGATCGACGTTTCCTTCAGCGGCAGGCGCTGCATCCATTCGCGCAATTGCGTGCTCGGCAACCCCCATGTCTTCGTGCCCAATGCGCCGGGCGAGTGGATCCATCCCGATGCGGCAAGCGTCGAGAAGGTGGTGGCGCTGGCCGAGAACTGCCCGTCGGGCGCGATCACTTACCGGCGCAAGGACGGCGGGCCGCAGGAGAAGCCGCCGGTGGTCAACACCGTGCGCCTGCGCGAGAACGGCCCGCTGGCGGTCCATGCCGAGATCGTGCTGGGCGGCGAGACTTTCCATCGCGCCCCGCTCTGCCGCTGCGGCGCCTCGCAGAACAAGCCGTTCTGCGACAACAGCCACATCAAGGCCGGCTTCGCCGCCACCGGCGAGCCGCCGCTGAAGGAAGCGCAGGTGCTGGACGCGCGGGACGGTCCGCTCAACGTGACGCCCACCGTCAACGGCCCGCTCAAGCTCGAAGGCAATGCCGAGATCGTCACCGGCACCGGTCACACCGTCGCCCGAACCACGAAAGTGTTCCTGTGCCGTTGTGGGCACTCGGCCAACAAGCCGTTCTGCGACGGGAGCCACAAGAGGGTGGGGTTCGAGGGGTAGGCGTGCATGGCAGCTTGGCGCACGAATTGTCCAATATAGCGCTGGTCGACCCCCACTCCGTCTCGGCTTCGCCGAGCCACCTCTCCCCCGATCGACGGGGTAGAGGAAAGGCGCCAAGCCTTTTGCCGTCAATGCTTGTCCAGCAGCGCTCCCTTCCTTTCCCTCCGGAGGGGGGAAAGGTGGCGCTGCGAAGCAGCGACGGATTGGGGGAACCACCTGGCAATCAAGCCTCAGGTCGATCAGTCAATCACAGAAGATGTGTGCATAGCGTAGCGCTTGCGGGGAGGAACTTGCTCTAACCCCCCTGGCCCACCTCTCCCGCCTTTATCCGCCAGCCCGTATCGGCTAAGGGCTTCGCGACAAAGCCCCGACCCGGACCATCTTCAAAAATGACCGCCAAGCACTCCCCCCTCTTCCTCGGCATCGACACCGGCGGCACCTATACCGATGCCGTGCTGTGGTCGGAGGAGGGCGGCCCCCTCGATACCCCGAATAAAGGCAAGGTGCTGGCCAAGGCAAAGGCGCTTACCACGCGTCACGACCTCGCCGTCGGCATTTCCGGCGCGGTCGATGCTGTGCTGGAGAAGGCCGGCACCGATCCGGCGGCGATCAAGCTGGTGTCGATGTCGACCACGCTCGCCACCAACGCGCTGGTCGAGGGCCAGGGCGGGCGCGTGGCGCTGATCATGATCGGCTTTTCCGAGGCCGACCTTGCCCGCGACGGGCTGAAGACGGCGCTGGGCACCGATCCGGTGGTGTTCTGTCCCGGCGGCCATGACGTGCACGGCAATGCGGCGAAGCTCGACCTCTCCGGCCTCGAGGCGGCGCTGCCGGAGCTCGGGCGTTCGGTGTCGGGCTTTGCCGTCTGCGCCTATTTCGCCACCCGCAACCCGGCGCACGAGCTCGCGGCCAGAGACCTGATCCGCGACAAGACCGGCCTGCCGGTCACCGCCAGCCACGAATTGTCGGCCAAGCTCGGCGGCCCGCGCCGCGCGCTCACCACTTTGCTCAACGCAAGGCTGATCTCGATGATCGACCGGCTGGTGGCGGCGACCGAAGGCTTTCTCGCCCAGCGCGGCATCGCGGCACCCCTGATGGTGGTGCGCGGCGACGGCGCGCTGGTGTCGGCAGCCTTTGCCCGCCAGCGGCCGATCGAGACGATCCTGTCGGGTCCTGCCGCCAGCCTGGTCGGCGCCCGCCACATGACCGGCCTCGACGACGCCATGGTCTCCGACATCGGCGGCACCACGACGGACGTCGCGGTGCTCGACGGCGGCCGCCCGCGCCTCGATCCGGAAGGCGCCACCGTCGGCGGCTTTCGCACCATGGTCGAAGCCGTCGCCATGCGCACCTTCGGCCTCGGTGGCGATTCCGAAGTGGCGCTGGAAGACGGCGCCCTCGACCCGAAGATCCTGCTCGGACCGCGTCGCCTGGTGCCGCTGGCGCTGGCCGGCATGGTGCATGGCGAGGCTGTCACCTCGGAGCTGGAGCGGCAGCTGCGCGCGCCGAACCCCGGCCGCATGGACGGTCGCTTTGCCGTGCGCACCGGCGTGCCGGACCGGCTCGCCGCCGGCCTCACCGCGCCGGAAGCAAAGCTCTACGAGGCGATCGGCGCCACGCCGCTGGCGCTCGACCGGCTGCTCTCTTCCAACGCACAGAACGCTACGCTCAACCGGCTGGTTGGGCGCGGGCTGGTGCACATCTGCGGCTTCACGCCGTCGGATGCCGCCCATGTGCTCGGCAAGCAGTCGAACTGGGATCCCGCCGCCGCCCGCCTTGGCGCCGAGCTTTTCGCCCGCCGGCGCGACGGCCGCGGCCAGCCGATCGCGGCGACGCCGGAGGCTCTCGCCGAGCGCGTGCTCACCACGCTGACCCGCTGGTCGGCCGAATATATTCTCGAGACCGCTTTCGCCGAGGACGAGCTGGATGGCGCGGCAACCGTCGCGCATGCGCTGGTGCAGCGCGCGGTCGACGCCCATCCCGGCATCGCCCGCTTCACCGTCGCGCTCGACCGTCCGGTCATCGGCCTCGGCGCCTCGGCGCCGTTGCATTATGCCGGGCTGCCGCCGCTGATCGGCAACGGCTGCATCGTGCCGGAGGATACCGACGTTGCCAACGCGCTCGGCGCCGTCGTCGGCCAGGTCCGCGTCTCGGCCGAGGCCCGAGTCAGCCAGCCCAAGGAAGGGCTGTTTCGGCTCGCATCAGGGCAAACGGTGCAAGACTTCACCGACGAAGCGAAAGCGATCGCCGCGGCCGAGGCCGACGTGCGGGCGATCGCGGCCGAGCGCGCGAAGGACGCCGGCACCGACAGCGCCGAGATCGACGTCGCCACCGAGTTCAAGGTCTCGACCATCGAAGGCCAGCGCATGTTCATCGAAGCGCATGTGGTGGCGGTGGCGTCAGGGCGGCCAAGGATTGCGGTGTGAGGCGCAGCCTCTCCCTTCTCCCCTTGTGGGAGAAGGTGTCGCCGAAGGCGACGGATGAGGGGTGCTCCAGGGAAAGCCGGCGTCTCACTCCGCTGGAACACCCCTCATCCGTCTCGGCGCTTGCGCGCCGATCCACCTTCTCCCACAAGGGGAGAAGGGAAGGTCGCGCCCTCCTACATCCTAAGCCGAATTGACCCCTGCCCCTCAACATGCCAAAGCCCCGGCAAGCCTACCATCTGGAGACGTGCTGATGACCGACCGCATCGAGATCGCCGGGTTGCAAATCGCCCGGGAGCTCCATGACTTCGTGGCCGAGGAGGCCGCACCCGGCACCGGCATCGACCCGGAAAAATTCTGGGAAGGCTTTTCCGCCATCGTCCATGATCTCGCACCGAAGAACCGCGCCCTGCTGGCAAAGCGCGACGCCATGCAGGAAAAGCTCGACGGCTGGTATCGCGAGAACGGTGCGCCGGTCGACATGGCGGCCTACAAGAACTTCCTGAAGGAGATCGGCTATCTGGTGCCGGAAGGGCCGGCCTTCGGCGTCTCGACCGAACATGTCGATCCGGAGATCGCGGTCGTCGCCGGGCCGCAGCTCGTCGTGCCGGTGATGAACGCGCGCTATGCGCTCAACGCCGCCAATGCGCGCTGGGGCTCGCTCTATGACGCGCTCTACGGCACCGACGCCATTCCCGAGACCGGCGGCGCCGAGAGGGGCAAGGCTTTCAATCCCACGCGCGGCGCGAAAGTCATCGCCTGGGCGAAGGATTTCCTCGACCAGTCCGTGCCGCTGACCACCGGCAAATGGGCCGGCGTCAACGGGCTCTCGGTGGCGAATGGCGCGCTGAAGGTCGGCGAAGGCGCCGGCGCCACCACGCTCGCCGACCCGAAACAGTTCGCGGGCTTCCGCGGCGATGCCGCCACGCCGGAGGCCGTGCTTCTGGTGAAGAACGGCCTGCATATCGAGATCGTCATCGACCACGCCAGTGAGATCGGCAAGACCGATCCGGCCGGCATCGCCGACGTCTTCCTCGAGGCGGCCTTGACCACCATCCAGGACTGCGAGGATTCGGTCGCCGCCGTCGATGCCGAGGACAAGGTCGTCGTCTATCGCAACTGGCTCGGCCTGATGAAGGGCGATCTGGCGGAAGAAATCACCAAGGGTGGCAGGACTTTTACCCGCAAGCTCAACCCGGATCGCCGTTACACGGCGCCGAACGGCGGCCAGCTTCTGCTGCCGGGACGCTCGCTGATGCTGGTGCGCAATGTCGGCCACCTGATGACCAATCCGGCGATCCTCGACCGCGACGGCCACGAGGTGCCGGAAGGCATCATGGACGCGGCGCTCACCGCGCTGATCGCGCTGCACGATGTCGGCTCGAACGGGCGGCGGGCGAATTCCCGCGCCGGCTCGATGTACGTCGTGAAACCCAAGATGCACGGGCCGGAGGAAGTCGCCTTCGCGGTGGAAATCTTCGACCGCGTCGAGGCGCTGCTCGGCATGGCGAAGAACACCATCAAGATGGGCATCATGGACGAGGAACGGCGCACCACCGTCAACCTCAAGGAAGCGATCCGCGCCGCAAGAGAGCGCGTCGTGTTCATCAACACCGGCTTCCTCGACCGCACCGGCGACGAGATCCACACCTCGATGGAAGCCGGCCCGATGATCCGCAAGGGAGATATGAAGCAGGCCGCCTGGATCTCGGCCTATGAGGCCTGGAATGTCGACATAGGGCTCGAATGCGGGCTCGCCGGCCACGCCCAGATCGGCAAGGGCATGTGGGCGATGCCTGATTTGATGGCGGCAATGCTGGTTGAGAAGATCGCCCATCCCAAGGCCGGCGCCAACACCGCCTGGGTGCCGTCGCCGACGGCGGCGACTTTGCACGCCACGCATTACCACAAGGTCGACGTGCACGCCGTCCAGGCGGCGCTGAAGAGCCGGCCGAAGGCCAAGCTCGACGACATTCTGTCGGTACCCGTGGCGGTGCGGCCGAACTGGACGCCGGACGAGATCCAGCGCGAGCTCGACAACAACGCGCAAGGCATCCTGGGCTACGTCGTGCGCTGGATCGACCAGGGCGTCGGCTGCTCGAAGGTGCCCGACATCAACGATGTCGGCCTGATGGAGGACCGCGCCACGCTGCGCATCTCCTCGCAGCACATCGCCAACTGGCTGCGCCACAAAGTGTGCTCGGAAATCCAGGTCCGGGATTCGCTGCAGCGCATGGCGGCGATCGTCGACCGCCAGAATGTCGGCGACCCGCTCTACCGCCCGATGGCGCCGGACTTCGACAGTTCGATCGCCTTCCAGGCCGCCTGCGACCTGGTGTTCAAGGGGACGGTTCAGCCCAACGGCTACACCGAGCCGGTGCTGCATGCCCGGCGGCTGGAGCTGAAGGCGAGGGAGCAGGCCTGAGGCCGGTAGCGCCGGCGCCCCTCCCCTTGAGGGCAGGGCAATCGCATATGGCGCTCCCCCCACATTCGTCTACGCCATGCACACATCCCCTGTGATTGGCGTGACTGATCAGGCCGAGGCTTGATTGCCACGTGGTTCCCCCAATCCGTCGCTGCTTCGCAGCGCCACCTTTCCCCCCTCCGGAGGGAAAGGAAGGGAGCCTTGCTGGACGAGCGTTGACGGCAAAAGGCTTGGCGCCTTTCCTCTACCCCGTCGATCGGGGGAGAGGTGGCTCGGCGAAGCCGAGACGGAGTGGGGGTCGACCAGCGCAGCATAAGACAATGCATGCGCCAAGCTGCCATGCACGCTATTGGCCGGTGCATCGGCCGGAATGCGCGCGAAACGATCGATCACATAGATGACATGTCGAGGTGATCGGCGGCGCCTTGACGATCTGTCATCTACCTACTAGTTGGTAGGTAGTTCAAACGAGAGATCTCATCATGTCTGCACAAATGAATGATCAAAGCCGTGCCCTGTCTTCAAACGCGTGGCTCAAAAACTATTATTATCTGCGGTTTGCCGTATCGGCTGCCTGGGTCGCGGCGGCCCTCACCGTCGCGAAGACCGGCTCACCGCTCGCTGCCGTCATGCTGGTGGCCTACCCTGCCTGGGACGCGCTTGCGAATTATCTCGACGCGCAGCGCAGCGGCGGGCTCGGCCGCAACAAGTCGCAGCTGCTCAACTTGGTCGTCAGCATCATCACCGCGATTGCCGTTGCCGCCGCGCTTGGCCGCAGCATGAGCGCGGTGCTTGCGGTCTATGGTGTCTGGGCCGTCGTCTCCGGCGCGCTTCAGCTGCTGACCGCGGTGCGCCGCTGGAAAATCAACGGCGCCCAATGGGCGATGATCCTGAGCGGCGCCCAATCGGCGCTGGCGGGCTTGTTCTTCGTAAAGATGGCGTCGGGCATGGAGGCCATTGGCATCGCCAATGTTGCGCCCTATGCCGCTTTCGGCGCCTTCTACTTCCTCGTGTCCGCCGTGTGGCTGTCGGTCGGCGGCGCCCTTCGCAAGTCGCCGCGGGCCGTGAGTTGAGGTTTTCTCCGCCGGACGTTAGAGCAGTTCATCGTTTCACGGAAACGCTGAACTGCTCCACCATTTGTTTTTACGCAATTTCGGACGGACAACCGCTATACACTTTTCCTGGAATTGCTCTTGGCATGTCTATGAACAAGCCCTCGAACACTGCCGATGGCATCCTGGCCGCCGCGCGAAGCTTCATCGTCGCCGGCGGCTATAACGGGTTCAGCTACGCCGATATCGCCGAGGTAATCGGTATCCGCAAGGCCAGCATCCACCATCATTTCCCCAGCAAGGTCGACCTGGTGCAAACCCTGGTCAGGCGCTACCTGGAGGATGCCGTCACAGGCATGGCGGAGCTTGAGCGCAACGTGCCTGAGCCGCCTGAATTGCTTCGAACCTACGCCGGCTTCTGGGCTCGCTGCATTGAGGACGCGAGCCGGCCGTTCTGCGTCTGCGCACTGCTCGCTAGCGAGCTTCCGGCCCTTCCGCCCGAGGTTGCCGTGGAAGTCCGGGCGTATTTTCAGTTTCTCTCGGGTTGGCTGACCGGCGTCATCGAGCGCGGCGCCGCGCAAGGCACACTGGCAATTTCCGCCGTGCCGCGCGTCGAGGCGGAGGCCTTCATGGCGACCGTTCACGGGGCGATGCTTTCCGCGCGAGCCTATGGCGATACAGCGGCTTTCGCCACGATCATGGCGCCGACACTACAGAAGCTGATCCCCGAGGCCGGTTGAAGAGGAACTCGGGGCGGAGAAACGGACCGGGCCTCCTTGCAGGTTCCTTGATTACGCTGCCTGCGCCATCCGCTCCGCGCTCATCCGGTAGGAAATCGCCTCGGCGAGATGGATGCGGCCCACGGTTTCGCTGGCGTCGAGGTCGGCCAGCGTGCGTGCCACTTTGAGCACGCGATGATAGGCCCGCGCCGAGAAAGCGAGCTTCTCGCTGGCGTCCTTGAGCAGCGTCAGCCCGGCCGCGTCGGGCTTGGCGATTTCCTCGATGATCGCAGGCGGGCAATGCGCGTTGGTGGTCACGGACGCGCCCAGGCTCTCGAGCCGCTCGCGCTGCAGGGTCCGGGCGCGGGCCACGCGCTGCGCCACCGCCGCGCTCGTCTCGGCGCGGTCGGGCCGGATCAGGTCGCTCGCCGAGACCGCCGGCACTTCGATCCGAAGATCGATGCGGTCGAGCAGCGGGCCGGAAATGCGCGCCTGGTATTCGGTGCGGCAGCGCTCGCCGCGCAGGCAGCGATAGCCGGGTTCGCCCGACATGCCGCAGCGGCATGGGTTCATCGCCGCCACCAGCTGGATGCGCGCCGGGTAGGTGACGCGGTGGTTGGCGCGCGCGATCACGCAGTCGCCGGTCTCCAGCGGCTGGCGCAGCGCGTCCAGCGTCTGCGGCGTGAATTCCGGGAACTCGTCGAGGAAAAGCACGCCGTGATGGGCGAGCGACACCTCGCCCGGCCGCGCCCGCAAGCCGCCGCCCACCATCGCCGCCATCGAGGCCGAATGATGCGGGGCGCGGAACGGCCGCCGATCCGTCAGCTTACCTTCGCCGAGCTCGCCGGCGACGGAAGCGATCATCGAGACTTCGAGCAATTCCTTCGGCGCCAGCGGCGGCAGGATCGAGGGCAGGCGCTGCGCCAGCATCGACTTGCCGGAGCCTGGAGGGCCGACCATAAGGAGGTTGTGACCGCCGGCGGCCGCCACCTCCAGCGCCCGCTTGGCGCTTTCCTGGCCCTTGATGTCGGCGAGGTCCGGCAGGTCGCGCGCCGCGACCTGGATGCCGGCCTCTGGCCGCGACAGCACCTGCGTGCCGCGAAAATGATTGGCGACGGCGATCAGGCTGCGCGGCGCCAGTATGTCGAAATCCTTGCCGGCCCAGGCTGCCTCCGGCCCGCAGGCGAAGGGGCAGATCAGGCCTTTGCTTTCGGCATTGGCGCCGATCGCCGCCGGCAGCGCGCCGGCCACCGCCGTGATGGTGCCGTCGAGCGACAGCTCGCCGAGCACGACATAGCCGGCCAGCATGTCGCCGGGAATGGCGCCGAGTGCTGCCATCAATCCAAGCGCGATCGGCAGGTCGTAATGGCTGCCTTCCTTGGGCAGGTCCGCCGGCGCAAGGTTCACCGTCACCTTCTTCGACGGCATCGACAGGCCCGACGCATGGAGCGCCGCCTGCACGCGCTCGCGGCTCTCGGCCACCGCCTTGTCCGGCAGCCCGACGATCTGCATGCCGACCTTGCCAGGTGCTACCATCACCTGGACATCGACCGGCACGGCCTCGATGCCCTGGAAAGCCACCGTGCGAACCCGCGCCACCATCTTTACCGAGCCCCCGATACAGACTCGCGCGCGGCTTTGCGATCAAGCCGCGAGCGAAGTCGGGTTAGACAACCACAGATTTGCGCAGCGCGCAAGAACATTACGGGAACACAAGGGCGGGCGCCGCCCAGCGACGATCCTGGGGCCGAGGTGATACGCAATCCGGCGCTGCGCAGCTGGTACGGTCAAGCCATCGGTGCGGCGCCGCGCCGTTCGAGCGCGGTCTTGCGGATGACTTCCGCGATCTCCGGGCTGCTGCTGCACAGCATCTGGAAATCCGCCGAGTGCAGCGACAGCAACGAAACCGCCGTTGTGGCGCTGACGGTCGCCATGCGCGGTTCGCCGGTGATCAGCGCCATCTCGCCGAAAAAGGCGCCAGGGCCAAGCTCCACCGGCTTCGGTGTCGCGACGCTGACGCGCCCCTCCACGACGAAGAACATCCGATCACCAGGCTCGCCACTGCGGCAGATCACGGCGCCCGCCGGCACGATGCGAGGTCGTAGCGCGCGCACGATCTCGACCAGCGCGGCCGGGCCGAGCCTCTGAAACAACGGCACGGCGGCGACCAATTGCCAATTGCGGACGAAATCCCCGCGACGGACTTCTTGAGCGAAGCCGGTGGCCAGAATGCCAGCCCAGAGCGCGAAGATGCCGATGCCGCTCATCATGACCAGCCCGGCAAGGACGCGTCCGGCGAAGCTTTGCGGAATGGCGTCGCCATAGCCGGTGGTGGACAGCGTGACCACAGCCCACCACATCGCCTGGGGAATGCTGCCGAACTTTTCCGGTTGGATGTCGCGCTCGATGACATAGGCCGCGAGCGCGACACCGAACAGAACGACGCCGAAGACGGTGGTGACGCCGATCAGGTTTCGCGCTTCGTTGGTCAGAACCCTGCCCAGCAGCGGAAAGAAAGTCGAGTCGCGCAGCGGCTTCAGCAGCCAGACGGCACAATAGAGGCTCCAGTCGGGCCCGCCGACGAGCAGAAATGCGACGAGTGGAACCAAGACCGCGAGCACATCGATGGCGATTGTCGGCGTCCGAACGTCTCCCGCCCGGCGCTTGAGCAGCGTCGCTGCCATCTGCAGAAGATAGGCGCCCCAAATGACCGCGAGCACGGCAGCCAGAGCCAGTCTGCCAGATCCGGACATGTCCGGTATCGTGAGCGCAGCCACCGCCAGAAGCCCGGGCGCGGCCAGCACCGCGTTGAGCGGCATGTAGAGTCTTGAGGAAGACAGTACCGACATTCTTTGCCCACTAGCCGCGACTGCCCTCCAAAATAGATGCCTTCGAGGCAAGCGCAAAGGTGCTTGCTGTCGCTGCGAAACGATCCGAATGTATGAAGCCGGTCCTCAAGACGGATGACGGAACCCGCGAGGCGTCCACGCAGGGCGCGCCCTGCACGATATCGCCCAGGCCACGACGCCTGGGTGCAAGGCAAGGAGCGCTTCGTCTGTATCGGGGGTGATGAGCGCCGAGCAGCACGTCAGGCCGGCTGAGAGCAACTTCAGCGCGAAGCAGGTCTCCGTCAGATAGCGCTGTTCGCCGTTTCGTGAACCGGAGGCGCTGCTATCGCCTTTTGTCTTCCACGCAATCCCAGAACAGGCTGGCGATGTCGGCTCCACCGAAACGCTGCACTTCGCGAATGCCGGTCGGCGAGGTCACGTTGATCTCGGTCATCCAGTCGCCGATCACGTCGATGCCGACGAGGATGAAGCCGCGTTCCCTGAGCGCTGGGCCGATGCGGGCGCAGATCTCGCGCTCGCGCTCCGTCAGCTCGGTCTTCTCGGCGCGGCCGCCGACATGCATGTTGGAGCGCGAGTCGTGCTCGGCCGGCACGCGGTTGATGGCGCCCACGGGCTCGCCGTCGATCAGGATGATGCGCTTGTCGCCCTTGCGTACATCCTTGAGGTAGCGCTGCACGATATAGGGCTCGCGGAACAGCTGGCCGAACATTTCGAGCAGCGAGGCAAGGTTGCGGTCGGCCTCCTGCAGATGGAAGATGCCGGCGCCGCCATTGCCGTAGAGCGGCTTGACGATGATGTCGCCGAACTCCCTGCGGAAGGCGGCCACTTCCCGGGGGTCCTTGGTGATCAGCGTCTCCGGCATCAGCTCCGGAAATTCGGTGACGAAGATCTTTTCCGGGCTGTTGCGCACCCAGGCCGGGTCGTTGACCACCAGCGTCTTCGGATGGATGCGTTCCAGGATATGCGTGGTGGTGATGTAGTTCATGTCGAAGGGCGGATCCTGCCTGAGCAGCACCACGTCCATCTCCGACAGATCCGTGCGCACCGGCTCGCCCAGCGAATAGTGGTTGCCCTTCTCGTCGCGCACCTGCATCTCCTCGACGCGCGCGAACACCTTGCCGCCCAGCATCGACAGTCGATCGGGCGTGTAGTGGAAGAGCTTGTGGCCGCGCCGCTGCGCTTCCAGCGACAGCGCGAAGCTCGTGTCGCCGACGATCGACACGGTGGAGACATGGTCCATCTGGACGGCGATCTTCAGCGGCATCTGCAGTCTCCGGTGAGCTCTGCCGCCGATATAAGGAAATCGGCGGCGTCTGCCAATCGTGCTCGCTTGGTGCAGAAGCTCAGCGGTCGAAGACCAGTCGGGAATAGCCGAGGAAGGACAGCGCCATGGCGACGATCGAGGCGACCGCCAGCGCCGCTAGCGGCGGCAGGGCCGGCAGCGCGAACAGGAAGGCGCAATAGACGAGATAGTTGACGATGCTGGTGGCGACACCGACGCCGCCATAGCGCACGCCCTCCTGCGCGATGCCCCGGCTCGACGGCGCGAAGGTCAGGTGCCGGTTGAACTGCCAGGTGACGGTGAGCGCAAAGCCGATCGAAAGCACGCGCGCCGCCAGCGGCCCGAGCGGCGTGACGGCAAGCAGCAGCCAGAGCGCGACCGCGTCGGCGACGAAGCCGATGCCGCCGGCAAGGACGAAGCGGGTAAGCCGGCCCATCAGGCCGCCCGCGAGGCCTTGCCTGCCTCACCCTTAAGCGGTGCCTGCCCGTTGGCGCCTGCGCGGCGCTCGCCGCGGCCGGAGGGGATCGAAAGATAGAAGATGCGCTTCTGCTCGGCCCGGCCGCGCGACACGGAATCGAGGATCAGCCCGGTCACCATCGACAGCATGGACAAGAGCAGCATGCCGACCGACAGCACCCAGGTCGGCATGCGCGGCACCAGCCCCGTCTCGGCGAACTCGATCAGCACCGGTATCATCAGGCCGATGCTGGCCGCCAGGAAGAACAGGGCGAATGTGCCGAAGAAGCGCAGCGGCTGCGTCTCCTTCATCAGCATGGCGAACATCCACAGAATCCTGGCGCCGTCGTGGAAGGTCGACAGCTTCGACGAAGAACCTTCCGGGCGGCGGCCGTAGTCGAGCGCCATCTCGCTCACCGGCAGCTTGAGCTGCGAGGCATGGACCGACATTTCGGTCTCGATCTCGAAGCCGCCGGAAACCGCCGGGAAGCTCTTGACGAAGCGCCGCGAAAAGACCCGGTAGCCGGAAAAGATGTCGGTGAAATCGGCGCCGAACAGGCCCTTGTAGAGCCGGTTGAAGATGCGGTTGCCGAAGGCGTGGCCGGAGCGGCCGGCGTCGTCGGTCACGCCGCGCCTGGTGCCCACCACCATGTCGGAGCGCTCCGTCTGCAGGACGTTGATCAGCTGCGGCGCATCCTCCGGCGCATAGGTGCCGTCGCCGTCGGCCATCACATAGATGTCGGCCTCGATGTCGGCGAACATGCGGCGCACGACATTGCCCTTGCCCTGCCGCGGTTCGCGCACGACGATCGCGCCGGCGGCGCGGGCCTTGAGCGCGGTCAGGTCCTTGGAATTGTTGTCGTAGACATAGATCGACGCTGACGGCAGGGTCTCGCGGAAACGCCGCACGACCTCGCCGATCGTCAGCTCCTCATTGTAGCAAGGCAGCAGCACGGCGATCGCCGGTTCGTTGCGGACTTCGTGCGGCATGTCTGTCTCCGGTGCCCGGCTTGAGCCCTCCGGCCGCGCCAATGCCGGCATCTCAGGGCCGCTTTACTATTTATTGAAGCCGTTAAGGCTAGGTTTAAGCCTCTAGCTCCAAAGGCCTCGACCATGAGCGCAGCCAAGGACGGCGCCGCCACCTGGAAGTTCGATTTCATGCTGGCGTTACTGGCAACGCTGGCTGCCTTCGCGTTCAACGCATGGATGGGCTTCAGCGCGCTGGCCGATGTCGACAACGACAATCTGATGCGGCTGGTCGAGGTTCGCGATCTGCTCAACGGCCAGGGCTGGTTCGACCTGCACCAGTACAGGATGGGCCTCGAGGGCGGCTTCGTCATGCACTGGTCCAGGCTGGTCGACACACCGATCGCCGCCATCATTCTGGCCGCCTCCGCGCTGACCGGCAGCAGGCCTCTCGCGGAGGAGATCGCGCAGGTGCTCTGGCCGACGCTGCTGTTCTGCTCGGCGCTGTTCTTCACCATCCGCGCGGCGCGCGCATTCGCCGGCCGCAGCGCTGTCTTGCCTTCCGTCATCGTCGGCGCTGCCGGCTATCAGTTCCTCGGCATCTATTCGCCGGGCGCGCTCGACCACCATAATGTCCAGCTGATGCTGACCATGGCGAGCCTCGCTTTGCTGCTCGAGGCCCCGGTCCACCGGGCGGCAGCGCTGTTTTCCGGCCTCTGCGCGGCGCTGACGCTCGCCGTCGGCATGGAAACCGTTCCCTATGTCGCCACCATCGGCGTCTGCGTATCGCTGCTTTTCGTCGCCGACGCGAGCGGCGAGCGCGGGATCGCCAGGGATTTCGGTTTAGGCTTCGCCGGCGTATCGAGTCTTGTCTTCCTCGCCACCGTCCCGGCCTCGGCATGGGGCGAGGCGCAATGCGACGCCTTCTCGACCGTGCAGTTCGTTGTCGCCGCCATCGCCGGCGTCGGGCTTTCGGCCATCGCTTCGGTCGAATTCACCGCGCGAAGCCGGTGGCACCGTCTGTTGTCGCTCGCCATGCTGGCCGTGGCCGTCGGCCTGGTCACGCTCGCGCTGTTCCCGCAATGCCTGGCCTCGCCTTATGCCGACCTCGATCCGCGCCTCAAGGAGTTGTGGCTGGACCACATCAGCGAAGCCCAGTCGCTGTTCGCGCTGATTGTCGATACGCCGGCGCTGGTGGCGGCGCGCTACGCGACGCCGCTGGTGGCGATCGTCCTGATGGCGCGGCGTTTCGGTCGCGGCGGTTGGCGCCGTCAGGACAGTCTCGTTGCCGCGCTGCTTCTCGTCGCCTTCGGCGTTGCCGCCTGGCAGGTGCGCGGCTCGACATTCTCGATCGCCCTTGCCGTGATCCCGCTGTCCGCCTGGATCGCGACATGGCGCGCGCGGGCGCAGAACAATTCCTCGCTCGCCGTCGCCATGCGTCTCGCCGCGGTCTGGCTTGTGTCGATCAATCCGGTCTGGATGGGCGCCGCCGCGGCGACCTCGACGGCATTGGAAAAAAAAGCGCCCGTCGCGGACGCCGGCGACATCGACAGGGATTGCGGGAAGGACGCCAGCTTCGCGGCGCTTGGCCGCATGCCCGAAACCGCCGTGCTCGCCCCCTCCGACATCGGGTCGCCGATCCTGGCCTTCTCCGGGCATCGCGTCTTCGCCGGCCCCTATCATCGCAATGTCGCCGGCAATCTTCTGGTGCTGGACGCGTTTCTCGGCACGCCGGACGAGGCGCGCAAGATCGTGGAGGCGCATCGCGTCGGCCTCGTGGCGATCTGCCGCGGCAGCTTCGAAAGCGTGATGCTGGTCAAAAAGGCACCGCGCGGCCTCCTTTCCGACCTGCTTCAAGGCAGCGTTCCGGACTGGCTCGAGCCGGTCGCCGAGACCAAAGCCAGCCCGATCGAAGTCTATCGCGTCAGGCGAGCCGGCTAAGCGTCGCGCAGACTCCGGCGAGCGCTCGAAAAATCGATTTTCCGATACTTTTCCTAAACGCTTTGCTGCCAGTCTGAGGATAAATACCGCGATCACAACAGGGACATGATGCAAACGACGTTTGGCACCGGGCAGCCAGGCAGGGAAAACACGGATCTGGCCTTCACCGATCCGCTGACCGGACTTGGCAACCATCGTCGCTTCTTCGACAAGGTCGATCGCCTGATCAGCGACCGCGCCGACGATCCCGCGCCCTTCACGGTCGGCATCCTCGATCTCGACGGTTTCAAGCCGATCAACGACCTGTTCGGCCACAAGGCTGGCGACGACATCCTGATCCAGGTGGCGATGCGCCTGCGCGCCTCGATGGACGGCTATTCCACCGTCTGCCGCATCGGCGCCGACGAGTTCGCCTTCCTCTACCCGATGGTGTTCAGCGAGGAGCAGGCGGCCGAGAAGTCGCGCATGCTGATCGAGATCCTGTCGGCGCCCTATGACGTCGGCGAGCGCACCGCGAGATTGTCGGCCTCGGTCGGCTGCTCGCTGTTCTATTCCGGCGACGAGACCACCGAGATCCTGATCAACAAGGCCGAGACCGCGCTTTACCACGCCAAGCGCTCGGGCCGTGGCCGGGTCGTCGTCTACACCCGCGAGATGGAGGAGGCCGCAAAACGCGTCACCCGCATCGAGCAGGCGCTGCGCCGTGCCGTCTCGGCCGGCGAGGTCGAGCCGCATTTCCAGCCCATCGTCGATCTCAACAGTCGCCGCACCATCGGCTTCGAGACCCTGGCCCGCTGGACCGACCGCGATCTCGGCATGGTGCCGCCGAACGTCTTCATTCCCATCGCCGAGGAGCGCGGCATCATCGGCCCGCTGTCGCAACTGGTGCTGCGCAAGGCGACCGAATCGGCCCGCAGCTGGCCGAAGGACTTGTTCTTGTCCTTCAACCTGTCGCCCTCGCAGCTGGTCGACCAGAACACCGGCCTGCATATCCTCGCCATCCTCGATCGCACCGGCTTCGATCCGCGCCGGCTGGAGATCGAGATCACCGAAACCGGCCTGATGACCGATCCGGCTTCGGCCGAGAAGATCGTCGAGGATCTGCGCCGGGTCGGCATCCGCGTCTCGCTCGACGATTTCGGCACCGGCCAGTCCTCGCTCGGGCGGCTGCGCGAATTCCATTTCGACAAGCTCAAGATCGACCGCGCCTTCGTCTCCTCCATCCTCGACGACCGGCCCTCCGAACACATCATCCGCGCCATCCTCGCCATGTGCGAAGGGCTCGGCATGGATGTCGTGGCCGAAGGGATCGAGGAGGAAGCGCAGGCCGACCGCCTCGTCCAGTTCGGCTGCGCCGGTGGCCAGGGCTACCTGTTCGGCAAGCCGGTCGATGCCGACGCCACGCTCGGCTACCTTCGCGATTCCTACCGCGGCGCGCTGCATGCCAAGGCGATCTGACAACGTCTGTTGATATTCAGGTGAGGCCGGTCTGCAAATGGCGGCCTCCTGCGCTTCCGGCCTTCGCCGGCCGAAGCATTCACGAATGGTTTGGCAGCTAAATTAAGGCTGCAGCCGGCATAGGCCGGTTCTCGGATGCCACCATTTTCGACTCGGCCTGACATGAATCTCAACAAACCTTGAGCTGCTTCCGGGGAGGAGGTGCAGATATCATTTGTCGGACATAAGCTACTGAATTCGCCTTTTCTCCCTTGCCCCGGGGGCCGGCATGGCTAGGATGCGCGCCGGCCAAAGGGAGAAAGAAATCATGATGCCATCGGCGCGTTTCGCCGACCTCGACGGCGCTTCGGTGCTGATCACCGGCGGCGGTTCCGGCATCGGCGCGGCGCTGACCGAGGGCTTCATGCGGCAGGGCGCCAAGGTCGCCTTCATCGACATCGCCGACAAGTCCAGCACGACGCTCGCCGACCGCCTCGAAAAGCAGCTCGGCCGGCGGCCGCTCTACCTCAAGACCGACCTGCGCGACGTCGAGGCGCTGCGCGCCGCGGTGGCCAAGGCGGCAAAGGCGCATGGCGACGTCACGGCGCTCGTCAACAATGCCGCTCTCGATGACCGCCATGAGGTGAAGGACGTCACGGTCGAGTTCTGGGACAACAATCTTGCCATCAACCTGCGGCCGCATTTCTTCACCGCCCAGGCGGTGGCGCCGGGCATGAAGCGCGCCGGCGGCGGCTCGATCATCAACTTCAGCTCCACGTCCTATCTCATCAACCACCCCGACCTGCCGGCCTACACCGCCGCCAAGGCGGGCATACTCGGCCTCACCAAGGGCCTTGCCGGCAAGCTCGGCGCCGACGGCATCCGCGTCAACGCGGTTGCGCCAGGCTGGGTGATCACCGAGCGCCAGCGCGAACTTTGGGTCACCGAGGAGGCGCTTGCCGCCCATGTCGCCAAGCAATGCATCAAGCAAGTCATGCAGCCGGACGACATCGTCGGCACGGTGCTGTTCCTGGCCTCGGATGCCTCGCGCATGCTGACGGCGCAGATGCTGATCGTCGACGGAGGCGTGCTGTGAGCGGCGCGCCGGCGGTCGCCGCCCTCGACTGGGGCACGACGAGGCTCAGGGCTTGGCTGCTCGATGCCGCAGGCCATGTGCTAGCGGAGCGGCGCGGCGACGACGGGCTGATCACTGCGCGCGAAAAAGGCTTTGCCAAGGTGCTTGAAGGCCATCTCGCCGCCATGGGCGCGCCGGAGGCCTTGCCCGTCATCATCTGCGGCATGGCGGGTTCCCGCCAGGGCTGGATCGAGGCGCCCTATGTCGCCGTGCCGGCGCCGATCGGCGCCATCCTTGCAGGCGCTGCCCGCATCGAAGGCTCGAGCCGCGACATCCGCATCGTTCCGGGCCTCGCCCAGCGCCTGGCCGACGCGCCGGATGTCATGCGCGGCGAGGAAACGCAGCTTGCCGGCGCCGGTTTGCCGGCAAAGGGTCGCCATCTCGTCTGCATGCCGGGCACCCATTCGAAATGGGTCGCGGTCGAGGACGGCGCGGTCGCCGGTTTCGGAACCTGGCCGACGGGCGAGCTGTTTTCGGTGCTTGCCGCGCATTCGATCCTGAAGCATTCGCTGGGCGAGCATCCGGCGCCCGTCGCGTCGGACAGCCCGTTTTTCCGCCAGTGGTGCGGCCAGGCGCTGGGCGAGGGCGGCGACGTCACCTCGAAACTGTTCGCGATCCGCGCCGCCGGGCTGCTGCAGGATTTGAAGTCAGACGAGGCGGCGGCCTGCCTGTCCGGTCTCTTGATCGGCGGCGAGATCGCTTCGGCCAAGCGCCGCTATGGCGCCAGCGAGGCGCCGGTGGTGTTGATCGCCTCCGGCGCGCTGGCCGCGCTCTACGCTGTCGCTCTCGGGCTCGCCGGCCTTGCCTTCCGGATCGTCGATGCGGATGAAGCGGTGCGCGCCGGCCTCGTCGAGGCCGTGCGCGAAAATGGCATGATTGGAGGTGTCGCGTGACGCAGACTGCGCCTTTTCCGAAATTGAAACGCGGTCTCGTCGCCATCCTGCGCGGGCTGAAGCCGGGCGAAGCGGTAGCGATCGGCAAGGCGGTCCATGATGCCGGCATCGAGGCGATCGAGGTGCCGCTGAACTCGCCGGAACCGTTCGTCTCCATCGCCAGCATCGTTGAGGCGTTGCCCAAGACCGCGCTGGTCGGCGCCGGCACGGTGCTGACGGCCGCCGATGTCGATGCCTTGCACAAGGCCGGCGGCCGGCTGCTGGTCAGCCCCAACATCGATGCCGAGGTGATGGGTCGCGCGATGCATCACGGCATGGTGACGATGCCGGGCGTGTTCACGCCCACGGAAGCTTTCCAGGCGATCCGGCTCGGCGCCTCGGCGCTCAAATTCTTTCCGGCGAGCGTGCTCGGCGCCGGCGGCATAGCGGCGGTCCGCGCGGTGCTGCCGGCAACGATCTTGATCGGCGCCGTCGGCGGCGTTTCCGACAAGGATTTTGCCGGCTACAGGGCGGTCGGCGTCAGCGTGTTCGGCCTGGGATCCAGCCTCTACAAGCCGGGCGCCGGCGTCGAGGACGTGGCGCAGCGCGCCCGCGCCGCGGTCGCCGCCTGGGACGAAGCCTTCGGAGGGCAATGATGGACAGCGTTTCGGTTCTCAGCGACCACATTTGCGAGCTTGGCGAAGGCCCGAGCTACGATCCCGCCGCCGACACGCTGTTCTGGTTCGACATCGTCAACGGCAAGCTCCTGGAAAAGCCGCTCGCCGGCGCGCTGAAAATCCATGATCTTGGCGTCATGGCCAGCGCCATCGCCGTCATCGACGATGCCCGCCAGCTGATCGCCACGGAAGTCGGCCTGCAGGTCAGGGACGTCAAGACCGGCAAGCTGACGCTGCACACGCCGATCGAAGCCGACAATCCGCTTACCCGCTCCAATGATTCCCGCGTCCACCCAAGCGGCGCCTTCTGGACCGGTACGATGGGCAAGGCCGAGGGCAAGGGCGCCGGCTCGATCTACTGGTTCTTCAAGGGCGAATTGCGCCGGCTGTTCTCGGACATCACCGTCTCCAATTCGATCTGCTTTTCCGAGGACGGAGCGATTGCCTATTACACTGATACGGCAACCGGACTTCTGATGCGCGTCGCCTGCGATCCGGCGACAGGCTTGCCGAAAGGCGAGCCGAAAGTCTTCGTCGATCATCGCTCGCAGAAAGGCTATGTCGACGGGTCGGTCGTCGACAGCGACGGCGTGCTGTGGAACGCGGTCTGGGGCGGCAAGGCGGTGAAGGCCTATTCGCCCGACGGCACGCTGCTGCGCGAGATTCCGATGCCGGTGTCGCAGCCCTCATGCCCCGCCTTTGTCGGCCAGAAGGGCGACCGCATCGCCGTGACGTCGGCCTGGAAGGGCAAGGACGACAAGCAGCGCGCTCTCGACCCGCAGGCCGGCATGACCTTCCTGCTCGATATTCCGGTCAAAGGTCGCTTCGAGCCGCGGGTGCTGATCGCCTGAGCGGCTGGCGGATTATTGCCTGGCCCGGTCGGTTTCCCGCAAGCCGGCCGCGCCAGCCATGCGATGGTAGCACCTGATTTGCCGGAGCCGTCCATTCCATGCCGCACAGCCAGCCGACGCTGATTCTCGTCCATGAGTCGGAGAAGGCTTGTTTCGACCGGCTCGTCGCCGACGGCTATCCGGCTGAACGCGCCACCGAAATTTCGTCCTATCTGGCGCAGTCGACGGATCTCGCGCCGGAATTCGGCCGGCTCGCCGCCGCCTGCGAAAGGCGCGGCCTCGCTTTCATGGCCGTCGAGCTGGACGATGCGGCTGCGGTGCTGGCGAAGGCCGATCCGCAGGCGACGCTGGTCTGGACGCTGACCGACGGCGTCGCCTATTTCCGCGGCGGTGCAGCGCCCGCCATGGCGCGGCTGAACGGGCTGCGCACCATCGGCGCCGACGATTCGCTGTTCGCGCTCTGCCAGGACAAGTTCCGCTCCGGCGCCGTGCTCGCGGCGCTCGGCCTGCCGGTGCCGCCGGCCGGCCTGGCGCGCAACGGCACGTGGCTGGTCGAGCCGCCGGCCTCGGCCGCCGGCTGGTTCGTCAAGCCCAACCGGCTCGGCGCCAAGATCGGCATCTGGCCCGATTCGCGCATCACCGATCTCAGCCACGCGCTGGAGCTTAGCCGGCGTATTTTTGCCCACTATCGCGACGATGTCGTCGTCCAACCCTATGTCGCCGGCCGCAATGTGCGGGCAAGCTTCCTCGGGTTGAAGCCTCAGACCGGCGTCGAGGCGCTCGGCATCGCCTTCGTCGAGACCGGCGGCGATTTCCAGACGATGGCCGACTCGATGGCGCTCTATGGCGACATCGGCCAGGCCGCCAGGGACGCCGGCATCTATGCCGAGCCGGAACTCGAGCCGGTCGCCGCCAGCCAGCCGGCGGCCGACCAGGCGATCCGCGCCATGGCGCAAAAGCTGATCGCCGGGCTTGGCCTGCGGGATGTCTTCTCGATCGATCTCAGGGTCGAGGCGGACGACACCATCCATCTCATCGAGTTCGAAGTCTGCCCCGGTCTGCCCTGCTTCGATTTTCGCGACTATTGCCGCAGGCAATGGGGCATGAGCCTCGCCGACGCGATGGCCGAGACGGCGGCGAACCGGTTGAGGTCGTGACACTCATGATTGGCTGAGACCTAACAACTTCGTCATTCCAGGGCGGAGCAAGGAGCGAAGCGACGCGGCGCAGCCCCTGGAATCCATGCCGTTACCTCGGCCGTGGAGTGCAGCGGAGCAGAATTCTGGACCGTAGCGGCGCGTTGAAGTCACAGGATCCTCGGGTCTGCGCGCGTCGCTTCGCTCCTTGCTCCACCCGTGGATGACGACAAAGATGGGCGTTTCGGCCAATTTCCAGGGTGCCAACCCTGCGCCGGCGAACTACACCCCCTCGACCAGCACGATCTCGCCGTCGGCTACCTTCTGGCGGATGGCGACGGCACGCTGATATTCCGGCGAGTGGTAGCACTCATGCGCTGCCGCAAGCGATTCGAACTCGATGATCACGTTGCGCGCCCGGCCTGGCCCCTCGGCCTTCTCGTGCTCGCCGCCGCGCGCCAGGAATTTCGCGCCGAAGCGGTCGAAGGCGAGCTTGGCGGCGGCGACATAATCCTTGTAGCCCTCCGGGTCGCGCACATCGACGCGGGCGATCCAATATCCCTTTGGCATTCTTTTCTCCCTGTTTGTTTCGCGCGCGGACCAGCCTATGCCGAGCACATTTCGGCCAGGATATCCTCGGCCGCCGTGCGCCGGTCCGGCGCCGCGACGATCGGCCGGCCGACGACGAGGTGGCTGGAGCCGTTGCGGATCGCCTGCGCCGGCGTCACGACGCGCTTCTGGTCGCCGTGGTCGCTGCCCGCCGGCCTTATGCCTGGCGTCACCACCGCCATGTCGGGCCCGACGATCCGCCGCACGGCGGAAGCCTCCTCGGCCGAGCAGACGATGCCGCCCATGCCGGCATGCAGCGCCTGTTCGGAGCGCCGCAGAACCAGCGTGTGCGGATCATATTCGTAGCCGGCATCGATCATGTCCTGCTCGTCCATCGAGGTCAGCACGGTCACCGCGAGCAGGCAGAGATCGCTGCCTTTGGCCGCCTCGACCGCCGCCCTCATGGCCTTGGGATAGGCATGCAGCGTCAGCATCGAGACCCCCATCCTGACGATGTTCTCGACCCCCTTGGCCACGGTGTTGTCGATGTCGAGCAGCTTCATGTCGAGGAAGACCTTGGTGCCGCCGCTCACCAGCTCGCGTGCGAAATCGAGCCCGCCGGCAAAGGCGAGCTGATAGCCGATCTTGTAGAAGGAGACGACGCCTTCGAGCTCGCGCACCGCCTTCTCGGCTTCCTGCAGAGTCGGCACGTCGAGGCCGACGATCAGCCTCTCTTGCATGGACTTGGCGTGCAAGGTCTCGACCGGATGCATCAGGCCTCGATCCGCACCGACAGCATGCGCGAGGTTTCGATCAGTGTACGGCATAGGCGCTCCATCGATTGCTGCAGTCTGGCGTCGCGGAATTGTCCGTCCTCGGCGAAGGCCTCATTGGCGCTGGAAACCGAGCATTCCGGCGTGATCACTTCCATCTGGCAGCGCACCAGAACCGCGCGCAGATGGTTGATGCAGCGTATGCCGGCAAACTTGCCCTCCGAGGAGGAGCAAAGGCCGACAGGCTTGCCGTAAAGCGGCCTGAACGAGCGGCTGCCGTCGCGCCGGAGCCGGCTCACCCAGTCGATCGAATTCTTCAAGAGCGGCGGGATCGAGCCGTTATATTCGGGCGTCGCGATCAGAAGCCCGTCATGATCGGCGATTTGCCGGGCGAGCTTCACGGCGTTTTCGGGAATGCCTTTTTCCTGCTCGAGGTCCTCGTCCATGATCGGCAGCGGATAGTCGCCAAGCGAGATGCGCGTCACCTCGGCGCCCTGCATGGCGAGCTCCTTCTGCGCCACGTCGGCCGTCCGGCCGCTGAATGCGCCGGTGCGGACCGAGCCGGCGAAGACGAGGATTCTTGGGATCACTGCCATTGGCCACCCTTGTTCTCGGACAGGTACAGCCAAGGGTCCCTCAAATCAACGCAATGAGATCAGAAAACGTTGGAGGATTGGTCGCGACCTGCGAACTTCGTCATCCACGGGCGGAGCAGCCGCGAAGCGGCGTCGCGAAGACCCGAGGATCCATTCCGTTACCTCAATCGTAGAGTGCAGCGGGAGCAGAGTTCTGGATCGCCACAACGCTTCGAAGTCACGGAATGGATCCTCGGGTCTGCGCCGCGTCGCTTCGCTCCTTGCTCCGCCCGTGGATGACGAGGTGACTGGCGTTTCGGCCAACCGCCAGGACGCTGCCGCCACCGGCGATAAGCGAACACTTTCGCAGGCAGAACCTAATGCGCCTTGCGCCGGTAGATCCACAGCTGCGTCGGCGGAATGTTGCGGATGATGAAGTCGAAATGCTTGACCGTGTAATCGCCGCGGCCGGGCGGGATCGGCGACATCGGGCCGTAGGTCAGCTGCACGATCGGCCGGCCTGCGGGGATGCGGTCGAGCAGGCTTTCGATGTAGGCGATGCGCTGGGCGACGGGGAAATTGAGCAGCGGCACGCCGGAGACGACGGAATCGAAAACCATGTCGCGCTTGTCGCCGAGCGTGGCGTCGAGATTGAAGGCATCGCCCTCGATGATGTTGACGCGCGGATAGAGCCGGCGCAGATGGCGCACGAAGTCGGTCGAATATTCGATCGCGTAGAGGTTTTCCGGCTTCACGCCCTGGGCCAGGATGGCGCGGGTGATGACGCCCGTGCCGGGTCCGACCTCCAGCACCGGCAGGCCCGATTTCGGGTTGACGATCGAGGCCATCTTGCGAGCGGTGACGGAACTGGTGGGAACAATGGAGCCGACCGCTTTCGGCTTGTCGATCCAGCCTTTGAAGAACTTCAGCTCGTCGTCGAATTTTTCCGCCAGCGCTTTGCGCAACCCGGGACCACGTGCCATGCGAGCTCTCCTCAACGCTCCCCGACCGCTACTTATCAGCTAGGTGGAACAAGGCAAGGCGTCAACGTGGCATAAGGTGTTGATGACCCTTGGGAATGTCGCCAACGCAAGTCGCCCAAAAGTGTGAAGCGGTTTTGCGATGACGACTTGCGTCAAAAAAACGTCAGCGGTCGCCGAAGGACTCGAAAAAGTCCTTCATACGGGCGAAGAAGCCGCTCGACTGGGGCGAGTTGTCCTTCGAGGAGAGCTGCTCGAACTCTTCCAAAAGCTCGCGCTGGCGGCGCGACAGGTTCTGCGGCGTCTCGACCGCCGTCTGGATGTAGAGGTCGCCGACATTGGGCTGTCGCAGCACCGGCATGCCCTTGCCCTTGAGCCGGAACTGGCGGCCGTTCTGGGTGCCTTCCGGCACCTTCACCTTGGTCTGCGTGCCGTCGAGCGTGGTGACCTCGAACGAGCCGCCAAGCGCGGCGGTCGTCATCGAGATCGGCACCTTGCAGTAGAGGTCGGCGCCGTCGCGCTGGAAGAATTCGTGCGGCTTGACGGCGAGGAAGATGTAGAGATCGCCCGAAGGGCCGCCGCGCAGGCCGGCTTCGCCCTCATTGGCAAGCCGGATGCGGGTTCCGTCCTCGATGCCGGCCGGGATGTTGACCGACAGTGAACGCTCCTCGGTGACGCGGCCCTGGCCGGCGCATTTCGGGCAGGGGTCCTTGATCGTCTGGCCTCGGCCCTGGCATTGCGGGCAGGTGCGCTCGATCGAGAAGAAGCCCTGTGTTGCCCGCACTTTGCCGTGGCCGTGGCACATGGCGCAGGTTACCGGCTGCGTGCCGGGCTTGGCGCCGCTGCCGGAGCATTCCGAGCAGGAAATCGAGGCCGGCACGCGAATCTGCGCCGTCTTGCCTGAAAACGCCTCTTCCAGCGAGATTTCCATGTTGTAGCGCAGGTCCGCCCCGCGCTCGCGGCCGCCCGACGAACGACGCTGGCGGCCGCCCATCATGTCGCCGAAAATGTCCTCGAAAATGTCGGCGAAACCGCCGGCGCCGAAGCCGTGCGCCGCGCCGTTCATGCCGCCCTGCTCGAAGGCGGCGTGGCCGAAACGATCGTAGGCCGCGCGCTTCTGCGGGTCCTTCAGCGTCTCGTAGGCTTCGTTGATTTCCTTGAACTTGTGCTCGCAGGCATGATCGCCGGGGTTGCGGTCGGGATGGAACTGCATGGCGAGCTTGCGGAAAGCGCTCTTGAGCTCCTTGTCGTCGGCGCCTTTTTGCACGCCCAGCGTTTCGTAGAAATCAGCTTTCATTTTTTCCCGCGGTCCGGATGCTCAATGTCTTCAAGCATTGTTGCGTCGTTTGCCGGCACGTTGTTCGATTTAGGAGCGATGCTGCCCGGATGCCAGAGCCGAGCCGGGCTCACGCCATGTTTTTCCGTCACTTTTTAGGCCGGACCTGCACTTTTTCAGCGAAGGTTGCAAAAAAGCCCGGCTTCGCGCCGGGCTTTTCGCATTATTCGCCGTCGGCCGGCTCAGGCCGACTTCTTCTTGTCGTCGTCTTCGTCGATTTCCTCGAAGTCGGCGTCGACCACGTCCGAATCCTTGGCGGCGTCCGCCTTGGCGTCGGCTTCGGCCGCTTCCTTCTGCGAGGCCTCGTACATGGCCTGGCCAAGCTTCATCGAAGCTTCGGCGAGCGACTGCGACTTGGCCTCGATGTCGGCCACGTTGTCGCCCTCGGCGGCAGCCTTCAGCGCGCTGATGGCGTCGGCGATCGCGGTGCGGTCGGCCTCCGAGACCTTGTCGCCATAGTCCTTCAGCGACTTCTCGGACGAATGCACCAGGGATTCGGCCTGGTTGCGGGCCTCGACGAGGGCGCGGCGCTTCTTGTCGGCCTCGGCATTGGCCTCGGCGTCCTTCACCATCTTCTCGATGTCAGCGTCGGACAGACCACCCGAGGCCTGGATGCGGATCTGGTGCTCCTTGCCGGTGCCCTTGTCCTTGGCCGAGACGTTGACGATGCCGTTGGCGTCGATGTCGAAGGTGACCTCGATCTGCGGCACGCCGCGCGGAGCCGGCGGGATGCCGACCAGGTCGAACTGGCCGAGCAGCTTGTTGTCGGCCGCCATCTCGCGCTCGCCCTGGAAGACGCGGATCGTCACCGCCGATTGCGAATCCTCGGCCGTCGAGAACACCTGGCTCTTCTTGGTCGGGATCGTGGTGTTGCGCTCGATCAGCCGGGTGAACACGCCGCCCAGGGTTTCGATGCCGAGCGACAGCGGCGTCACGTCGAGGAGCAGCACGTCCTTGACGTCGCCCTGCAGCACGCCGGCCTGGATGGCGGCGCCGAGCGCGACCACCTCATCCGGGTTGACGCCCTTGTGCGGGTCCTTGCCGAAGAACTGCTTCACGATCTCCTGGATCTTGGGCATGCGCGTCATGCCGCCGACCAGGACCACCTCGTCGATCTCGCCCGCCTTGAGGCCGGCATCCTTGAGCGCCGCCTTGCAGGGGTCGATGGTGCGCTGCACGAGATCCTCGACCAGGCTCTCGAACTTCGCCCGGGTGAGCTTCATCGTCAGGTGCTTCGGCCCGGTGGCGTCGGCGGTGATGAAGGGCAGGTTGATCTCGGTCTGCGTCGTCGACGACAGCTCGATCTTGGCCTTTTCGGCGGCTTCCTTCAGGCGCTGCAGCGCGAGCTTGTCGGCCTTGAGGTCGATGCCCTGCTCCTTCTTGAACTCCGCCGCCAGGTACTCGACCAGGCGCATGTCGAAGTCCTCGCCGCCGAGGAAGGTGTCGCCATTGGTCGACTTCACCTCGAAGACGCCGTCGCCGATCTCGAGCACCGAAATGTCGAACGTGCCGCCGCCAAGGTCATAGACGGCGATGGTCTTGCCGTCCTTCTTCTCGAGACCGTAGGCGAGCGCGGCTGCCGTCGGCTCGTTGATGATGCGCAGCACCTCGAGCCCGGCGATCTTGCCGGCGTCCTTGGTTGCCTGGCGCTGGGCGTCGTTGAAATAGGCCGGAACGGTGATGACCGCCTTCTCGACCTTCTCGCCGAGATAGGCTTCCGCCGTTTCCTTCATCTTCTGCAGGATCATGGCCGAGATCTGGCTGGGCGACAGCTTCTTGCCGCCGGCCTCGACCCAGGCGTCGCCATTGTCGCCCTTGACGATCTTGTAGGGGACAAGCTTCTTGTCCTTCTCCGTCACCGGATCGTCATAGCGGCGGCCGATCAGGCGCTTGACCGCGAAGATGGTGTTTTCAGGATTGGTGACCGCCTGGCGCTTGGCCGGCTGGCCGACGAGGCGTTCTCCGTCGCTGTTGATGGCGACGATGGAAGGGGTCGTGCGCGCGCCTTCCGCATTCTCGATAACCTTAGGCTCCTTGCCGTCCATGATGGCGATGCAGGAGTTCGTGGTTCCGAGGTCGATACCGATAACTTTTGCCATTGTTCTAGTCTCTCCGCTAAGCAGGCTCTCAGGACCCTGATAAGGCGTTCCGACGAAAGCCCCTGTTCACAAGAAATTCCGCCACGGTCCCCGGTTTTTCAAGGCCGGACGGCTGGCGCGTATATAAGAACAGGCGGCACGGGGCGCAAGCATCCTGCGCAAGGTGTCTGCTGCCCCGCGTGAGCCTGGAAAACGGACCAGCCCGCCATATGCCGGTGTCGATCCGGATTTGCTCTATCTAATTGTCCGGAGAGGATTTTTTCGGACGGGACGATCTCATCGATGCGCCGGTTGCATGTCGGCCGGGGGGAAGCTTTGCCCTGTGGGGCGTGACTTTGCGTCGCGAATAAGTCTGAAAAACGTCTTTGCCGCCATACGCCGGCAATCCGCCAGCGGAGAACATGGCCGCTTGGCAATCGAGGCGTGCGGGACTACGAATAGGCAAGATGCGGCAGATCGCCGGCACGAGCGCCGGCTTGGATCATGCGCGCCAAATCGATCCTGATCGGGATACTTGCCGGAATGGTCGCGTTCTCCGGCTGCATCACCGGCGGCGCATTGCAGACGTCTCCTGCGGCCTATGGCGGCCTCACCGACGCCAGCTTCCGCATTCCACCGGTTCCCATCTACAAGGTCGACCAGAAATTCCACCGGCAGACGGTGGCTTATCCGACCGATGAGGCGCCCGGCACCATCATTGTCGATACAGGGGCGAAATTCCTCTACTACGTGCTGGGTGACGGTCAGGCGATGCGCTACGGGATCGGCGTCGGCAAGGCGGGCTTCGAGTGGCATGGTACCGCTCACGTCGCGAGGAAGCGCGAATGGCCGGATTGGAGCGCGCCGTCGGCGATGATCGTTCGCGAACGCAATCGAGGCCACGTCATACCGGCCCATATGGAAGGCGGACTCATGAATCCGCTCGGCGCGCGGGCGCTCTATCTCTTCAACGAGAAGGGCGACACCGGATATCGCCTGCACGGCAGCCCAGAATGGTGGTCCATTGGCAAAGCCGTTTCGGCGGGCTGCATCCGCCTCATGAACCAGGACATCATCGATCTCTACGACCGCGCCCCAATCGGCACCAAGGTGATCGTCCTATAGACGCCAGGTCTCTGCCCGTCGTGGCCTTGGTTGGCAACCGCGATGCTGTTTTACAGGATTGTTCGCGATGCCTTCGCACACCTGTTTGCGGTCTTCCCGTACCAAAGGATCAGTTTTGGAACGCTTCCGTGCAAAGCGCGCGCAGCTTCGGAAAGATGTGCCGTCCTCCGGCTATCACTTGCGTTCCCCGGCTGATGACGGTCTTCGGGTCGGATTTGAGAACGGTGCCGCCCGCCTCTTCTACCAGAAGCATGCCGGCCAGGCAGTCCCAGGCATTCATGTGCTCCTCGACATAGCCGAGCAGCCGTCCGGCCGCGGCATAGGCCAGCATCAGCGCGCCGGAAGCATTCCTGAAGAACACGCCGCCTTCGGCCATGATCAGGCTGATCAGCACCGCGACATGTTCGGTGGCGGCTCGGTTCGAAAGCCCGGTTCCGACCGAGCCTTCGGAAAGCGCCGTGGCGCCGCTCGCCTTGATCGGCCGCCCGTTGACGAAAGCGCCGCCGCCAACACGACCGTGGAAGGTCTCGCCGGTCGAGGCTTCGTGGATGACGCCGACGACGGTCTCGCCGTCCCTGGCGCAGGCGATCACCACGCACCAGGCGGGAATGCCGCGCACGAAATTGGCGGTGCCGTCGATCGGGTCGATCACCCAGACATAGCCGGTCTTGCCGGCCGCCGGCGCGTGCTCCTCGCCGACGATGCCGTCGCCCGGATAGGCCTCGGCGATCGCCGCGCGGACGAAAAGCTCCACCTCGCGGTCGGCGTCCGAGACAAGATCCTGATGGCCCTTGCTCTCGATCGTCAGGTTTTCGAGGTCGCGAAAATATTTCAGCCCAAGCTCGCCGGCGCGCCGCGCGAGGTCGATGGCGAACTGCATGCGCTGGTCGAGGTCGTCGGTCACGGGAAGGCTCGCGCTTGAGGAAGGGTCTGCCCTTAGCAGACGAGTATGTCAGGCAAAAGCCATCGGGTGGTCAGGCCGCTTGCGACGTCGACTTGTGGACGTCGGCAAGAATCTCGAAGGAACGCACCCGCGCCGCATGGTCGAACATCTGCGCCGTCACCATCAACTCGTCGGCGCCGGTGCGGCGCACGAAGGCGTGGATACCCTGGCGAACCGTTTCCGGCGAGCCGACGACGGCGCAGGACAGCGCCTGGGCAAGCATGGTCCTGGCGACCGGATCGAGGTCGCGGTCATAGTTCTCGACCGGCGGCGGCAGCTGACCTGGCCGGCCGCTGCGCAGATTGACGAAAGCCTGCTGTAGAGAGGTGAACAAGAGGTTCGCCTCGGCGTCCGTGGGCGCGGCAAAGACATTGAGGCCGAGCATGACATAGGGCTTGTCGAGCTGGGCCGACGGCTGGAAGCGCGTGCGGTAGACCTCCAGCGCGTGGTCGAGTTCGGCCGGCGCGAAATGCGAGGCGAAGGCATAGGGCAGGCCAAGCAGTGCCGCGAGCTGCGCGCCGTAGAGGCTGGAGCCCAGGATCCAGACCGGCACGTCCTGGCCTTCTCCCGGCACCGCGCGGATGCGCTGCCCTTCCTCGGCCGGCTGGAAATAGCCCATCAGCTCGACCACGTCCTGGGGGAAGTTGTCGCTCGCTTCCAGATTGCGGCGCAGCGCCCGCGCCGTCATCATGTCGGTGCCCGGCGCGCGGCCGAGGCCGAGATCGATGCGGCCGGGGAAAAGCGCTGCCAGCGTGCCGAACTGCTCGGCAATCACCAGCGGCGCATGGTTGGGCAGCATGATGCCGCCGGCGCCGACGCGAATGGTCTTCGTGCCGCCCGCCACATGGGCGATGACGACGGAGGTCGCCGCACTGGCGATGCCCGGCATGTTGTGGTGCTCGGCGAGCCAATAGCGCTTGTAGCCCAGCCGCTCGGCGTGGCGTGCGAGGTCGAGCGAATTGGCGAGCGACTGCGAGGCATCGCTGCCTTGGGTGATCGGCGACAGGTCGAGAACCGAAAGGGCAGTCATTGATCAGGTCTCCACGATGTTCTTCTGCCGCAGCCTCGCCTCGAAGGCGGCGCGGTCGGGAATGACGACGGCGAGCTGGCTCTCCAGCACGTCGGCGAGCTCGGCGGCGCTCGCGATCTCCCGCTGCTCGGTGCGGCCGCCGAGATGGTGGGTCGACAGCCGGTTGTTGCGCAGCGCGTAGCGCCTGTCCGGCAGGGCGCGCGCAGCAACCAATGTGGAAAGGAAATGCGAGCTCGGATGCGTCGACAGGAAGTGGCTGCTCACCTGGTAATCGACCTCGTAGGCCCGCTGCATGTCGAAGCGGTAGAGCGTGCGCCAATTGCCGCCGATATTGGCCTGCAGGCGAAAATGATCGCCGGTTTCAGCGATGCGGAACGCGTCGTGCGGCGTCTGCTGTTCCAGGTCCGGCTCGAGCAGCAGCGGCGCCGTCAGCGTCAGGCCGCCGAAGCCGACATCGGCGATATGGGTTCTTCCATCGAGCTCGATCCGCAGCAGCATATGGCTGCGCGCCGTGACGGCGTCGTCCGGCTGGCCCCACAGCACGCGGGCGGCAAGCCCGCTGACGGTGAAGCCCAGCTCTCCGAGCGCATGCATGAAGATCAGATTGTGTTCGAAGCAGTAGCCGCCGCGGCCCTGGCTGAAAACCTTGTCCTGCAGCGAGGCGGGATCGAGCCCGACAGAAACGCCCATCAGCGCATCGATATTCTCGAAGGGGATCGCTCGCGGATGGGCCAAATGCAGCGAGCGCAGCGTGGCGAGCGAGCTGTCGGTCGGCCCGCTATAGCCGATGCGGGCGAAATAGGCGTCGAGATCGAAGTCGTTCATCAACACGGGGTCCGGCTTGACCGGCCCGATATAGGCACTCCCCGCCGCTGCCGCAAACGATGGGCAGGTCTCGACATTGGGCCAGGGCATCACGCCCCGGACTTGTGGTTGTTCTCGCTCGGTTCGTCGTCGATGAGGATGGTCTGCTGAGCCGCCAGGAAGTTGCCGACATGGCTGAGCCCGTCGAAATGGTCGCAGAACACCTTGACGACCACCAGAAGCGGCACCGCCATCAGCGCTCCGACGAAACCCCACAGCCAAGACCAGAAGGCGATGGCGATGAAGATCGCCACGGCGTTGAGCTCAAGCCGCCGGCCGACCACCGTCGGCGTCACGAACTGGCCTTCGACGACGTCGCACAACAGCACGAAGGCGGGCGCCAGCAGCGCGTAGGAGATCGTGTCGAAGCTGATCAGCGCGATGACCGTCACCAGGAGGATGGTGATCAGCGCGCCGACATAGGGCAGGAAATTGAGGAGTGCCGCAGCTGCGCCCCAGACCAGTGGGTTCGGCATGCCGAGCCCCCACAGGCCAAGCCCGATCACCGTGCCGAGGCCGGCATTGATGACCGCGACGGTGAGCAGGTAATGCGAGATCTCGCGCTCGACGTCATAGACGACGCGCAGCGCACGCTTCTTCTGGCTGAGGCTGGCGAAGGATTGGACGATCTTCTCGTAGAACAAGGTGCCTGAGGCGAGCAGGAACAGCGACAGCACGAAGACGATCGTGATGCTGGTGCCGGCCCCCAGAATGTTGCCGGCTGCCGTGGGCAGGATGCCGGACGACGCCACCGCGACCTTCTGCACGCCCGCTTCCTGCGCTGTCTCTGTGAGCGCCTCGAGCTGGCGCGAGATATCCATCATCCTTTCGAGCGGGCGCTTGAACGGCGCCAGCCGCTCGGTGAGTTGCTGGCCGATCGACGAGGTGTTGTTGATGAGGTCGATGACCGGGCCGCTGAGCAGATACCCGGCGCTGGCGACGAAAAAGACCGAGAGCAACACCAGGAGGGTCGCGGAGAGCACGTCGGGAATACCGTGCTTGCGCAGGAAACGCACGATCGGCGTCAGCGTCAGCGCCAGCAGGAAGGCGAGGATCACCGGCATGAAGAAAGCGCGGGCGAAATAGAGCGCGAATACCGTCAGCAGAACGAAGATGCCGATCAGCAGCGATCGCATCAGCCGCAATTCGGCGCGGGCGCCGGCGCGCGAATCCGGGCTTTCGGCAACGCTCGCGCCCGAAGCGGTCGTTTCGGCCTTCATAGGTTCCCCTCGCGATCGTCGAAGAAAACGTGCGCGCCGCGCCAAGGTTCCGTTAGCTGGCGGCTGGCTCCGTTGGTGCATGTCGCGCGAAAGTATGCGGCGGTTTTGCGAAAACGACATGCATAAGAACAAAGGTCTAAAGCGCGCCGCCTCAATCCGTTTCAGCGCGAAGCGCTTTAGGCGGCCGGCGCCGGCGCGGCCTTCCCCGTTTCCTTGCGCACGATCGGCGCCACCCTGGTGCCGTAAAGCTCGATCGCCTTCATGATCTTGGCGTGCGGCATGGTGCCGATAGCCATCTGCAGCAGGAAGCGATCGTTGCCGAAGATCTTGTGCTGGGCGACGATTTTTTCCGCCACCTCTTCGGGATTGCCGACGAACAAGGCACCACCCGGACCTCGCGCGTGATCGAAATGCGCCCGCGACGTTGGCCCCCAGCCGCGCTCGCGGCCGATGCGGTTCATCACCTCGGCCTGCGGGCCGTAGAAATCGTCCGCTGCCTTCTCGGTGGTCTCGGCGATGAAGCCATGCACGTTGAGGCTGGTGGCAAGCGTGGCGGGATCGTTGCCGGCGCGCCTTGCCGCCTCGCGATAGATCTCGAACAGCGGCGCGAAGCGGGCCGGCTCGCCGCCGATGATGGCAAGCGCGAGCGGCAGGCCGAGCGCGCCGGCGCGAGCGGCGGACTGCGGCGTTCCGCCGATGGCGATCCAGATCGGCAGCTTGTCCTGGAAAGGCCGTGGATAGACGCCGCGGCCGTTGATCGGCGCGCGCAAGCGTCCTTGCCACGTCACCTTCACCTGGTCGCGGATAGCTAAAAGCAGGTCCAGCTTCTCGGCGAAGAGCTCGTCATAATCCTCCAGATTGTAGCCGAACAGCGGGAAGGATTCGATGAAGGAGCCGCGCCCGGCCATGATCTCTGCGCGGCCGCCGGACAGAAGGTCGAGCGTCGCGAACTGCTGGAAGACCCGCACCGGATCGTCGGAGGAAAGCACGGTGACCGCGCTGGTGAGCTTGATGCGCTTCGTCCGCTCCGCTGCCGCCGCAAGGGCAACGACCGGCGCCGACGCCGCATAGTCGGGACGATGATGCTCGCCCAGGCCGAACACGTCGAGACCGACCTGGTCGGCCAGCTCGATCTCCTCGATCAGGTTGCGCAGCCGTTCATGCGGGCCGATGGCGCCGGGCCCCGGTTCCGGGCTGACATCCGCGAAAGTGTAGAGGCCGAGTTCCATTTCGATTGCATCCCGATGCGCGGTTTGAGCGTTGATTGTCGGCGCTAGAGGTAGCGGTCGGCCTTGCTGTTCGCCAGTGGCGCGATTTGTGAACAGTGCATCGCGCGGCCTTGACGTATCCCGGCGGCAACAGCGCAGATTTTCATGGCTGGCATACCGTTTTGGCGCTTGAACTCATCGCTTTCGCGCGTATGTAAGCGTCGCGAATTGACTGCAGGGAAGTGGACTTGGCTATCTACAGGGAAAAAGACATATTCGAGCGGCGCAACGCCGCGAACGAGGCAAAGAAGGCGCTCCTCGAGCGCTTCAAGGCAAAGCCGGCGGCGGATGATCCAGCGGTTTTGGCGCGCCAGGCGGAACGTAAGGCGATCCTTGAGGCCCGCGCGATCCGCGAGGCAGAGAAGGCCAGGCTGAAGCAGGAAAAGCTGGCGCGCGAGGCGGCCGAGAAGGCCGAGCGCGAGGCAGCGGCAGAGGCTGCTCGTATTGCTGCCGAACAGGCGGCGGCGGCCGAGGCCAAGATCCGCGAGGCCGAAGAGACCGAGCGCATCGCCCGCCTGCTTGCCGAAGAGGCCGAGCGCAAGGCCAAGCGCGACGCACGCTACGCCGCCCGCAAGGCGCGTGTCGGCCGCACGCCTCCGGGCTTCTCCGCCCGCTAAGGCCTCGGCGCCCGCTGATATAGTTTCGTTCGAAAGATGCTTCAGGGTCGCCAGTTGCGGCCCTGAAGGCGTTTGTTCTGACGGTCAGGCGACGAGCTTCAGCCCGACGATGCCGCAGACGATCAGGCCGATGCAGGCAAGCCGCACCGCGGTCGCCGGCTCGCCGAGCAGCCAGATGCCGAGCAATGCCGTGCCCACGGTGCCGATGCCGGTCCACACCGCATAGGCGGTGCCCACGGGCAGCATCTTCAGCGCCAGACCGAGCAGACCAAGGCTGACCATCATAGAGACGATGGTGAGAAGGGTCGGCAGCGGCTTCGAAAAACCGTCGGTATATTTGAGGCCGATAGCCCAGCGATCTCGAACAGGCCGGCGAAGAAGAGAAAAATCCAGGACATCGCAAAGACTCCGTCATTCCAGCACCGGTCATCCGATGCTTGAGGTGGCGGGTCGTCCCAGCGATTTCTTCCGGGGAAGCGAGGTCGTCCTCGCTGCGTCGATATAGGAAGGTCCTGCTCCCCAATCAACAAAACACCGGCAGCACTCGGCATGCCGCCGGTTCCACATCGAGACGGGTCAGCCGCTCTGGTGGTTTACTTCTCCTTGATGCGCATCGCCTTGACCGGCGGTGCCTTCGGAGCCGGGGCCGCGGCTGGTTTCTTCGCATCCTTCTTCGGCTTGCGGGGTTCCTTGCCCGCCTTCATCGCACCCTTAGCCATGATTCGCTCCTCCGATTGTGGGCAGCCCAAGTGAAACAAGAGAAGCGCCCGACCGCAAGAGGCTGCTTGCCGCTTCGAAAGCCGGCACCTGGATGTCAACCGTTTTCCCTCGGCGTCGACCGGATCTCGGGCGGCGGCTGCAGGATGGTTCGTCGGCATCTTGAACCTCGGATCGGCTGGCGCATTGTCTGTAGAGCTGCGGCCGGCGGGCCGCTAAGCTCGGCGCCTGGGCAGGATCGGAAACGGATGGCAGGGCATAGCGGTTCGAAAAGGGTGATCTACGCCGCGCTCGCCGGCAATCTGGCGATCGCATTGACCAAATTCGCCGCGGCATTCTTCACCGGTTCTTCCGCCATGCTGTCGGAAGGCGTCCACTCGCTGGTCGACACCGGCAATGGCGCGCTCCTACTCTACGGCATGCATCGCGCCGCCCGCCCGGCCGACCGTACGCATCCGCTCGGTCATGGACGCGAACTCTATTTCTGGAGCTTTATCGTCGCGCTGCTGGTTTTCGCCCTGGGCGCCGGCGTTTCCTTCTATGAAGGCGTCATCCACATCATGGCGCCCGAGCCGGTCGTCAACGCCAAGGTCAACTACATCGTGCTCGGCCTCTCCTTCCTGTTCGAAGGCAGTTCCTGGCTGGTGGCGTTGAAGGAATTCCGGAAGCAGAAGGGGATGCTGGGCTGGTTCGAGGCGGTGCGGCTGAGCAAGGATCCCAGCGTCTACACCGTGCTCTTCGAGGACAGCGTCGCGCTGCTTGGCCTGATCGTCGCGTTCGCGTGCATCCTTGCGTCCGAACTGCTAGAGATTCCTGAACTCGATGGCGCCGGCTCGATCGGCATCGCGATCATCCTAGGCGCGACCGCGATCTTCCTGGCGCGCGAGAGCAAGGGCCTGCTGCTCGGCGAGCCAGCTTCGCCCGAAGTGCAACGCAAGGTTCTGGCGATCGCCGGGCAGGACCCGGCCGTGCAGCGGGCGAACGGCATATTGAGCGTCCATATCGGCCCTGAAGAGATCGTCGCCGGCTTGAGCATCGAGTTCGAGGATCATCTCACAGCGCCCGAGATCGAGGCGTGCATCGAGCGCCTGGAGGCGCGGCTGAACGAGGAGATGCCCGAGATCGCCAGGCTGTTCGTCAAGCCGCAGGCGACTGGCACATGGGAGATGCGACGCAAGACTATCGCCGAGGCCTCCGACGAGCACTAGATTGGGTGAACCCTTAAGGAGGAAAGCTGATGAAGATCGACGGCGGGTGCCATTGCGGCGCCATCACCTACGAGGCGGAGGTCGATCCCGAAAAGACCTCGATCTGCCACTGCACGGATTGCCAGCAGCTCACCGGCACCGCCTTCCGCGTTACCGTGCGCGTGCCTGAGGAGGACTACCGCATCACCAAGGGCGAGCCCAAGGTCTACATCAAGACCGGGTCGAGCGGCGCCAAGCGGGCGCAGGGCTTTTGCGGCGAGTGCGGCTCGCATCTTTACGCCACCTCCGTCGGCGACGGGCCGAAGGTTTATGGCATCAGGACGGGTACGGCGCGCCAGCGCGACCAGTTGGTGCCGAGGACGCAATACTGGCATCGCTCGGCGCTGCACTGGCTGCCGGAATTCGAGGGCACCAGGGTCGTCGAGGAGCAGTAGGGGGGCTTTAGTGGGCTGTCTCAGGCCTCTGCGATTGGCAAAGCCTCCTGAACTTCGTCATCCTCAGGCTTGACCCGAGGATCCATGCCGCGACCGTTGCCGTAGGTGCAACGGTGCGGAATTCTATAACCGTTGCAAAGCTTTAGCGTCACGGCATGATCCCAGGGTCTGCGCCGCGTCGCTTCGCTCCTTGCTCCGCCCTAGGATGACGATGGGAAAGAGCGGCTCGGCTAATCGCCAACGGCGTAACAACCCATCTACTCCCCGTCTTCGACGACGCGCAACCTGAGCTGGCCTGTCTTCGAGTCCGCCACGCGCGCGCCTGCCTCGGCCTTCGCCGGACGCGGCGGCTCGGCTTCCGTCTCGCCGAATTCCAGCGCCTCGATCTTCTGGCCGCGCTTGGTGACTTTCGACGTCGAGACGAGGATGTCGTCGATATCCTTGGCCGCCTGGCCGAAATGCGTCTGCAGCCGGCGCACGCGCTCGTCGACGCGCCCTACGTCCTCCATCAGGCGGATGACCTCGCCCTGGATCAGATGCGCCTGCTCGCGCATGCGCGCGTCCTTGAGGATCGCCTGGATGACCTGGATCGACAGCATCAGCAACGACGGCGAGACGATAACGACGCGGGCGCGGTGCGCCTTCTGCACCACTGCCTCGAAATTCTCATGGATCTCGGCGAACACCGATTCCGACGGCACGAACATAAAGGCGGTGTCCTGCGTCTCGCCCTGGATCAGGTATTTTTCGGCGATATCGCGGACATGCACCTCGATGTCCCGCCTGAACGCCTGCGCCGCCACCTTCTGCAGCTCGGCGCCCTCCGCGGCGCGGATGGCGTTCCACGCTTCCAGCGGGAACTTCGCGTCGATGGCAAGCATCGGCGCGCCATTTGGCATCCGCACCAGGCAGTCCGGCCGGCTGCCGTTGGAGAGGCTCGCCTGGAACTCGTAGGCGCCGTGCGGCAGACCGTCGGCGATGATCGCTTCCATGCGCGACTGGCCGAAGGCGCCGCGCGTCTGCTTGTTGGAAAGGATCGCCTGCAGCTGCACGACCTGGCCGGCGAGAGACTGTATGTTGCCCTGCGCCGTGTCGATCACTGCCAGCCGCTCCTGCAGCTTGGCCAGGCTCTCATGCGTCGACTTCGTCTGCTCGGCCATGGTCTGGCCGAGGCGGCCGGTCATGGCGTCGAGCCGCTGGCCGAGCGATTGGGTCAGCTCGGCCTGCCTGGCGCCGAACACTTCGGCGATCGCGCCCATGCGCCCCTGCATCTCGGCCTGCGCCTGCAGGATGTCCGCCATCCGCGCCTCGGTGTCACGGGCATGATCGGCCGCTTCGGCTGCGGCAATCGCGCGCGCCTTGCCCGCGCGCCACAAGGCGATGACGAGCGCCAGGACCAATGCCAGCAGCAGCAGCGCGCCGAAGCCGAGCACCCCGCCGAGCGTGATCGTGGTGGCGCCGAGTCGCGCGACCGGTTGAGAAAGGATCAAGGACATGTCGTTCATGCGGACAGCATAGCCGATTCGGCTCGCCGAAACAGATCAAAACGTGAACAGGTCGCAGCCGCCCCCGTTGACGCTTTTCCAACGACGTCTTAGGTGAGACGCCATGTCGATCAAGCCGCTCATCATCCTTCCCGATCCGATCCTGCGCCAGGTTTCCAAACCGGTCGAGCGCGTCGACGGCGATTTGCGCAAGCTCGCCGACGATATGCTGGAAACCATGTACGACGCGCCGGGCATCGGGCTGGCGGCAATCCAGGTCGGCGAGCCGCGGCGCTTGCTGGTCATCGACCTCGCCAAGGAGGGCGAGCCGCCCGCGCCGCATGTCTTCATCAATCCGGAAATCCTCGAAAGCTCCGACGAGCGCTCGGTCTATGAGGAAGGCTGTCTGTCGATCCCCGACTACTATGCCGAGGTCGAGCGTCCCGCAGCGGTTCGGGTGAAGTATCTCGATCGCGACGGCAAGCTGCAGGAGATGCAGGCCGAAGGACTGATGGCGACCTGCCTGCAGCACGAGATCGACCATCTCAACGGCGTGCTGTTCATCGACCACATCTCGAAGCTGAAGCGCGACATGGTGGTCAGGAAATTCAAGAAGCTCGCCAAGGACAAGGCGCCGGGCAAGATGGTGGGCTAGGGGTCATGCCCCTTCGCGTCATCTTCATGGGCACGCCGGATTTTTCCGTGCCGACGCTCAGCGCCATTGCCGAGGCCGGCCATGACATCGCGGCCGTCTATACGCAGCCGCCGCGCGCGGCCGGCCGGCGCGGACTGGAGCTTACGCCGTCGCCTGTGCAGCGCGAGGCGGAGCGGCTTGGCCTCCAGGTGCGGACGCCGACATCGCTCAAGGGCGAGGCCGAGCAGCGAGCCTTTGCCGAGTTGCGGGCCGACGTCGCCGTGGTCGTCGCCTACGGCCTGCTTCTGCCGAAACCCGTGCTGGAGGCAACCAGGCTCGGCTGCCTCAACGGCCATGCCTCGCTTTTGCCGCGCTGGCGCGGTGCCGCGCCCATCCAGCGCGCCATCATGGCCGGCGATGCCGAAACCGGCATGATGGTGATGCGCATGGAAGAGGGTCTGGACACCGGCCCGGTGGCGTTGGTTGAAAAATGCGCCATCGGACCCGATATGACCGCCGGCGAATTGCATGACCGCCTGATGGCTCAAGGCGCTTCGCTGATGGTGGAAGCACTGACGCAGCTGGGGATAAATTGTCTGACATTTACCCCGCAGCCGACGGAAGGAGTGACCTACGCCCGAAAGATCGATAAATCGGAGACACGCGTAGACTGGACGCGGCCTGCCGGCGAAGTCCACAATCACATTCGCGGCCTCTCGCCCTTTCCGGGCGCTTGGTGCGAGGTCGAAATTGGTGGCCGCGTGGAGCGGCTGAAACTGCTTCGCTCGACGCTTTCCGATGGCGTCGGCGAGTCGGGAGGTATTCTCGATGACCGGCTGACGGTCGCCTGCGGGTCAGGCGCGGTCCGGCTGGTCGAAGTTCAACGGGCGGGCGGAAGGCCCGCCGCCGCGCAGGAGTTCTTGCGCGGAGCCAAGATCGAAAAAGGAACGAAACTCAAATGAGCATGATGTCGATACGCGCGGCGACGCCGCGGGATCGCGAGGCGATCCGCCTTGTCGAAGAGCATGCGTTCGGTCAGCGGACCGAGGCCGGCCTGGTCGACGCGCTGGTGACCGGCGGCGATGCCGTCGTCGAGCTGGTGGCGGAAGAGGATGGCCAGGTCGTCGGCCACATCCTGTTTTCCAGGCTCTTGGTGCAGACGGGCGGCAAGCGCTTCGCGGCCGTGGCGCTGGCGCCGCTGGCGGTCGAGCCGTCCTTCCACGGCACCGGCATCGGCGGCGCGCTGATCCGCGAGGCGCATGTCCGCCTCAAGGAAGCCGGCGAGCGGCTTGCCGTGGTGCTGGGTGACCCGGCCTATTACGGCCGCTTCGGCTACAGCCATGCCCGCGCCGAGAAGTTCGAGAGCCAATACCAGGGCGAGGCGCTGCAGGCGCTGGCCTGGGGCGAAGCGCCCGAGGCCGGCAAGCTGGTCTACGCTTCGGCCTTCACCGCGCTCGCCGCTTAGGCGGGCGCAAGCCTCAGAACATGCCGCGTTTTCGGCTCGATATCGAATATGACGGCAGCCAATTCGCCGGTTGGCAGCATCAGGCGGACCAGCTTTCGGTGCAGCAGGCGATCGAGCAGGCGATCGAAAAGTTCTGCGGCGAACAGGTGAGAATACGTGCCGCCGGCCGCACCGATGCCGGCGTGCACGCCACTGCGCAGGTGGCGCATGTCGATCTCGCCAAGGCCTGGACGGGCGACAAGGTGCGCAATGCCGTCAACGCCCATCTGCAGGCGGCCGGCGCGCGTGTCGCCATCCTGACGGCCGGCATCGTCGCCGACGATTTTGACGCCCGCTTCTCCGCCACCGGCCGCCATTATCTCTACCGCATCCTCAACCGCCGCGCGCCGTCGGCGCTGGAAAAGGGCAAGGTCTGGTGGGTGCCGAAACGGCTTGATGCCGAGGCCATGCACGAGGCGGCGAAGGTGCTGCTCGGGCGGCACGATTTCACCACCTTCCGCTCTACCCAATGCCAGGCCGAAAGCCCCGTCCGCACGCTTGCCCAACTCGACGTCAGCCGTATGGGCGATCTCATCGAGGTGCGGACCTCGGCGCGCTCGTTCCTGCACAACCAGGTGCGCTCGATGGTCGGCTCCTTGCGGCGGGTCGGCGACCGCTCGTGGAGCGCTGCCGACCTCAAGGCGGCGCTCGAAGCGCGCGACCGCGCCGCCTGCGGCCAGGTGGCGCCGCCGGACGGGCTGTTTCTGGTCGGGGTGGATTACCCCGCGGAGCAAACCGATCAGTCGGTGCCGCCTTCTGCCAGATCGTCTGACCAATTGGCGCCGCCGTAGAACAAGCGCAAAATCACCACGCGCTCGGGTTCCACAACGAAGGCAACGGTTATGCGGCGCTCAAATCCGATGATCCGGAGGTCTGGCCGCACGTCATGGCGGCGCGTGCCGCGTTCAGAGCCATATTCGAGGCGCTCGCAGAAGGCGCGTAGACGGCTGTCGTAACGGTCGGCCGTCGCAGCGCTTCTGGCTTGCGCAATGACATTATAGATACGATCGAGGTCATCGCCTGCGTCAGGCGTATAGATGACAGCCCGACGCTTCACGGCTTCTTCTGAGAATGCGTCGCATGGCGCTTGCGCGCCCGTTCGGCCATTTCCTCCGGCGATATGCCTTTGCCGGGATTGGCTTTCCAGGCGTCATAGGTCGGAGCGACCTCCTCGCGCAGCCAGCGCTCCACTGCGGCATCGCGCTCCTGCAGCGCGCGAAGCCCGGCGCGGATGACCTCGCTGCTGGTGGCGTAGGCGCCCGACTGAACAAGCTGGTCGATAAAGGCGGCTTGCTCCGACGGCAGGCTGAAAGTGCGTTTTTCCGTGGCGGACATGTGCTCTCTCCGAGAGAGTCGGTATGAAATTATCATACCAAACCGACCGTAAATTGGAAGACCGCCTTCAATCCGGAGGATCAGCCCCTTGCGCCGTTCGGCATGTCGATGCCGAGCAGCGCCTGCAGGCCGAACAGGACGAGCAGGGAGGCCACGAACATGCCGGCAAACACCGCCGTGCCGATGGCCGCGCCCTTGCCGATCGTCGCGTTGGTCATGCGCCAGGTCAGCACCATCGACAGCGCGAACAGAAGCAGCGAGACCAACCCGCTGATCTCGTCGGTCGAGGGCAGGAACAGCCTCAGCAGCGCCGACGGCAGCATCAGCCAGGCGATGATCGCGGAGGCCCAGTTGGAGGCGACGACGTAGTGGACGAAGCGGCCGCCGATGCCGGCGCGCGGCGCGACCAGCGCAAGCGCCACCAGCGGCAGCACCCAGGAGCCGATGTCGACCGTCGCCAGCTTGAGCAGCATGCCGAGGCGACCGGCAAAAGCGTTCGGATCGCCGATCTCGTTGGCGATGCCGACCCAGCCGACGATCAACGCCGGCGCCGCCACGACGATGGCGAAGAAGGAATTCCAGAAACCGTCCGCCGTGAGGTCGAGCATGCGCAGGCCGTCGGCCTTGCCGAGCATCAGCCGCCAGGCGCCGGCCAGCGAAGCATAGGTTTCGTCTGCCGAGAGCATGGTCACGCGAGGCCCTGTCCGAACCAGTCTTGGATGAAACGTTCGTAGATTTGCGTCAGCGTCTCCAGGTCGGCGACCGCCACGCGCTCGTCCACCATGTGCATCGTCTTGCCGACCAGCCCGAACTCGACCACCGGGCAATAATCCTTGATGAAGCGTGCATCCGACGTGCCGCCGGAGGTGGAGAGCGCCGGTGTCCTGCCGACCACGGCGGCAACCGACGCGCTCAGTGTGTCGATCAGCTTGTCGTCGCGGGTGAGGAAGACATGGCTCGGCCGGTCGCGCCAGACAAGCTCGTAGTCGACTGGCGTCTTCTTGCCCGGCCGGTATTTCTTGCGCCCGGCCGCCTGGTCGAGCCGGTTGTGGATCTCGGCCTGGATTGTTTCGGCGTCCCAAGTGTCGTTGAAGCGGATGTTGAACGTGGCGGTCGCCTTGGCCGGGATGACATTGGTCGCCGGGTTGCCGACGTCGATCGACGTCACCTCGAGATTGGTCGGCTGGAAATCCTTGGTTCCCTTGTCGAACACCGGATGCAGCAGCGCGTCGACCAGGCTGATGAGACCGCGCACCGGGTTGTCGGCAAGCTGCGGATAGGCGGCGTGGCCCTGGCGGCCGTTGACGATGACGCTGCCGGACAGCGAACCGCGGCGGCCGATCTTGATCATGTCGCCGAGCGCATCCGGATTGGTCGGCTCGCCGACGATCGAGGCGTCCCATTTCTCGCCCTTGGCGGCCGCCCAGTCGAGCAGCTTCGTCGTACCGTTGATGGCAGGCCCTTCTTCGTCGCCCGTGATCAGCAGCGAAACAGAGCCTTTCGGTCCGCCATTTCTTTCGATGTGGCGCGCCACGGCGGCGATGAAGCAGGCGATGCCGCCCTTCATGTCGACGGCGCCGCGGCCATACATCTCGCCATTGGCGATCTCGGCGGCGAAGGGTGGATGCGTCCAGGCCGCCTCGTCGCCGACCGGCACGACGTCGGTATGGCCGGCAAACATCAGATGCGGGCCATTGCCGGAGCGGCGCGCATAGAGGTTTTCGATGTCCGGCGTGCCGCTTTCAGAGAACAGTGGCCGCTCGACCGAGAAGCCGAGCGGCTTCAGCATGTCCTCCAGCGTCCGCAGCGCGCCGCCTTCGGCGGGCGTCACGGAAGGACAGCGGATCAGGGCGGCAAGATTCTGGGCGGGGTCGGTCGGCAATTTCATAGGCAAAGCGATAGTCGAAAGCAGTAACTCTGTCACGGTGGCAGATGATCACCGATCATGCCGCCGACAATATGGTTGTCATGTCGTATAGTCGCGCGAGCCAGCACGGGATGATCGCATGGCCAATGACGGAAGAACGATCGCGGTTGCCGGCGCCGGCAGCATCGGCTGCTATGTCGGCGGCTGCCTGGCGCTTGCCGGGCGCAAGGTGAATTTCCTGGGCCGTGGCCGCATCGTCGAGACCATGCGCAAGGACGGGCTTCGGGTCAGCGATCTCGACGGTCGCGATCGGCGCATCGACCCTGAGGCGCTCGCGGTCACCGACGATCCGGCGTTGGCGCTGCGCAATGCGGATATCGTTCTTGTCACGGTCAAGAGCGGCGCGACCGAGGAGATGGCGGCGCTCGTCGCAGCCCATGCCCGGCCCGATGCCATCGTGGTCAGCCTGCAGAATGGCGTCGACAACGCGGACAAACTGCGCGTCGGGCTTCCAGCGCGTCGCGTGCTGGCCGGTATGGTTGCGTTCAACGTCGTGCAATCGCCGGACGGCGAGACGCCGTTCGGTGTCCGCCGCGCCAGCGACGGCAAGGTGCTGATCGAGGATACCGTGCCCGGCCTCGCCACCTTGCTTGACGTCGAAGGGCTGGCGGTTCGGACCCATGCCGACATGAAGGCGGTGCAGTGGAGCAAGCTGCTGATGAACCTCAACAACGCGCTGGTGGCGCTGTCCAACCTGCCGCTGACGAGGGAACTCGCCGATCGCCGCTGGCGCGTCATCCTGGCGGACCAGATCGACGAGGCGCGGGCGGCGATGAAAGCCTCAGGCATCGAGCCGGCGCGCATCGCCGGGCCGCCGCCATGGCTGCTGCCGAAAGCGCTGCGGCTTCCGGACTGGCTGTTCGGACTTCTGGCGCGCCGCATGCTGGCGATCGATCCCGAAGCGCGCGCCTCGATGTGGGACGACCTCGAGCGCGGCCGCCCGACCGAGATCGACGAGTTACAGGGCGCGGTGCTCGGCCTGGCCAAGCAGGCCGGCACGCCGGCGCCTGCGATCGAGCGCGTCGCGGCGCTGGTGCGTCAGGCGGAAGCAGAAAAGCGCGGCCCGCCGGGACTGTCGCCTGATGCCGTCAGTGGCGGTCCTCGATCAGCGTGATCTTCTGCCAGATTTTTCTCGACAGGTTGGAGGCCAGGTTCTCGATGTCGTTGACGCCGTCGACAACCACGGCGTCATCGACCGACTGGGCAAACAGCGCGGCGATCTTGCCGGTAATCGACAGCATTTCCGAGCAATAGTCGAGATAGCGCGCGAGGTCGGCGGCTTTGGTGATGCGGGCCGGCGAATGCGCCGTTGGCGTGAAACCGGCCGACAGCGCCGCCGGGTCCTTGGTCAATTGGTGCATGTCGATGACATGGATCAGCGAGCGCAATCCGTGAAGCTGGCGGAAGACCTGCTTGCGCTTGATCCGTTCTTCGCTGCGGATCAGGGCGAGGAAGCCGAGCACGGCGAGGATGGCGGTGTTGATCGTCGCCTCGATGCCCTGCACCGACTGCACGGCATCGTCGGTTCCCGAAATGCGGTCGAGCGGCAGGACGGTACCGACGAACAGGAACATCGCCACCCCGGCAATGAAGGCCGCGATGATGACGCCGCGCAGCCACCAGATCGGCGCCTCCAGCTCCTTGGCGGCTTTCGCCAGGTCGCGCGACAGCGACACCAGTTCGGCGGCGACGCCACGCAGGCCTGCGTCCGGAAAGCGCTCGGCCACGCGCTCCTCGAGCCTTTCGGCGGTCTCGATGATCAGCGTCGGATCGAGCGTACGGTAGCGCATGGCGGGCTGTTCAGCGGTCGGCGGGTGAGTTGGTGCGGCTGCCGTAGCGGTTGGATCCGGGTTGTCCCGGGAACAGGCAGAGCACCAGGAAGGCGACGATCGACACGACGGGGACGAACAGCACAAGCGCCGCGATGCCGGGCTTGTCGAGATCATGCAGCCGCTTCACCGCCAGCACGATGTTCGACCACAGCGAGCCGAGGAAGGCGAGGAAGAAGACGAACGACCACATGTTGCTCTCGGCCGAGCCTTCCGGCACCAGCGTGAAGCGGTAGAGCGGAAAAGCCTGCACGAGGGCCACCAGCAGTCCGCCGAGAAAATAGGCCGCGCGGCTGAGGCGGCCCGAGGTTTTGAAGAAGAGCCAGATGAAGTCTGCTTTTTCAGGCAAGCGGGTCCGGTCCGTATTGATTGGCGCCTCTGGTGCCTTCCAGGATGCCGAGCTCGACCAGCAACCAGATGCCGCCGATGATGGGTATGAGGCCGATCAGCGTCCACCAGCCCGACTTGTTACGGTCGTGCCAGCGTTTGGCATAGAGGGCAATCGCGAAATAGATCGACGCCAGCATGACGAGGATGCCGACGACGCCGATCTGATCGCCGCTGGCCGTGGTGAAACGTGTGCCGAGGATCGAATCGAGAATGAACGCGACGATGGCAAGAACGATGAATATGCCGATGCCGGCCCAGAACTTGGCGCGGTTGATGCGACCGTCGAAACTCGTCAGCAGATACTTCCAGTCCATGACGCCCCTCCGTGTTGAACCAGCGCGACGGAATGTCGCGCCGGCGGAAGGTGCGTCCGTTTCCGCAAAAGATCAATCGCGCAGCAATTCGTTGATCGAGGTCTTGGAGCGGGTCTTGGCGTCGACGCGCTTGACGATGACGGCGCAATAGAGGCCAGGCCCCGGCTCGCCGCTGGGCAGCGGCTTGCCCGGCAGCGATCCGGCGACCACCACCGAATTTGCCGGCACCTCGCCGTAGAAGACCTCGCCGGTGGCGCGGTCGACGATCTTGGTCGACTGGCCGATGAACACGCCCATGCCGAGCACCGAGCCTTCGCGCACGATGCAGCCTTCGACCACCTCGGAGCGCGCGCCGATGAAGCAATTGTCCTCTATGATGGTCGGGCCGGCCTGCATCGGCTCCAGCACGCCGCCGATGCCGACGCCGCCGGAAAGATGCACGTTCTTGCCGATCTGGGCGCAGGAGCCGACCGAGGCCCATGTGTCGACCATCGTGCCCGAATCGACATAGGCGCCGACATTGACGAAGGACGGCATCAGCACCGCGCCCGGCGCGACATATGCCGAGCGGCGCACGACCGAGGACGGCACGGCGCGGAATCCGGCCTTCTCGAAGTCTACGGCGCTCCAGCCGTCGAACTTGGACGGCACCTTGTCCCACCACACCGCCTGGCCCGGGCCGCCCTTGATGATCTCCATCGGGTTCAGCCGGAAGGAGAGCAGCACCGCCTTCTTCAGCCACTGGTTGACGAGCCACTTGCCGTCGTCCTGCCGCTCGGCGACACGGGCCACGCCGCGGTCGAGCAGATCGAGCGCCGACTGGATGGCGTCGCGCGTTTCGCCGCGTGTCGCGGTCGAAATCGTGTCGCGCTCCTCGAAGGCCTTTTCGATGGTCTTTTCGAGGCTCGCCAGATCGGGCTTCGACATGAATTTGCTCCATTACAAAGCTGTTAAGGGCTGCGCCTTAACCTGTTTTGAAATCGCGCGGACCCTATGTGAAGCCTGGATGAGGGTCAATCGCGGCTGCGTCACGGGACGGCGCAAGTAAAGGATTTGGAACGGTGGACTCAATGACACCCATGGAAAAGGCGGGCTGGACGCCGCTGCCGCATTCGGACGAGGATCTGGAGCGGTCGAAGAGCGTGCCGGACACGCCGCAGACGCGGGCCGAAACCTATCGTCTGGCCTGGAACGATCCCGACTTCATGACGCGGCGCGAATTGCGCCCGGTTCGCCTGCAGCTCGAGCTGCTGAAGCCCGAGATGATCCTTGCCGAGCGCGGCATCCGTTCTACGGTCATCCTGTTCGGCGGGGCGAGGCTGCCGGAGCCGGGCGGCGTCGCCTGGGCGGCGAAGAACGAGACGCAGAAGAAGAACCTCGAGCTGAACAGCAAATATTACGAAGAGGCGCGCAAGTTCGCCCGGCTGTGCTCGCAGCAGTCGGCCACGTCCTACTATCGCGAGTTCGTCGTCGTCACCGGCGGCGGACCTGGCGTCATGGAAGCCGGAAACCGCGGCGCCGACGATGTCGGCGCGCCGTCGATCGGCCTCAACATCGTGTTGCCGCACGAGCAGGCGCCGAACGCCTATGTGACGCCGGAGCTCTGCTTCAACTTCCACTATTTCGCCATCCGCAAGATGCATTTCGTCATGCGCGCCAAGGCGGTCGCCGTGTTCCCGGGCGGCTTCGGCACGATGGACGAATTCTTCGAGACGCTGACGCTGATCCAGACCGGCCGCATGGAGCGCGTGCCGGTGATCCTGTTCGGCAAGGCGTTCTGGCAACGGGCGATCGACCTCGATTTCCTTGCCGAGCAGGGCACCATCTCGCCCGGCGACCAGGACATCATCGATTTCGTCGACACCGCCGACGAAGCCTGGGACATCGTCCGCCGCTTTTACAGTCTTTGAAGGTGCTGCTCGCTATTGCAGCTCGGCCAGCCAGCCGTTCGAATGCGCGAAGCGCACGATGGCGGCGCGGGAGTGGAGCTCCAGCTTGTCGGTTGCCCGGGTCCGGTAGGTTTCGATCGTCTTGATGCTGAGGTTGAGCCGCGAGGATATTTCCTTGTTGCTGTAGCCGAGGGCAACCAGCTGGATCACCGATCGCTCCCGCTCGCTGAGATTGCCGGGGTCGCATTGCGTGCCGTGGCGGGGGCTCAGGATGCGCGCGGCAAGTGCCGGATCGACATAATTGTCGCCGGCCAGCACGCATCGGATGGCCTGCAGCAGATCCGTCGCGGTCGAACGTTTGACCACGAAACCGCGCGCCCCGGCCGCCAGCACCTGGCGCAGGCAGCCGGGGTCCTCATGCGCGGTCAGCGCTATGCAGCCGATCTCGGGAAACCGCTCGACGAGCCGCTCGATCAGCGTGACCCCGTTGACGCCGGGAAGCGAGATATCGACCACGGCGACGTCGGGAAGAGCTCTGCCGATGCCTTCGAGGGCCTCGTCGGCATTCGCCGCCAGTCCGACGATCGTCAGATCGTCCTGGCTGTTGATCATCGCGCCGACACCGGACAGGATGATCGGATGGTCATCGACCACGAATATGCGCCTGCAGCACACCTTTAACCTCCATCAGTCTGTCAAAGGCCCCGCCGCGTGGAGGGGTCCTCTTTGTCCTTGATGGTCTAGGCAACTGCCCCGCCTGGCGCGGGACGCCCGTCTGTCTCAGCAGGCCTGAACGGCCGCAACGGGTAAAGCCATCCCCCGCCTAACCCCATGAGTCGGATTGTAAGCCTCGGCCGACACTTTCGGATGTGGAACGCTTCACTTAGAGCAATTACCGGAAAGAGGTGTCCTGAACGGCACGAAAAACAAATAGTTAGAGCGGATGGCCGGTTTCTGTCCAAACGCCGAACCGGTCAGCCGGTCGCCGAGCCGGAACCGGCATTCTTGTCCGATGATGTCGCGGGGAGGAGGGTGCCGGCGTTAAGCCGTTTATCCGGGTCAGCCGGTCAAAAGCACATCGGCATAGATTGCGGTCCCCTTGCCCTTGGCGGTTTCGACCGTCAGCTCGCCCCCGATCAAGGCAAGGCGCTCTTTCATCCCGGCAAGTCCCAAATGCTGAGAGCCGGGTGCGACATCGGCGTCGAAACCATGGCCATTGTCCTCGACGGCCAGCCGCAGCCTGTTGCCCCGAATGTGGGCCGTCACGCTGACCCGGCTCGGCTTGGCGTGCTTGCCGATGTTGGTGAGGGCCTCCTGCGCGATGCGATAGAGCGTCAGGCCGATTTCGGGCTCGAGCGGCCTCGACAGGGCTTCCAGATCGACGTCGCATGGGATGCCGAGCTGAGCGCACAGCATGCCGGCCAGATCCTCGATCGAGGTGCGAAGCCCCAGGCGTTCGAGATCAGCGGGCCGCAGGCTCCAGGCGGCATCGTGCACCCTGGCGCTCAACTGGTCGATTAGCTGGGCCGCGCGCGCGAGGCGGGCATCGAGTTCCGCGGAGTCCGCGCGTACGTTGTGCAGTTCCAGCGCCACGCTTGCCAGCATCTGGCCGAGATCGTCGTGCAGCTCGCGCGACAGGCGCAGGCGCTGTTCCTCCTGCACGGCAACCAGGTGCCGCGCCAATTTCCGGCGCCGGGCCTTGTCGTCCCGAGCCCTGTCGTCCTTGCCTGTAGCGATACCCGCCCGCATCAACCTTCTCTTCTTTTTGCCGTCGTGTGGGTCGCAAGCCGTCCACGGGTCGGCGAGAAAAGGCATGAGTATCCGAGCAATATACACCCGCCATATGCCTTTATGCTTGTCAGTTTTTTCCCGATGGCTTCGACTTTTCCCGACAAGGGCATCGGCTGAAAAACCGACAGCCCATGCCGATCAGCCCTAATGTTTCGGCGTCATTTCTGCCGGCATCCTTGTTGTGTCGTCTCGGTCATCTTCGTGCCGGCCGAGATCTTCAACACCACAACCAAGGAGAACGTCATGAAAAGCATCATCCTGGCCGCGGCTATCCTGTCGGCTCTGACAGTTTCGGCATCCGCACTGTCGATCGGTAGCGGCAACGGCAACGGCAACGGCAACGTCGGGGTCGGCAACGGCAACGGAAACGGCAATGCCAACACCGGCGCCTTCAACGGCAACTTCAACGGCAACGGCAATTTCGGCATCGGCAACGGCAACGGAAACGGCAATGCCAACCTCGGCGCCTTCAACGGCAACTTCAACGGAAACCTCAATGCCGGCGTCGCCAACGGCAACGGGAACGGCAACGGTAACTTCGGCCTCGGCAACGGCAACCTGAACGGCAACGGCAACTTCGGCTTCGGCAACGGCAATGCCAACGGTAACGGCAACTGGGGCATGGGCAACGGCAACGGCAACGGCAACGCCAACCAGTAGCGTCGCAAACCGTCGGCATCGAAAGACGCTGACGCTTCTGGGACCGCCGAGCCTCGCGCCCGTCCCCCACGCCAGGCTATCGCCGGCGGTCCCAGTCCTTTCTCAAGCAGGAAGCCTTTTTCAAAAGCAGAGCCATGGAAGGAATTCGCTCATGAAACCGAGCGTCATATCAGCACTGTGCCTTGGCCTTCTGAGCGCGACCGCCGCGAAGGCCGCCGAGACCGGCAGCCAGGCCTTCAGCACATCCCGGATCGCGCAAACCGCCGGTCAGTATGGCCACTACATCGGCTCAGATGTCAGGAGCATGGACCCGCTCGGCAGCCTGGGCGGCAATGCCGGCTACAACAACACCGGCAGCGGCAATATCGGCGCCTTCAACAGCGGGACCGGCAATGTCGGCGCGTTCAACGGCAACAACAACACCTCCTCGACCAGCGGAAACCACAATATCGGAGCCTTCAACGGCAACGGCAACACCGGCGAATACGACGGCAACGCCAATGTCGGCGCCTTCAACGGCAACTTCAACGGCGGCTCTTTCAACGGAAACAGCAACGTCGGCGCCTTCAACGGCAATTTCAACGGCCGGGGAAACCGCTGATGGCCAGGCTCGGGCCACTCGCTTCGGTCCGGCGCGGCACTCGCCAGGCGACCGCGAGGCTGTTCGATGGGAACGGCATCGCGGTTTGCACGCTGCTTGCCGCGATCGTGGTTGCCGACGCCTCGACGGTGGTCAGGATCGCCGATCTTCCCATCGGCCGCCGCGATGTTGCGATTGCCGGCCTGGGTAACGCCGATGGCTCAAACGGCAACTGGAACACCGGAAACTTCAACGGCAACGGCAATCGCGGCAGCTTCAACGGCAATGGCAATGCAGGCAATTTCAACGGCAACGGAAGTGCCGGCAGCTTCAACGGCAACGCCAATTGCGGCAGCGGCTTCGGCAACGGGTTCTCGTCCGACGGCAACGGCAACGGCAAGCGCCAGGCCGTACCCGACTGGTGCCGGTTCCTGAAAAACCTGAACGGCCAACCAGGGCTGCCGCCCGGTACGGTCCCCGACTTCGACTAGGCCCTCGATGCAGGGATTTTGAAACGTGAAGAGCTTGTCGGCGGGTAAGGTTTCATCGTTCGCTTCGAGCCATGGCAGACGTTTGGAATTGGCTGAAGCCTCCCAACGTCGTCATCCCAGGGCGAAGCAGGCGCGAAGCTCCGTCGCGGAGACCCTGGGATCCATGCCGCTACCCCGTGCGAAGGGTGCAGCGAAGCAGAATTCTGCACCGTCGCAACGTCTTGACGTGACGGCATGGGATCCTGGGGTCTGCGCCGCGTCGGTTCGCTCCTTGCTCCGCCCCAGGATGACGAAGCGGTCGGCGTTTAGGCCAATCTCCAAGGCATGCGATACGTCAGCAATCTGGGGTTGGTTCAGGCGGTGACGTCGACGATCGCCGTCAGGAAGCCGGCGAGGTCGTCGGTGACGAAATCCACGTCGTCCTCATTTGCCGGATCGCGCTCCCAGATCTCCGAGAAGGTCGGCTCGAAATTGCGCGGCACGACCAGCACCGTCGTCATGCCGAGCGATTTCGGCACCGAGAGGTTGCGCGCCAGATCCTCGAACATCACCGCGTTGTGGCCGGTGACGGAATGCAGCGCCGCGAACCGTTCGTACGTCTGGCGCGCCGGCTTGGGGTTGAGGCCGGCCGCGACGATGTCGAAAATGTCGTCGAAATGGTCCAATACGCCGAGCTGGCGCGCGGCGCGCTCGGCATGCCGGCGGTCGCCATTGGTGAAGATGAATTTGCGGCCGGGAAGCTGGCGAATCGCGGCGCCCAGCACCGGATCGGGCACCAGCCAGGAATAGTCGATGTCGTGCACCTTCTCGAGGAAGTCGTCCGGGTCGATGCCGTGGCGCGCCATCAGCCCGTTCAGCGTCGTGCCATACTCCTGGTAGAGCTCTTTCTGCAGCTTGCGCGCGTCCTCGCGCGACAGCGTCAGCAGCTCGCCGACATAAGCGGTCATCTTCACGTCGATCTGCGCGAACAGATTCGAATGATGCGGGTAGAGCGTGTTGTCGAGGTCGAACACCCAATCCGTGACATGGGCAAATCGCGAGGGGTCGGGTGTCGTTGTCATGCCTTCCTTATGGCATGCTGGCGCGGACTTTATCCACAACTTCCGCGCGTCTTGCGTCGTGAAAATGGCGGCTCGCTTCAAATTTTAACCGTCCCGGAAAGGTCGCCTTCAGCGCTTGCTGGCACAGAGGCATTCCGTGGGGAGTCAGCGATGAGTCGTATAATTTTGAAGTCCGCAGTCGTCGCCTTCGCCTCGGTCGCCGTCTCGCTCTTGCTGACGCTGGTTGTGGTCCCGGCCATGGGCTTTCCGGTCAGCCGCACCGTCTGGCTGACGGCCACGGTCTGCCCTTTGATGCTCGCCTGGATCGCCAGCGCCGGCACCTTCTGGCAAAGCGACCGTCTGAAGAACGCGCATCGCGAGCTTGCCCGCGCGCATGCGCAGCTCGCCGCCGCCCACAGGCGCCTGTCCGAGAAGGCAAGTCGCGACGACATGACCGGCATGCTCAACCGCGAGACCTTCTTCGCCGCGCTCGACGGTTCCCGCCGCAAGGCCGATCGCGGCGCGCTGCTGATCATCGACGCCGATCACTTCAAGACCATCAACGACAATTACGGTCACCTGACCGGCGACGACGCGCTGCTTTTGATTGCCAGCGCCATCGAGCGTGGCGTGCGCGGCGGCGATGTGCTCGGCCGCATCGGCGGCGAGGAATTCGCCGCCTTCCTTGTCGGCGCCACCGAGCCGGAAGCGAGGCGCGTGGCCGAGCGCATCCGCCGCGAGGTCGAGCTGATCCGCTTCCGTCCCGTCGATGAGCGGACCGTGCCGTTGACCGTCTCGATCGGCGGCATCACCTGCGGCGAGAGCGCCACCGTGTCGGAGCTGATGCGCGCCGCCGACCGCAGGCTCTACGAGGCCAAGCATCGCGGCCGCAACCTGTCCATTCTCGATCGCGACATTTCGGAAGCCGCATGAAGCGGTTCCGCGCGCGCCGAGCGGAGCAACGAGGCGTTAGCGAAGTCCTAACCCTTTCCAGATTCAACCGCCGCGATCACGTGGTTGTAACCGGGTTTTCACCTGGACCTGGCACGAAATTAGCCTCTGCGGCGGCATGTGTGCCGTCCGAGGACGGCGTGCGTGTATCGAGCCCCATCGAGAGACGTGTCATGAGCCATTTCATGAGAAAGATGTCGCGCCGCGCGATCGTGCAGGCGCTGATCGCGTTGTCCGCGCTGTCGCTGTTCCGCAACCAGCCTGCTGCCGGCCCTGACGAGATCGTCCGCGATGAAATCATAGAGATCAATGGCTGGATCCTGAGGCGGAGCGACCTCGCATGATCTTCGACAGTTACGAGGCCTATAAGCAGGCGGGCTTCAAGCCCAGGGCCTGCATCCTTGGCTCCGGCCCCGCCGGCACCACGATCGCCAGGAAACTGGGCGCCGCCGGCATTCCGGTGGTCGTCCTGGAGGCCGGCTCGCGCGAGTTCGGCGATGAATCCCAGGATTTCTATCGCGGCACCACGGTCGGCGACTACTATTTCGATCTCGACATCACCCGTCTGCGCTTCATGGGCGGCTCTTCCAACCATTGGGCCGGCTGGTGCCGTGTGCTCGACAAACGGGATTTCGAGCCCAAGGCTTGGGCACCGGACACCGGCTGGCCGATCGGCCGCACCGATATCGAGCCCTATCTGCGGGAAGCCCAAGACATTCTCGAACTGCCCGATTTCCGGCCGGATGTGCCGATTTCGGACGACATCCGCTGGGTGCAGCTGATCAAGAGCCCGGCAGTGCGCTTCGGCGAGAAATTCGCCGACGAGCTCGACCGGAGCAAGAACATCGCCGTCGTGCTCAATACCTACGCAACCGAGCTCGCCGGCGACGGCAGGCGCGTCACCGGCGTCAGATTGTGGTCGAACGGCCAGGACGCCGGCGCCTTCGCGGCGGACTACTTCATCATCTGCACCGGCGGGCTGGAGAACTCCAGGCTGCTTTTGTGGTCGAATCAGCGCTCGAATGGCGGCGTCGTGCCGAATGCCGCCGCGCTCGGCCGCTACTGGATGGAGCATCCGACCTTCCAGGGCGGCAACGCCATCCTCGCCAACTACGACGAGTTCGAGGTCGACGCCTCGAACGAAGCTTTCTTTTCGCCGACGCTTGCCGCGATGGAGCGGCTGCAGATCCTGAATTTCGGCATCCGCCTGATCGAGTCGCCTTATCCCCACGTCAAGCGGCTGATCGCCGATCTCGCCTGCACCGCGCCCAATATGGCGGAGTGGATGTCCGATCAACTCGGCCAGCGCCTGCGCTGTGCCGCCCAGCTCTACGTTGCCTGGGAACAGGCGCCGCTCGCCTCGAACCGGATCGAGCTGTCGAAGACCGATGTCGACCACGCCGGCGTGCCGCGCATCGAACTGCGCTGGAAGAAGTCGCCGCTTGAGCGCCGCACGCTGCTCGAAGGCCTGAGGCTTTTCGGCGCGACCTTGGCGCAGAAGAATCTCGGCCGCGTGCGCATCGCTGACTGGATCGGCAATGGCGGCGACTACCCGACGGATGAGGAGACGGCGGGGAACCATCATATGGGCGGCACCCGGATGGGCACCGATGTCTCGAAGAGTGTCGTCGACGCCAACTGCAAGGTCCATGGCATGGACAACCTCTATGTCGGCGGCTCCTCGGTGTTCTGCACCTCCGGACAGTGCAACCCGACGACCACCATCACCGCGCTCGCCTGCCGGCTGGGCGACCACCTTGGCAAGGTGATCAGGGGCGGCGCCGGGACATCGAACGGCGGCCGGCGCCGCCATGGCGGGGAGATTGTGAGCTCGCTATAGCCCGTATACGGCGACGCGCACCAGCACGGCCGCGGCGGCAAGTGCTACCAGCAGGATGCCAAGCCCGATGGGCGAGCCCCAGCCGTACCATTCCATCGCCAGCTTGGCGTATCTGTATTCCTCCTCGTTCGAGAGAGGGGTGCGCTGTTGAATCAGGCTCATTGTTCACTCCTTGTTGGCGACTTTGCCCTTGCCTTGCAAAGGGTGACGTCGCATATTGATACGATGGTCTTAATGTTAGACAGATTAATAGTTAGATGGTCGAAACAAACCCGTCAAGCACGAATCGCGCGGAAATGACAAAGGCCGTCAGCCTCGCCGTCATGCGCTGGCAGGACGCGACGCAGGCCTATGACGAGGCGGTAGGCGCGCGGCTCGGGCTGATCGCGGCCGAGCGGCATTGCCTGGGCCTGCTCTATGGCGGCCCGCAGTCGGCGGGCGCCGTAGCCGCGGCAACGGGACTCACGCCGGCGGCCGTCACCGCATTGATCGATCGGCTGGAGGCGCGCGGGCTTGTCACTCGAACCCGCAGCCTGGAGGACAGGCGCAAGGTGGTGATCGAGGCGACCGAGCTGACCAGAGAGCTGTCGGAGCGCTATTATGGCGCCATAGCGCGGGAGGGCGAAAAGGTGGTGGCGAGCTTCAGCGACGCCGAGCTGGCTGCCGTGCTGCGCTTCATCAACGCCGCGCTCGACCTGCAGAGCGAGCAACTGGCGAGGCTCAAGGCTGAGCCGGTCGCTGCCGGCTGAGAAAGCAGCGACTGAGGAAGCGCCTTCCGGATAAACCCAGAGCGGTTCAGCCGCCTTGCCGGCGGCGAACCGCTCTGACGGCCGGCTGGGCGAAAGCCGGATCTTGAAGCGCGCCGCGCCGAGCGGTTTCAGGCGCCGCGCCTTTGTTTCGATGCCTAAACCGTCGCCGGGTCGAGCGCCGGCTGGCCCTTGAAGCGCGTCACGATATCGGCGAGCGCATCGCTGGCGAAGGCGTCGCGCAGCGCATCGAAGGACGGCAGCACGAAATAGGCGCGCTGGAACTTGTCGATCTCGTAGCCGGTGCGCATCACCGTCTCGAGGTCGAACGGCACGTGGTGGGCATCCTTGCTTTCGACCGCGAACTGCAGCTCGGTGAAGGACGACATCAGCCCGGCGCCGAATGCCTTCAGCGGCTGTCCCGGTTCCTGGATGAGGCCGTATTCGGCGCTGTACCAGTAGAGCCGTGTGATCATCTCGTCGCCGCCGAGCGCAATCAGATCCTCGGCCTTCTCGCCATACATCTGCATGAAGTCGGCGAACACCGGCTGGGTCAGGATCGGCACATGGCCGAAGAAGTCGTGGAACATGTCCGGCTCGACGATGTAGTCCAGTTCCTTGCGGGTCCGCAGCCAGTTGGTGACCGGGAAGCGCCGGTTGGCCAGGTGATCGAAAAACGGGCCGGCGGGGATCAGGCCCGGCACCGCCACGATCTTCCAGCCGGTCAGCTTGCGCAGCGTCTCGCTGACGGCGTCGAAATCCGGAATTTTGTCGAGCAGGCCAAGCGCCGCGACGCCGTCGAGATAGGAACGGTGCGCAAGCCTCTGCGTCAGCTTCGTCTGGCGGTCGCAGAGCGTGCGCCACACCGCCTGCTCCTCGGCCGAATAATTGTAATCCTGCGCAACGGTGAAATCGGCGCGGCAGACCGAATAGTCGCCGCGCAGGCCCTGCGCCGCGCAGTCGCGGGCATAGTCGGCAACGCTGATCGTCATGTCTTCCTCCTCAAAATCATGATCCGCGGACGGTCACCTAATGGTAGCCAAGGCCTGTGAGGCAATTCAGCCTCATTTGTGGCCTGACGAGCGATTTTGAGGTAAACTTGGCTTTGAAACGTGCAGATGGGAGTGAAAATGCCTCAGTTGGATGAGTTCGAGATAAAGATGCTCGACATCCTGCAGCGTGATGGGCGCAAGCCGGTGTCGGAGCTGGCGCAGGAGATCGGCCTGTCGACCACGCCTTGCGCGCGCCGCTTCGAAGCGCTGCAAGGCGCCAGCATCATCAAGGGTTTTGCCGCCGTGCTCAGCCGCCGCGCCGTCGGCTTGATGGTCGAGGTGTTCATCCAGGTGCGGCTGGTGAGCCACAGCGACGGTTCGCCGGAGAGCTTCATCGCCGCGGTGCAGCGCATGGACGAGGTCTCGTCCTGCTGGACGATGACCGGCGACCACGATTTCCTGCTGCATGTCATGGTGCCGTCGGTGGACGATCTCAACGCCTTCGTCATGCACCGGCTGATGCGGCTCCCCGGCGTGCGCGACGTTCACACCCAGCTCGTGCTGCAGAACATCAAAGGCCCCGGCCACGTGCCGCTCAGCCATCTGCGACGGTGACTGTTCCAGCATCGGGGCGGTCAATTCGACGGCAAATGGAATGGGGCCGGACAAGCGTTAAGGTAAAGACATGTTCGGAGATTGGCGGGAGCCCCATTGTTGCGAGATACTGCCCTTGCAGATGGGAGGAAAGCATGATTCTGAACTGGCTCGTAACGCCAGGCTGCCGTGTGGAATCCTTGCCGGGTCGTCGTGTCGGAGCGATCGCGCGATGCGTTTACCGCCGGTTAGCAACATTAGTGTTTCATAATAGGTCAGGCTTGCCTTCGTCCTCGCGCGAGGACTTGACGCTCGCGCGCAGGATGATCGCCAAGGAGCACTGAATGCAACTGACGGAGGATGTGGCACAGAGGGTCACCGAAGCGATTTCACGCCCCTCGTGGAAATCGGCTGACCCGATACTTTTTGCGATGCTCCTGCAGAAGAACGCGGATCAGAATCGCAAGGTCGTGCGCTGGGGCATAGCGGCGGCGGTGTTGAGCTATATCTCCTACGGCGCCTTCGACTTGTTTCTTTTCCCGGACGTCGCCGACCGTTTGATCCTGACGCGCCTGTCGTTGGGATTGACCTTCCTGGTGCTTGTCGAACTCGTCGCCCGACACAGTCGGGCCATCACCACCCTGCACTACGTTGCTGCCCTGGCGATCGTGACGGGCGCCATCGGATGGCTGCTGTCGGCGCTAGGCACCGCATATCAGGAGGCGCTGTCCCACTTCATCATCTTCGGCACGGTGTTCATTCTCGGCGCCAACCTGTTCTTCAATTTCCGGTTATGGCTCTCGGCGCTGTCGTCCGCGACGGTGACGGTCGCCTTCGTCGGCGCCACACTGTTCTACCTTCATGCCGGCTTTGCCACACGCCTGGTGCTTTCGACCTATTTCGCGAATTGCCTCGTTTTGTCGCTTTATCTTTCATGGCGTCTCGCCATGGAGCGGTACCAGACCTTCCTGCATGCGCTTCAGGCGCAGATCCAGGAGCAGGTCGCCATCGAGAACGGTCAGAAGCTCATCGAGATCGCCGATACGGACCCGCTTACCGGGCTCAAGAACCGCAGGGCGATCACGCGGGAATTCGCGGAACTGTGCAAGGAATGGGCCACGGACAATGACGAAATAGGCGTCATTCTCATGGATGTGGACTACTTCAAGCGGTTCAATGACCGGCTCGGCCATCAAGCCGGCGACGACTGCCTTATCGAACTTGCCCGCGCCTTCGACGAAACGGCGGCGGCCAACCACGCCATCGCGGGACGTTATGGCGGCGAGGAATTCGTCGTGCTCTGCAAGGTCGCCGGACGGGATCATCTTCGCGACGTCACGCACCAATTCTGCCGGGCTGTCGAAGATCTGAAGATCTCGCATCCCGATCGGGACGACAAGCTCAACATCGTCACCATCAGCGCAGGCGCCTCGTTGACGCGCGCGGATCACAGCATAGAGCTTCGGATACTGCTGCAAGAGGCCGACCGCGCGCTCTATGCGTCGAAATTCTCAGGCCGCGCCACCCTCACGATCTACGACGCGCAGGCCACCGACCAGAAGCGCGCCAGCCAGAATCTCTCGGAGCTGCTCAAGCACGCCGTTTCGGAACGACTGGTCTCCGTCGTTTACCAGCCGATCTGCGATGCGACGACCGGCCAGGTGCTTGGCCATGAGTCGTTGATGCGGCTGCGCGACTTCGACGGCAGCATGATCAGCCCATCCGTCTTCATACCCGTCGCCGAGCAGACCGGCGGGATCGAGGAACTCGGAATGTGGCTGATCGATCGGGCCTGCGGCGACATGGTCGAGCACGGATTGGGATCGGTCGTGTCCGCGAACGTGTCGGTCGTCCAGCTCAAGGCTCCGAATTTTCCGCTGCACATCACCGAGATCCTTGGCCGGCACGGCATGGCGCCCCAGAAGCTGGCGCTCGAAGTGACCGAAGGCAGCGATATTTTCCTTGAGGCGCAGGCCGCCAGAAATATCGAGCAGTTGCGGAACCTGGGGGTTCAAATCTGGCTGGACGATTTTGGAACCGGTTTTGCCGGTCTGGCCTGGCTACGTCGGTTCAAGTTCGACGTCGTCAAGATCGACCGCAGCTTCTTGCATGACTGCCAGACGATTCGAGGCCTGAGCCTGTTGCAGGACATGGTCAGGCTTCTGCGCAATCTGGGCCACACGGTGCTTGTCGAGGGCGTCGAGACGAAGGAGCAGCAGAGTTTGCTGCAGCACATGGGCATTCAGTCGGTTCAGGGCTTCCTTACCGGCCGCCCGGTTCCGATCGAAGAGATCAAGCAGGCCAGGCGGGAGCTCGTCGCCTGAAGCATGTCTCCCCGAAAGGCCGGAAACCGGTCTCGGGGCAAAGACATGCGTAAAAATCAAAACCCAAAGCGCATGAAATGCTCTGGGCGCCATCCCTCGGCAAACAGGATTGGGCGCGCGCCAGCACTCCATGAAAAAGTCGGGCCGCTTTGCGGCCCGACCTGGAAATCGAAATGGATCCTTGAAGGCAGCTCCGCTGCCGCCTATGCCGACGCCCGGGTGCCCCCGCGCTTGCGGATCCTGCCGTAAACGATGTTCCTGTTGGATCCGTAGTAGACCTCGGCATCGACATGGTTCTTGTCCACCGCGGCGTTGATGATGTCCCACATGTCGCCCGCCGAACGCAGGATGAGCGGCCAGTCCATGAAGGTCTCCATGTAGCCGTCGGTCGTGATCTCGTCGCTGAAATTGGCGAAGAGGAATTCCCCGTCCGGCTTGACCAGTTCCATGGCTCTCTGAAGCAGACGGGCGCCGACGGGGAGCGGCAGGTAGTCGTACAGGCCGGACGCATAGACGAGATCGAACGTGCCAAGCGGGTAGGCACGCCGCAAAAGACCGCGCACGGATCCGTCCATGGCCTCCACGGCGGTGCCGGCGAGGTCTCGGTTGACCGTGCCGACGCTGACCGGGTCCTGGTCGAGACCGATCCAGCGCTTCAATCTCTTTTCCGCGAGCGCCTTTGAGAGTTCGGCCTCCCGCAAATGGCCGCAGGCGATTGCCAGCACCTCGGCATTTTCCGCCCGCGCGGCCGTTTCATCGACCGTTCTAGCCAGTATCTCGCGACGCTCGCGCCCTGCCACAGAACTCGCCGCCTCGCTCGTATAGGCAAAGATCTCGCGGCCGAGCTGGCTCGACGAAGCGACGATCTCGTTGGCGCTCGGATGCTTGTAGTAGATGTCCAGCAGTGTCGCGTCGCCCGAATAGCCGCGCGGTTTTTCGAAGGACCAGCGCGTGAACGGATCCTGCTTCAGATAGTCCGCCACACGGTGCTGCTGAGCGAGCGGGATCAGTTCCTGCCACACAGCGGGGGCGACATCGCGGCGCAATTCATGCAATCGACCGGCCAGGCGTTCGACGATTTGCCCCGCCGGCTCCTGGCGCGCGAAGGCCTGGTGGGCGAGGTCCAGCACAAGGGCAAGCTGGGCCGCCCGCGCCTTGAGCTCGACGGCGTCGACCGTCTCCGCGGACGCGGCCTTGTGCTTCTTGATCAACGTCGATGTGATGAGGCTTGCTTCATCAATTTTCAAATCAGGATTCAACGCCATATGGGCATTCCTTGTGGTCCCCCACCGACAATTTATAGATGCATATAAAGATGCATAGAGGTTTAATAAAAGTTTAGGATAAACTGTATTAGGTAATGCTAATGTACTTGTCTCCGAAGGTTTGAGCCGCCGAAAGCCGCGGCGCGATCAACGTGCGGAATGCGTGCCACCACCTCGATGCCGGCTGCGCTTTGGGCGCTTTGAGGGCACGCCCGTCAAATCTGTTGGAAAGCTGCATCGAAACTGCTGAACCGCGCCAAGGCGGCTTCGACATCGGTGTCTAGCAACGGCGGACCGACAAGGAGGTCCGCCATGAACATCGTGTTGATCAACCCGCCGCATACGGCCATCGGCAGCCGCGTGCCCGACGATCATCTGCCGCCACTCGGGTTGCTGGCCATCGGCGGTCCGCTGCTCGACGCCGGCCACCCGGTGCGCCTGGTCGACGCCGAATTCGGGCCGATGCCGCTTCCCGCGCTCGTCGATGACGCTTTGAGCGATGATCCGGATCTGATCCTCATCGGCCATTCCGGCTCGACCTCGGCGCATCCGACAGCGCTGCGGATCGCGGCGATGATCAAGGCCCGCGCTCCGGGGGTCATCATCGTCTATGGCGGCGTCTTCCCGACCTATCACTGGCGCGACGTGCTGGCTGCAACCGCCGCCTTTGACTTCATCGTGCGCGGCGAGGGGGAAGCGACCGCGGTGTCACTGGTCGAGGCGCTGGAACGGCGCCGGCCGGTGGCAAGCGTCGCCGGCATCGCCTATCGCGACGATCTCGGCCGCCCTTTCGCCACGCCGCCGGCAGCGACGATCGCCGATCTCGACGCCTGTCGCGTCGGCTGGGAGCTGATCGACCATGGCCGCTACAGCTATTGGGGCGGCAAGCGCGCCGTGGTCATGCAGTTCTCGCGCGGCTGCCCGCATCTGTGCAACTATTGCGGCCAGCGCGGTTTCTGGACCCGCTGGCGCCATCGCGATCCGGTCAGATTCGCCAAGGAAATCGCCTGGCTGCACCGCAAGCATGGTGTCGAGCTGATCAACCTGGCCGACGAGAACCCGACTTCATCGAAGAAGGCCTGGCTCGCCTTTCTCGAAGCCATGATCGCGGAGAACGTGCCGGTGCTGATCGTCGGCTCGACGCGCGCCGACGACATCGTGCGCGACGCCGATATCCTCGATCTCTACCGCAAGGCCGGCGTCATCCGCTGGCTGCTCGGCATGGAGAACACCGACGAGGCGACGCTGTCCCTGATCCGCAAGGGCGGCAGCACCAAGTCCGATCGCGAGGCGATCCGGCTGCTCAGGCAGCACGGCATCCTGTCGATGGCGACCTGGGTCGCCGGCTTCGAGGACGAAGGCTTGCGCGATCTCTGGCGCGGCTTTCGCCAGCTCATCGCCTATGATCCCGACCAGATCCAGGCGCTCTATGTAACGCCGCACCGCTGGACGCCGTTCTTCCGCATCGCCAAGGATCGCAAGGTGATCCAGAAGGACGTCCGCCTCTGGGATTACAAGCACCAGGTCCTGCATATGACGCGGTTGAAACCCTGGATGCTGTTCTTCGCCGTCAAGCTGATCGAGCTTGCCGTGCAGTCGCGGCCGAAGGCGCTGGCGCGCATCCTGTTCCACCCCGATCCCGAGCAGCGGCATTCGATGCGCTGGTACACGAGGATGGGCCGCCGCGTCTGGTTTCGCGAGGTCTGGGGCTTTCTGGTCCGCGATCGCCGCGTCAAGGACGGGCCGACGCTCGCCGAATTCTGGGGCGCGCCGCAGGACGCCGAGGAGGAATCGATGATCGTCCGGCGCCCGGCGCGCCAGCCGACTGTCTCTGCCATCGAAGGGCGCTCAGCAGCCGAGTGGAGAAGATTAGCCGGCTGACGGTTATGCTAAGGCACGATCAGCGTGCCGGCGCCGTGCTCGGTGAACAGCTCGAGCAGCACCGAATGCGGCGTCTTGCCGTTGAGAATGACGACGCCCTCGACGCCGCGCTCGATCGCCTCGATGCAGGTCTCGACCTTCGGGATCATGCCGCCCGAGATCGTGCCGTCCTTGATCAGCGCCTTGGCCTCGGCCACCGTCAGCTCGTCGATCAGCTTCTTGTTCTTGTCGAGCACGCCGGGCACGTCGGTGAGGAACAAGAGGCGCGAGGCGCGGCAGGCGCCGGCGATCGCGCCGGCAAATGTGTCGGCGTTGATGTTGTAGGTGTGGCCGTCGCGGCCGGGCGCCACCGGTGCCAGCACCGGGATCATCTCGGAACGCGCCAGAAGATCGAGCAGCGTGCGGTCGACCTCGACCGGCTCGCCGACGAAGCCGAGATCCAGCACCCGCTCGATGTTGGAATCCGGATCGATCATGGTCTTGCGCGCCTTTTCGGCGAACACCATGTTGCCGTCCTTGCCGCAGAGGCCGATCGCCCATTCGCCCTCGGCGTTGATCAGCGCCACGATCTCCTTGTTGATCGAGCCGGCCAGCACCATCTCGACGATCTCGACCGTCTTCTGGTCGGTGACGCGCAGGCCGCCCTCGAACTTGGATTCGATGCCCATCTTGTTGAGCATGGCGCCGATCTGCGGCCCGCCGCCATGCACGACGATCGGGTTGACGCCGGACTGCTTCAGCAGCGCGATGTCGCGGGCGAAGGCCTTGCCGAGCTGGTTGTCGCCCATGGCATGGCCGCCATACTTCACCACCACGGTCTTGTTCTCGTAGCGCTGCATATAGGGCAGCGCTCTGGAAAGCAGCGCGGCCTGCATTTCGGCAGTGGCGGCGATGTCCGTCATCGATATGTTCCCGGCTTCTAGGAAAGGACGGCGGCGTCTTAGCGGTAATTGCCGCAGGCCGCAAACGGCTTTGCAGTCACAATTGCGAAATCAGCCGGGCGCCTTGAGCGGCGCCCGCCGCTTGAGCCACCCCGACAACTTCTCCATCTGCGCGGCCAGCGACAAAAGCGTCTCCTCGTCGCCCGGCCGCCCCGCGGCCTGTATGCCGAGCGGCAGGCCGGCGGCCGTGACATGCACCGGCAGCGCGATCGAGGGCTGGCCGCTGACATTGTGGATCGCCGGCCAGTGGGTGAACCACAGGCTCTTGTCCATCAGCTGGCCGAAAATTGATTTGATCCTGAGCAGCCCGGTGAGGTGCAGCTTGTCGAGCGTGTTTTCGATGAGCTCGTCGGCGCCCTTCGCGTCCATCGCGCAGCAGGCGAGCGGCGGGTGGGCGATGATCGGCATCAGCACGGCGTCGAAGCGCGCGGTCTCCTCGATCATCCGCCGCGCGGTGGCGTTCAACCGCTGCACCGCGTCATAGACTTCGCCGGCGGACAGCATCTCGCCGAGTCGGCCGAGCACGCGCGTCGCGCGCTCGACCTCGCCGGCGACGGGCCGGCCGACGCGCAGCGCCTCGGCCCGCATCATGCCTGCGACCGCCGAGGCGACACTCTTGCAGAAATCGGCCATGAAGTCGCGGCCGATATAGGGCAGGTCGATCTCTTCCACCGCGTGCCCGCCCTCGCGCGCCAGCGCCACCGCCGCGTCCAGCGCGGCAATCGTCTCGGCCGAGATCGGCAGGCCGAGCGGCGACTTGCGGTAGACGGCGAGGCTGAGCTTGCCCGGATCGCGCGCCGCTGCTGCGGCAAACGAGCCTTTCGGCGCCGGCGCCGCATAGGGCGACAGCGGATCGGCGCCATGCGTCAGGTCGAGCAGCAGCGCCGTATCGCGCACCGAGCGGCTGACGGCGTGGTCGACGACCATGCCGTACCAGCTTTCGCTGGTGAGCGGCGTCAGGGGCACGCGGCCGCGCGAGGTCTTCAATCCGACCAGCCCGCTGCAGGCCGAAGGCACGCGGATCGAGCCGCCGCCGTCGGAGGCGTGCGCCGCCGGCACCACGCCCGCCGCCACGAGCGCCGCCGAACCGCCCGATGAGCCGCCGGTGGTGTGGCCGGTGTTCCAGGGATTGCGGGTGATGCCGAAGCGGGCGGATTCCGTCATCAGCCGCAGCCCGTGCTCGGGCGAGGTGCTGGTGGCGATCGGGATCAAGCCGGCGGACAGATATCGCTCGACCATCACCGAGTTGTAGTCCGCCGTGAAGGCCGGGATGCGGCTGCCGCCATGGATCGGCACGCCCTTGATGCCGATGCCGAGATCCTTCAGCGCGAAGGGCACGCCGGCGAGCGGCAGCTTGCGGTCGACCGCTTTCGCCCTCGCCCTGGCGGTGTCGTAGAGCGGCGTGGCTATGGCGTTGATGTCGGGTCTTGTCGCCTCGGCGCGCGCGATCGCGGCGTCGACCAGCTCCTGCGGCGAAATTTCTCCTCTGTGCACGAGCTCGGCAAGTCCGGTCGCATCCTGTTCCCAAAGCACGCGTTCGATCGACATTGCCGCCCCCTCTTTTATGCAAGGCTATCGCATGAAGCGGCAAATCGGAATCGGGATTCGACAGACCGACGGCATGATAAATCTTTGGCGGACAAAGGCCTTGGCGCCCCGTTGCAAATAAATCGCAATCTTCTAATTTGCCCGCATGGGGCCTCAGGACATCAGCAAGCTGATCGTCCGGACTTCGATGAAGGACCGGGCTGCGTTCGATCTGCTCTACAAGCAGACCAGCGGGAAACTTTTCGGCATCTGTCTTCGTGTATTGAGGGACAGGGCAGAGGCGGAAGAAGCGCTGCAGGAGGTCTTCGTCAAGATCTGGACGAAGGCGGACCGCTTCGCGGTTTCCGATCTGAGCCCGATTTCCTGGCTGGTGGCCATTGCGCGCAACCATTCGATCGATCGCATCAGGGCGCGGCGCGGTCCTTCTGCCGACATCGATGCGGCGCTCGATGTCGCCGATCCGGCGCCGGGGCCTGAGGCCATGGCTGTCGCGGGCGGCGAGACCGAACGCATCCACCATTGCCTCGACGAATTGGAGAAAGACCGGGCTGCGGCGGTCCGGGGCGCCTATCTCAACGGCGAGAGCTATGCCGAGCTGGCGGAGCGCTACAAGGTTCCGCTGAACACGATGCGGACTTGGCTGCGGCGAAGCCTGCTCAAACTGAGAGAATGTCTGGAAAGATGACGCTGGCGGAAGACAACGGACCGGAACGCGGAGGCGACGACCTGCTCGCCGCCGAATACGTTCTTGGCGTTCTGTCGGCCGACGAGCGCCAGATCGCTTCGCGCCGCATCGACACCGAGACGGCGTTTGCCCGCCTGGTCGATGCCTGGGAGGTCCACTTCGCGCCGATGGCGGCCGCCTATGCCGCGATCGAGCCTCCTACCTCGGTCAAGGCGGCGATCGACCGCCGGCTCTTTGCCTCCTCGGCCGCCGCATCCGCTCCCGGCGCCGGCCTGCTGGGGAGCCTCGCCTTCTGGCGCGGGCTTGCCGCCGCCGCGCTTGCCGCTTTGGCCGTCTTTGTCGCCCTGCCCTTCGTCAATCCGTCATTGCCGCCCCCCGAGACCAGGCTGGTCGCCTCGCTCGCCGCCGACAACAGCAACGTCAAATACCTCGCGGTCTATGACGCGGCGCGCCAGGAGGTCGGCCTCTCGCTGGTTTCCGGCGAGCGCGGCGCCGGCAAGGACTTCGAGCTGTGGATGATCGAGGGCAAGAACGCGCCGGTCTCGATGGGCGTCATCCCGGCCGGCCAGACCGCGCGCATGGCGGTCACGCCCGCCGTCCAGCGAAAGCTGGCGCAGGGCGCCGTGCTCGCCGTCAGCCTCGAGCCGACCGGCGGTTCGCCGACCGGCCGGCCGACAGGCCCCGTCGTCGCCGCCGGCGACCTTAAGGGCATCTGATCGCTGGAAATTTTCAAGGTTAACCGAAGTCTATCTGCCTATCGCAGTCGGGCGGGAGCGGTTGCGTGTGATTAAGTACGGCGTATTCGAATTCAGTTCGGCGAATAAAAAATTTCGAGGCTCGCGAAACTAAGTTTTTGATGCCTCGTATCTCCTCGCGTTCCCAAGGATGGGAAAAACAACCCGAGGAGACTGATATCATGCGTAAACTCGCCACCCTTTTGCTTGCCTCGACGATCGGCCTTTCCGCGCTCGGCGCCGTTGCCTATGCCGCCAATCCGATGGTCGGCGGCGCGCCGATGTATGCCAAGAAGAACATCATCGAGAATGCCGTCAATTCGAAGGACCACACCACGCTGGTCGCCGCCGTCAAGGCGGCTGGCCTGGTCGACACGCTGCAAACCCCCGGTCCCTTCACCGTCTTCGCCCCGACCAACGAGGCGTTCGCCGCGCTGCCTGCGGGCACGGTCGAGACGCTGCTGAAGCCCGAGAACAAGGACAAGCTGACCAAGATCCTCACCTGCCACGTCATCGCCGCCAAGGCGATGGCCGCCGACGTCGCCAAGATGGCCAAGGCCGATGGCGGCGCGCATGAGGTCAAGACGGTCGGCGGCTGCGCGCTGACGCTGAAGTCGGAAAAGGGCAAGGTCACCGTGACCGACGAGAACGGCAACGTCGCCCATGTCACCATCGCCGATGTCCGCCAGTCGAACGGCGTCATCCACGTCGTCGACAAGGTTCTTCTGCCGAAGATGTAACAAAGCGCGTGCGGCCGGCGAAGTGAGGTGTGTCCCAGCCGGCCGCACGGTTCTCTCTCCCACGATCCGCGCTGCCGTCAAGCGCCGCTCCGCATCGCCAGGGCTTGGGTCGATGCGGGGTGGCGCAGGCGGGCCGTCACCGGCTTTTGACTTTCCGGCGGCGTCCTAGTTTGTAAGATCATGTCAGGAGGAAAGGCCATGAACCGTCGCGACTTTCTCTGGAGCGGTGCCGCCGCCACCGCCCTCGCCGTCGGAACCGGAGCGGCGTTGCGCATGGGTGGCGCCAAGCCTGCTCTGGCCGCCGAGACCTTCGAGGTCACCAAGACCGATGCCGAATGGCACGCCATCCTCTCGGACGCCGCCTTCGACGTGCTGCGCAGAGAGGGCACCGAATATCCGGGCACCAGCCCGCTGCTCAACGAACACCGCAAGGGCATCTTCGCCTGCGCCGGCTGCGACCTTTCGGTCTATCCGTCGGAAACGAAGTTCGATTCCGGCACCGGCTGGCCGAGCTTCTGGCAGGAGATCCCCAACGCCATCGGCAAGACCGAGGACCGTTCGCTCGGCATGACGCGCACCGAAGTGCATTGCCGGCGTTGCGGCGGCCATCTCGGCCATGTCTTCGACGACGGCCCGCCGCCCACCGGGCTGCGCCACTGCATCAACGGCGTGGCGCTGAGCTTCAAGCCGGCAGCCGCCTGAGGCAGCGCTTCCCTTTATCCAAAAAGAAACGACCCCGGAAATCGGCAACGATTTCCGGGGTCGCGCGTGAGGATGCCAGGCGGGGGTTCCGGCTTCCTCAATGGCCTCCGCCGCCACCGCCGCGCTGGTCGGCCGGCTTGTTGATGAACAGCACGAGCAGTCCGAGCGTGGCGAACAGCGCCGTCAGCATGAAGAAGACGTCCATGAATGACAGCAGCGCCGCCTGCTGATGCGCCATGCCGGACAGTTTCGAGATCGCGGCGCTGGTGGCGTCGAGACCGGCGGTCTGCTCGAAGTTCAGCGTCATGTTCTGCAGCTTGGTCTGCGCCGCCTGGCTGCCCCACTCGACATGCTCGGAGAGCCTTGCGTAGTGGAAGGCGTTGCGGTCGATCAGCACCGTGTTGATGATCGCCAGGCCGACCGCGCCGCCGAGATTGCGGGTCAGGTTGAACAGGCCCGACGCGTTCTTCAGCCGCTCCGGCGGCAAAGTGCCGAGCGCGATGTTGTTGATCGGCACCATGCACAGCATCATCGAGCAGCCGCGCAGGATCTGCGGGACGAGCAGCTCGTAGAAATCCCAGTCCGCGGTGAGATGCGTCATCCACCAGGTGCCGGTGGCGAAGCCGAAGAAGCCGATCATCATCATCAGCCTGAGATCGATCTTGTTCGACAGGATGCCGGCAACGGGCGCGGTGAAGAACATGGCCAGGCCGCTGACGAACAGCGCCTCGCCGATCATCATCGAATCGTAGCCGCGGATGCGCCCCAGGAACACCGGATAGAGATAGGTGAGCCCGTAAAGGCCGATGCCGACGACGAAGGAGAACAGCGAGCCGAAGGCGAAGTTGACGTTGCTGAAGGCCCTGAGGTCAACGATCGGTTCCTCGGCGGTGAAGACGCGCCAGAAGAAGATGACGCCGCCGACGGTCATGATCACGGCGCAGATGAAGACGGCCTGCTCCTGCAGCCAGTCATGGTTCGGGCCTTCTTCCAGTACATATTCCATGCAGCCGAGGAAGGCGGCCATGCCGATCAGGCCCCACCAGTCGAACTTCGAGAACAGCTTGAGGTTGGGCTTGTCGAAGTCGATCAGCGACCAGGCCGCCGTCGCCACCAAAATGCCGGGCACGACATTGATCAGGAACAGCCAGTGCCAGGACATGGCGTGGCTGATATAGCCGCCCACCGTCGGGCCGATGGTCGGCGCCAGCGTCGCCACCAGGCCGATCATCGGCGAGACGACGGCGCGACGCGACGGCGGGAAGATGGTGAAGGCGGCCGCGAAGACGCTCGGGATCATGCCGCCGCCGATGAAACCCTGGATGGCGCGGTAGACGATCATCTGGTCGATGTTGGTGGCGGTCGCTGCGAGCGCGCTGGCCGCGGTGAAGCCGGCGGCGGCGATGGTGAACAGCACCCTGGTCGACAGCATGCGGCTGAGGAAGCCCGACAACGGGATCATCACCACCTCGGCGATCAGATAGGCGGTCTGCACCCACGGGATCTCGTCGGAGCTCGCGCTGAGGCCCGCCTGGATCTCGGCCAGCGATGCCGAGACGATCTGGATGTCGAGGATCGCCATGAACATGCCGAAGACCATCGCCAGGAAGGCGATGACGCGGCGCACCGGCATGTGGTCGGCGGGCGCGGCGGCTGCCGGCCGTGCCGGCACTGATCCTGCTGTGATGGTCGCGGTTGCCATGTCATGGCCTCCCTGGAGCAAATTCCGGCAAAGTGGTTTTCCGTCCGGAATTGCATCGAAACAAATAGCTGGCAGGCTGGGCGGCCCGGCGCTCGATCGGCCGTCGGACCGCCCCCCAAACTGCTCAGTTGGTCGTCGCGGCCGGCGCGGTGCGGCTGTCGGCGGCGACGATGACGCTCAGGCCGGCGCGCAGCTTGCCGGTCTTCAGCACGTCGGCCGGCACGTCGATGCGCACGGGCACGCGCTGCACGACCTTGGTGAAGTTGCCGGTGGCGTTTTCCGGCGGCAGCAGCGAGAACACCGCACCCGAGGCCGGCGCCAGCGACGAGACCGTGCCCTCGAAGGTCTGGCCGTCGATGGCGTCGACCGTGATGCGGACCTTCTCGCCGGGCACCAGCCGGCCAAGCTGCGTCTCCTTGAAGTTGCCGACGATGTAGAGCTTGTCCATCGGCACGACGACGGCGAGCTTCTGGCCGGGGCTGACGAGGTCGCCCTGCTCGACCGAGCGGTTGCCGACGACGCCGTCATAAGGCGCCTTGAGCACGGTGAAGGAAAGGTCGCGCTGGGCCTTGTCGCGGGTCAACTGCAGCGAGGCGAGCGTGCTTGCCTGCTCCGCGCGCTGGGCTTCCAGCACGCCGATATTGGCCTGGGCCGCGGTGATCTGCGCGTCGGCGCCGGCAAGGGCCGCCTTGGCCTGGTCGAGCGCGGTCTGGGCGTCGTCGAGCTGCGCCTGCGTGCCGACATGGGTCTTGAGCAGCTGCGCCGCGCGGTCCTGGGCGCGCGCTGCGTTGTCGGCCGCCGCCTGGTCGGCGATCTTCTGCGCCTGCGCCTGCGCCAGCGAGGCCTGGGCCGCCTTGGTCTGCGCGTCGATGCGGTCAAGCGTCTTCGCCAAGGTCGCGATCTGCGCCTCGGCCTGGGCAACGGCTATCTTGTAGTCGCCGTCGTCGATGACGAACAGCGGATCGCCGGCCTTGACCCTCTGGTTCTCGCTCACCAGCACCTTATCCACATAGCCGGAGATTTTCGGCGACACGAACGACATGTCGGCCTGGACATAGGCGTCGTCGGTGGAGATCATGAACCGGCCGTCGGCCCAGTAGTTGTAGCCGTACCAGGAGCCGGCGCCGAGGAGGGCAAGCCCGATGATCGGCAGCAGGAACGAGCGGACCGAACGCTTCTTCTTGGCGGGCGCTTCGACGGGAGCGACGGGAGTGGGCTGGACGGGAACTTCCGGCGCTTCGGTCGACGGCTGGACCTTGGCGTTGGGAAAATTACGGACTTCGGCGGTGGCGGGCGCGTTCGAGGACATGATAATCTCTCTGGGTAAGTCAGTCAGACTGAACCGTTCGGTTCGAATTGATGATTGACATAGCGCGTAAAGAGGCCCATATCAAGAGCAAATCGAACCGCCTGGTTCGAAATATTTCGTGAGGTATGACTTCAATGGTCGAAACGACAGCAGATAGCGATCTGCTCGACCTGCGCAAAGGCCGTCCGGCAGCCGGCCAGGATCCGGTCAAGCGGGCCCAGATCATCGAGGGCGCGCGCCGCGTCTTCATCGACAAGGGCTTCGAGGCCGCCTCCATGAACGACATCACGCGCGAGGCCGGCGTCTCCAAGGGCACGATCTACGTTTATTTCGCCAACAAGGAAGAGCTGTTCGAGGCCCTCATCGAGGAAGAGCGCGGCACCATCTTCAAGAACATGTATGACGTCCTGGACCACGCCGACGACCTGCGCGAGACGCTGGTGAAGTTTGGCAAGGTGCTGGTCATGAAGATCACCTCGGCCAAGGTCATACAGGCGCAGCGCACCGTGATCGGCGCGTCCGACCGGATTCCCGAGCTTGGCGCGCGCTTTTACGAGCGCGGCCCCAAGCGCGGCCACGACAAGGTCGCCGCCTTCCTCAACGCCGCTGTCGAGCGTGGCCTGTTGAAAATCGAGGATGTTGAACTCGCCGCCTATCAGCTTACCGACCTTTGCCTCGCCGGCCTGTTTCGCCAGTGCATCTTCTCTTACCGTACCAAGGCGCCGACCCAGGCCGAGATCGACCATGTCGTGCGCTCCGGCGTGAACGTCTTCCTCAAGGCCTACGGCACCGCGACGCTTACCGCCGAGGAGCAGGCGTCGGAACCGACCTGACCGAGCTGCCTGTCGGGTTCGTCGGAATGGAGGGCGCGGCGCTGCCAATCTCCCCCTTTGCGGGCTAGGGGGTGCACACATCTTCCGTGACTACTGATCAACCTGAGGCTTGATTGTCACGCGGTTCCCCCAATCCGTCGCTGCTTCGCAGCGCCACCTTTCCCCCCTCCGGAGGGAAAGGAAGGGAGCCTTGCTGGACGAGCGCTGGCGGTAGAAAGTCTGGCGCCTTCCTCTACCCCGTCGATCGGGGGAGAGGTGGCTCGGCGAAGCCGAGACGGAGTGGGGGTCGACCAGCGCTACATAAGACAATGCATGCGCCAAGCTGCCATGCACGCTATCGCCAAAGACCAGCCGCTTGGAAATGTGTGCATACCGTTACCCTTGCGGGAGATGGCCGGCAGGCCAGAGGGGGTGTGAAGGAACGCGGCGCTACACCACCTAGGGTCTCCACTCCTTGCTCCTTCGCGAGCCCAGTTGGAAGGTCTTGTTAACCATCGCTTTCTATGTCTCGGGACACGTTCATTCGACGAGTCTCGAGTATGACATCCATGCGTTTCTCCCGTGCCAATCTTTCCGGTATTTCCGCCTACGACAACGACGATCACCGTCGTGCGGCGGAAGCGGGCGAGCATGGCGCGGACTCGCCGCGGCAGGGCCAAACGGGGCAGGTTGTCACGCTGCGGGACTCGATCGGAGGCGAATCGGACGCAGCCTCGTTCGATTCGGCTGGCGGCGGCGAGTTTGCCCGTCAGCCCTGGCAGCAATATTTCTTCCTCGCGCCCAACGTGCGTTTCACCCGCACCCCGGATTCCGACAAGCGGCCAGCAGCGCAGCCTGACGACGAAGCGTCGGCCAAAACGGCGGCTCCCGCCGGCGATTCCACCCGTCCTGCGCCGCCGACGGCTGAAACGGCAAATCCGACCCGGGCAGTTCCCACCGCTGCCTCCGCAGTCGGGCCGCAGCAGGCCATCACCACGTCGCCGCGAGCGGTCGCCACTCCGGCGCAAAAGCCGCAGCCGAGATTCCGCTGGTCCTACCTTTCCGACGATGCGTTCTTCGAATTCAGCATGCCTTTGCTCGCCGAACGCCTGGCGCGGGCACGCCTGCACGATCCGGCGCAGCCGCCCATCGCTCCCGCGCCGGTGAGGCCTGCGCCGGCGCAGCCGAGCCCGTCTCGCACCGCCTCGGTAGGCGAAGCAGTTTCGTTCTATCGCGTCATCGAATGGCGCTCGAATGGGCCGACCGCAAGCCCTGCCTCGGTAGCGGCACCGGCCGTCGCGCCCGCCGCCCGGCCCGCTCCGTTGGAGACCGAATCGCGCGCGCCCGAAGCGGCGGACGCCGCGCCGGTTGCCGTTGCAAGGAGCGCCCGGCCCGCGAGGTCCGCGCCCTCCCTGCCGGTCGCCGGCAAGGTCGCGCCTGCGGCTGTCGCGGCCGGTTACGAGCTTCCATCCGAGGATCTGCTGCAGATGCCGCCTGAGGGCCAGGGCTTCTACATGTCGCAGGAGCGGATGGAGCAGAACGCCGACCTGCTCGAAAGCGTGCTGGAGGATTTCGGCGTCAAGGGCGAGATCATCCATGTCCGGCCGGGTCCGGTCGTGACGCTTTACGAGTTCGAGCCGGCGCCGGGGGTGAAGTCGAGCCGCGTCATCGGCCTGGCCGACGACATCGCCCGCTCCATGTCGGCGATCTCGGCGCGCGTCGCCGTCGTGCCGGGCCGCAACGTCATCGGCATCGAGCTGCCCAACGAAACCCGCGAGACGGTCTATTTCCGCGAGCTGATCGAATCGGCAGGCTTCCGCAACACGTCCTGCAGGCTGGCGCTTGGCCTCGGCAAGACGATCGGCGGCGAGCCGGTCATCGCCGACCTCGCCAAGATGCCGCATCTGCTGGTCGCCGGCACCACCGGCTCTGGCAAGTCGGTCGCCATCAACACGATGATCCTGTCGCTGCTCTACCGGATGAAGCCGGAGGAATGCCGTCTCATCATGGTCGACCCGAAGATGCTGGAACTGTCCGTCTATGACGGCATCCCGCATCTGCTCACGCCCGTCGTGACCGATTCCAAGAAGGCGGTCACGGCGCTCAAATGGGCGGTGCGCGAGATGGAGGAGCGCTACCGCAAGATGGCGCGCCTCGGCGTGCGCAACATCGACGGCTACAACCAGCGCGCCGCCGCCGCCCGCGACAGCGGCGAGGTCGTGGTCATGCAAACGCAGGTCGGCTTCGAGAAGGGCACGGGCGAGCCGCTGTTCGAGGAACGGGAAATCGACCTCGCGCCGATGCCCTACATCGTCATCATCGTCGACGAGATGGCCGACCTGATGATGGTGGCCGGCAAGGAGATCGAAGGCGCCATCCAGCGGCTGGCGCAGATGGCGCGCGCCGCCGGCATCCACCTGATCATGGCCACGCAGCGTCCGTCGGTCGACGTCATCACCGGCACCATCAAGGCCAATTTCCCGACCCGCATCTCCTTCCAGGTGACGTCGAAGATCGACAGCCGCACCATCCTTGGCGAGCAGGGCGCCGAGCAGTTGCTCGGCCAGGGCGACATGCTGCACATGGCCGGCGGCGGGCGCATCGCGCGCGTGCATGGCCCGTTCGTCTCCGACCTGGAGGTCGAGCACGTCGTGGCGCATCTGAAGGCGCAAGGCCGTCCGGAATATCTCGATACGGTCACCGCCGACGAGGAGGCGGAGGAAGAGGCGGCCGACACCGGTCCGGTCTTCGACAAGGGCTCGATCGACGCCGAGGATGGCGACGCCCTCTACGAGGAAGCCGTCAAGGTGGTCAAGCGCGACAAGAAATGCTCGACCTCCTACATCCAGCGCCGCCTCGGCATCGGCTACAACCGCGCCGCCTCGCTGGTCGAGCGCATGGAGAAGGAAGGCCTGGTCGGCGCTCCCAACCACGTCGGCAAGCGCGAAATCCTGACCGGCCGGCGCGACCACGCGCCGGAGCGCGACGAGACGGATTGAGCAGGACTTGATGGGCGGGTCAGTCACGGCTGGTCCTGCCCGCTTTGGGGCAGAGCAATCGCATATGGCGGCGCCAGCCCCCCCATCCGGCCGCTTAGCGGCCACCTTCTCCCCGTCGGGGAGAAGAGACTGGCGCCAGCGCTGGCAATCTCCTCTCCCCTTGGGGAGAGGTCAGCCGAGCGAAGCGGAGGCTGGGTGAGGGGGAGCACATACCCGACTGCCCTGCTCCAAGGCCAGAGCGGCTTTCAGCCGCCGTTGGCCACGCGCGCGATCGCCGCGCGCAATTCGTCGAGCCCCGCGGCCTTTTCCGACGATGTCGCCAGCACCGCCGGAAACGCTGCCGGCCGTTTCTTGATCTTGGCGAGCGTCTCCTCGATCAGCCTTGGCACGCCGGCCGCCTTGATCTTGTCGGTCTTGGTCAGCACGATCTGATAGGACACCGCCGCCTTGTCGAGCAGCGACAGCACTTCCTCGTCCTTGGCCTTGATGCCGTGGCGGGCGTCGATCAGCACATAGACGCGCTTCAGCGTCACGCGGCCCTGCAGATATTCGTAGATCAGCTTCGTCCAGGCGTCGACCTTGTCCTTCGGCGCGGTGGCGTAGCCATAGCCCGGCATGTCGACCAGCGCCATCGGCGGCAGATCGGCGCCCTCGCCGGAAAAGCCGTCCGGCACGAAATAATTGAGCTCCTGCGTCCGCCCCGGCGTGTTGGAGGTGCGCGCCAGGCCCTTCTGGCCGACCAGCGCGTTGATCAGCGAGGATTTGCCGACATTGGAGCGGCCGGCGAAGGCGATCTCCGGCGGCCCCTCCGGCGGCAGGAATTTCATCGAAGGCACGCCGCGGATGAAGATCCACGCGCGGGTGAACAGTTCCGGACTGATCGCCGTTTCGTTCGTGGTTCTATCCGGCGCGTTCAAACGGCGGCCTCCAGCTTGGAAATGTCGGCGCCACGGATGGCGTTGAGGTTGCGGCTGATCTTGTCGACCGGCCAGTCCCACCAGGCCGCTTTCAACAGCCGCCGCACCGTGAATTCGTCGAAGCGCATCTTCACCACCTTGGCCGCATTGCCGGCGACGATCGCATAGGGCGGCACGTCGTGAGTGACAACCGATTTCGCCGCGACGATGGCGCCGTGGCCGATCTCGATGCCCGGCATGATCACCGCATCCATGCCGATCCAGACGTCGTTGCCGACGATCGTGTCGCCACGGATCTCCTTCGACCAGGTCTCCTGGTCGAAGCCTTCCTCCCAGCCATGACCGAAGATGTTGAACGGATAGGTCGAGAAGCCGGACATCGCGTGGTTGGCGCCGTTCATGATGAAGCGCGCGCCCTCGGCGATCGCGCAGAACTTGCCGATGATCAGCCTGTCGCCGATGAAGGGATAGTGGTGCAGCACGCATTTCTCGGCGAATTTATCGGGCCCCTCCGGGTCGTCGTAATAGGTGAAGTCGCCGATCTCGATGTTCGGCGCGTTGACCAGCGGCTTCAGGAAGCCGACGCGCGGATGCATCGCAATCGGATGCTTGATGTGGGGATTGGGTGCGGTCATCGGATCGGTCCACGATTTGGCAGGCACGGTTAAGCGGTTGCGCCGATCAAACTAACGTGATCCGGTCACCGCACCAACCATGCTCAATGGCTGCCGCGACAGATCACGATCGGGTTCGAGAGCGCGCTGTCGAAACCGCTGCCCTGGTAGACCTGGACGTTGGCTGCGCCGGGCGGCAAGGAGAAGCTGCCCTCGACGATTTTCTGGTCGCCGCCCATCGTGTGCAGTGCCCAGCTGAAGGTGCAGAACTGCGGCGGCGCCTTGGGTTGCACATGGCTGCAGTTGAGCTGTGCGCCACCCAGCATCGCCGCGCCGCCGCAGCTCACCGCCTCCTTGGCGGCCGCGGGAAACGCGCACCCAAACAGGGCAGCCACGATCGCGATTCTGAGCCGGTTCATCTTCATCTTTTCGCCCGCCCCGTGTCGGCTCCTTTCGTTGCGCCACACCGATGCGACATTTGCTCCAGGCGGCTTAACCGGTCTTGCGCGTGGCGTCCAGCAGGATTATGTGCATGATGATAATAAGCATGCTCACGAAAGTTTGTCCGCCGACTCCGGTCTCCTCCCATGCCCTCTTCGCCCAATATCAGCTTCGTGCTGCACGATGTCGCGCGCCTGCTCAGGAAGCGTTTCGAGCAGCGTTCGGGCAGCTCGGGCCTGACCCGCGCGCAATGGCAGGTGCTGGCCTACCTGTCGCGGCATGAAGGCATTCACCAGAACAAGGTCGCCGACCTCATCGAGATCATGCCGATCACGCTGGCGAGGCTGCTCGACAAGATGGAGGCGCGCGGCTTCATCGAGCGCCGGCCCGATCCTGCCGATCGCCGGGCGTGGCTCCTCTACCTGACCCCGCGGGTGCATCCGCTGATCGAAGTAATGCGCAGCAACGGCCTGAAGACGCGCGAGGAGGCCTTCGCCGGCCTTTCCGCGGATGCGCAGCAACAGCTGCTGCAAACCCTTTGCCTGATCAAATCCAATCTGCTCGAGGCCTGCGCCCAGCCGGCCGCCGACCGGGAGAAAGTCCATGTCTGAACCAACTTCACCGAGAAAGCCCGCCGAAGGCGACAACGCCGGCGAAAGAAAGAGCGACCACGTCATCCGTCTGGACAGCCAGCGCGAGCAAAGGCGGGGTGGCAACCCCGTCGCAGAGAACGGCGAGTTGGAAGCGCCCGTCACCCCGGAACCCGCCACGCTGGAGGCCCCTTCGGCACAGCCGAAGCCGGCCGCCGTGACGATCGCCCCGCCAGCCCCAGCGAAGCCGCGGCGCAGCCTGACCCGGCCGGTCCTGTTTGCGTTGCTCCCGGTCGCGCTGGCCGTCGGCGGCTACTCCTACGTTGTCGGCGGCCAGGTCATGACCACCGACAACGCCCATATCCAGGCGCAGTCGCTCGGCGTCTCAACCGACGTCTCCGGCACCGTGCAGGAGATCGACGTGCATGACAATGAGGCGGTGAAGAAGGGCCAGGTGCTCTTCCGGTTGCGGCCGGCCTCGTTCGAGACCGCGCTCGCCGGTGCTCAGGCGCAGCTCGGCACCGTGCGCAACCAGGTGCTGACCTTGCAGGCGAGCTACCAGCAGTCGCTGGCGCAGATCGAGCAGTCCGAGGCCGACATCCCCTATTACGAGTCCGCCTTCCAGCGTCAGCAGGATCTGCTCAAGACCTCCACCGCCTCGAAGGCGACTTTCGACCAGGCCCAGCACGATCTCGTCGCCGCCCGCCAGAAAGTGACGGTCGCCAAGGCGCAGGCGCAGGCGACGCTCGCCCAGCTTGGCGGCGACGCCAGCCAGCCGGTCGAGAGGAACCCTTTCTATCTTCAGGCGCAGTCGGCCGTGGACGACGCTCAGCGCAACCTCAACGACTCGGTGGTCAAGGCGCCGTTCGACGGCATCGTCACCAATGTCGACGCGTTGCAGGTCGGCAAATACCTGCCGGCCTCGCAGCCGGCCTTCAGCCTGGTCTCGTCAACCGACATCTGGATCGCGGCCGAGCCGAAGGAAACGGAGCTCACCTATGTCCGGCCCGGGCAGAAGGCGACGATCAGCATCGACGGCTATCCGGGCGAAGTCTGGCATGGCGAGGTCGGCTCAATCAGCCCGGCCTCGTCCTCGAGTTTCTCGCTGCTTCCGGCGCAGAACACCAGCGGCAACTGGGTCAAGGTCGTGCAGCGCATCCCGATGCGGGTGACGATCGACGATGCCGAAGGCAAGCCACCGCTGAGGGGCGGCATGAGCGCCGTGGTCAGCATCGACACCGGCCATGCCCGCGGCCTGCCCGATTTCGTCACCGACCTCGTCAAGCGTTTCGGGCAGAAGTCATGAGCACAGCTTCCGCGACAGGCGCGCCTGCGGTCGCCAATCGCGGCGCCATCACCGCCTGCGTCATCCTGGCGGTCATCATGCAGGCGCTGGACACCACCATCGCCAATGTGGCGCTGCCCTATATCCAGGGCAGCGTTTCGGCGAGCGCCGACCAGATCAACTGGGTGCTCACCTCCTACATCGTCGCCGCGGCCGTGATGACGCCGCCCTCCGGCTATCTTGCCAACCGCTTCGGCCGCAAGCGCATCCTGCTGGTCGCCATCACCGGCTTCGTCGTCGCCTCGGTGCTGTGCGGCTTTGCCCAGTCGCTGACGCAGATCGTCGGCTTCCGCCTGCTGCAGGGCCTGTTCGGCGCGGCCCTTGTTCCGCTCTCGCAGAGCATCCTGCTCGACATCTACAGCGTCGAGGAGCGCGGCTCGGCCATGGCGCTGTTCGGCGTCTCGGTGATGGTCGGCCCGGTGCTTGGCCCGGTCATCGGCGGCTGGCTGACGGAAAACGTTTCCTGGCGCTGGGTCTTCTACATCAACGTGCCGATCGGCGCGCTGGCTTTCGCCGGCGTCTCGATGTTCGTCCAGGAAACCAAGCTCGACCTGAAGGCCAGGCTCGACTGGCTGGGCTTCGGCATGCTCAGCGTCGCCATCGCCTCGCTGCAGATGTTCCTCGACCGCGGCGAGCAGCTCAACTGGTTCTCCTCGTCCGAGATCATCGTCGAGGCGCTGGTTTGCGTGTCGGCCTTCTACATCTTCATCGTCCACACCTTCACCGCTCGCGACACCTTCGTGAATCCAAGGCTCTTCCTCGACCGGAATTTCGCCGTCGGCATGGTGTTCATCTTCATCATCGGCATCACCTATCTCGCCTCGCTGGCGCTGATGACGCCCTACCTGCAGACGCTGATGGGCTATCCGGTGGTGACCGCCGGCATCGTCATGGGACCGCGCGGCCTCGGCACCATGGCCTGTATGTTCCTCGTCGGCCGGCTGGTCGGCAAGGTCGACACGCGCTGGCTGCTCTTCATCGGTCTCACGATCACCGCCTGGGCGATGTACGACATGACCGGCTGGACGCCCGACGTCTCGCAATGGACGATCGTCAGCACCGGCTTCATCCAGGGCGCCGGGCTGGGCTTTCTGTTTGTCCCGCTCACCACCATCACCTTCGCCACGCTGGCGCCGGAAAGGCGCGCGGAAGGCACGGGCCTCTACAATCTGTCGCGCAACATCGGCTCCAGCGTCGGCATCTCGGTCGTCACCGCGCTTCTGACGCAGAACCAGCAGATCAACCACGCCGACATCGCCGACTATGTGACGCCCTACAATCAGGCCTTCGCCGACCCGACGATCGCACAGGCGCTCAGCCCTTACACCGCCGCCGGCCGCGCGGCCCTCGACGGCCTGGTCACGCTGCAGGCGACGATCATCAGCTATGTCGACGACTTCAAGCTGATGATGATCCTGTCCCTGGCCGCCATCCCGCTGGTGCTGCTGCTGCGCAAGCCCGGCACGCCGGCCAAGGTCGATCACAGCGCCGTCGTGGAGTGACAGGAAAGACCGGGGTCCCGCCCGCGGGGACCCCGGTCTGCCGGACGGCCTCCCAAACACCGGCGTCGTCGCGCCGGAAGCCGTCGCGGCCTTATTGGGGAGGACCGGGAATCATACGAGGCGGGGCTGCTCGGAGTTTCAGGAACTCCTGATATTTGCCGAAAATTATTCCCGCCCCGTGGCATCGAGGGCAATGACGTATGGGTTTATCGGCGAAGGCCAACGCAACGCCGTCATCCTCGATCTTGTCCTGGGTCAAGCCCGAGGATGACGCCGATCAGGACATGCCGGTTATCTGAGCTCAGAAAGCCATACGCGATCGCCTTGTCCGAATGGCGCCGACGTTGGAGATCGGCCGAACCGGCCCCGTGACGTCGTCATCCTCGGGCTTGACCCGAAGATCCATTCCGTGACCTCTGCCGCAGAGTGTGGCAGTGCAGAATTCTGTAACCGTTGCAACGCGTTAGCGTAACGGCATGGATTCTAGGGTCTGCGCGCGTCGCTTCGCTCCTTGCTCCGCCCTAGAATGACGATCGGGAAGAGGGACACGGCCAATCACGTAGGTTGGCGCTGTCCCATCGGTATCTCCAACGAAAACCCCGGCCAATGGCCGAGGTTCGCTTTGGAAGATCATGCGGCTTCTATTCCGCCGGCGATGGTTTCTTGCGGAACATCGCCGCCAGATTGTCCCACAATTCGATCTTGGCGCCCTGGCGCTTCATGATCACGCCCTGCTGCAGGATCGAGAGCAGGTTGTTCCAGGCCCAGTAGATGACGAGGCCGGCCGGGAAGCTGCCCATCATGAAGGTGAAGATCACCGGCATCCAGGTGAAGACCGCGGCCTGCGTCGGATCCGGCGGCGCCGGGTTCATGCGCATCTGCAGGAACATGGTGATGCCCATCACCACCGCCCAGGCGCCAAGATGCGGCAGGAAGGCCGGCGGCGCGAAGGGCAGCAGGCCGAACAGGTTGAACACCGAGGTCGGATCGGGCGCGGCAAGGTCGTGGATCCAGCCGAAGAACG